>JAYVIV010000079.1:0-35134 GCA_043769985.1 Arcicella sp.
TTTCACTCGGTTCAAACTTCCCAAATGCGTTTTGATGGTTGAAAGCATTGTTAAACCTACTTGACGAGCCGCCAGTTTTCCTTCTTCAATATCCATATCTTTTCCAATTCTTCCGATGATTAGGCTCTTATTATCGTTAACGGGTCCATGTCCTGATAAATAAAGATATTTTCCATCAATTAAATAGGGTTTATATACACCCAATGGCGATGGGGCAGGCGGTAAAGAAAGTCCCAATTTTTCAAAGGCTTGGTCTGGGGTGAGGGTTTCTGTGTTGTTCATGGGTTTGATTGATAATTTTATTGGAGACAAATATAACAAAAAAGGGGATTAGTTCATTTTCAGAACCAATCCCCAGTAACTAATCGGTTACGCACCCCGCCTAATCCCTATTTCGGGTCAAGGGCTCTTCCAATTCGGAACATACAATCTTGTAAATGATATTTGCTCATTTTGTCCATCGTAGGTAGCATTAAAGCGGTTTTAATATCGTCTTTCAAGATTGATAAATGTCCACGGGTAACAGAGATAATGTCCGTTTTGCGTGGATCAACTGCCAAAGGCACAACGCTACCTCTTCCTCCAAAACTAAATGATTGAGCTGCACCCGTAGCATTCAGGGTAGCAATCATTTTTTCCACAAAAATCTTCTGTAAATTTCTGCGTGAAGCATCAATCATTTTGCGTGAACGCAATTCTGACCAAATAGAAGTACGTACGTCCGTAAATAACTCATCCATACTGTATGAAGCAGGGAATTTTGCGTTTGTTTCAATAAAGCGTTGCATTCTGTCTGCCGTAAACAGACTGTTTAATGTTGCCTCTTGAATTCTGCTGATAGCATCAACGCCTTGATCTGGGCGTGTTTTTGCCATAATTTTTTCGTCCAATAACCAAGTTGGCGTGTCAAAAACCTGACGATTTAACCATGAAACAGCGTCTTTTTGAATGTTTCTTGGCGTTGGCTCATATACTGCTCCTTGCTCATCGGTTGATTTTGGCGTTTCATAAACACCGCCTACATTTTTCGTAACATGACCAATATAACGACGATATTGATTAACAACTTCACCGTAGCCTTCCGTTAACATATCATAATCTTGGGCTTCTTCCTTGGTCCATTCCGTCAAGTTTGGTAAGATTCTTTTCAAGTTTTTGATACCATAATCACTTGCCAACATATTGTTATCTCCCAAACATTCTGACTGAGTACGTGGGTCGTAAGGATTAGATTCTGTTCCAAACCAAATTCTCGGATTCTTAGCATATTCACTAATAAACTGCTTGTTCAAGAATTTCTGATCATCTTCGGCGGTTGCTCCATCAAGGGTTTGGTATGCCCATTTAATAGCCCAAATATCATACTCGCCAATTCTTGGGTACAAATCCTTCACTCCATCTTCTGGTTGAGCTACATAATTGAAACGAGCATAATCCATAATTGATGGGGTATGTCCGTGAGCAGCAATCCAGGCAGGATTACGCAAATTTTCCACTGGAATGGTCGAACTTGAACCAAAATTGTGGCGTAAACCAATGGTGTGTCCCACTTCATGCGAAGACACAAAACGAATTAAATCGCCCATTAATTCATCGTCAAATTTATTCTTCCTTGCTCTTGGGTCAACGGCAGCACCTTGGGTCACATACCACTTTTTCAAGAGTTTCATAACGTTGTGATACCAACCGATATGACTCTCCAAAATCTCGCCCGAACGTGGGTCGTTTACATTAGGTCCGTAAGCATTTTCAATATCCGAAGCGAAATAACGAATGGCTGAATAACGAGCATCTTCCAAGCTAATTGTAGTGTCATTATCCGCCAAAATCTCACCTCTGATTGCATTTTTCCATCCAGCGGCTTCAAAGGCTTTTTGCCAATCATCTACGCCTAATTTTAAGTATTTTCTCCATTTTGCAGGGGTTGCAGGGTCGATATAATATACGATTGGTTTCTTTGGTTCAATCAATTCACCACGCTTTTGCTTGGCTGCATCTTCGGCATTTTTAGGTTCCAAACGCCATCTAACAGCAAAAGTACGGTCTTCAGTACGTTGTCCTCCTTCTTCAAAAACGGTATATCCATTGGCAAAATAACCTACTCTTGGGTCATAATAACGTTGCTTCATTGATTCTCTTGGCAACAAAATCATGGATGTATTTATTTCCATTGTGACCGCACCCGAAACCGCAATTGCTGGAATACTAACGGAAGGAATCGGACTTGGAGATGGAGGTCCAAAAGAAGGCGTTGGAGGTAAACCATTAAAGGTTTTTACTGTTTTGATTTCCGTATTTATTGGAAATGTCTTTATGCCTTGAATATAAGAACGGTCAGCGGCAATCGAAGTGATTTTGTAGAGAGTTTTCGTGAACGGAGGCAATGAAACAATCTGATTATCGCCCTTGAAAAAGTCGGTAACTTCAATAATTGTTCCGCCCGTTTTACTAACAGAATCTTTTTTAAATGCCTTAATGTCAAAAGCTTGTGCAATGGGCTGAACATTAGAGTTTTTCACGGCTTTATACATCGGAGCCGTTGAATCTGTTGAAACGTTGATGTACTGAATAGCACGCAAGAAAACCTTGTTTTCAGGACCTTTCTCAAAATTAATTACTTGACGGTTCAATTGTTCTCCTCCATAAGTGCCAGGAATTGTAGCTGATTTTGAGATACGAGTAACCGTCATAATCTCACGACCCATCAAAGAATCTGGAATTTCAAAGTAGTACTTGTCTTCTACTTTATGCACCGTAAAAAGCCCTTTTGAAGTCTTTGCTTTGTCAGTAATTACCTCTTTGTAAGGTTTTGGACCTGTTTTGGGTGCTTCGGCAGGTTTGGGTGGTGTAATTGTGGGCGGAGGGGTTTTGGTGTCTCCTTTTTTGTCTTGGGCTTTGGCAGTTAGGGTTAGGAATGCCAAAGAAGCCAAAAACAAGGCATTCTTAGTGATTTTTAGCATGATGAATAGTTTTATTTGTATTTCTTGAATAACGAAAATACTAATAAATGGTTTGATTTAAAAATTTTCTGTGATGAGTGGAAGAATCCAAATCGTTAACTTTGTGGTTTGTCACCAATTCTTAGTAATTTTAGTTTAGAAAACATTTTAGATAAGTAAAGAGGGTACATTTTCTAATAAACACATAAATAAAATGGAAGCAATTAATATTAAAGCATATCCAAGCGATATTTCGCAAATTGAGGCTATTAAAGCTGTTATGATGGCTTTTAAAATACAATTTGAAATTACAAATGCGAATGAAAAAAAGGGTTACAATCCAGAATTTGTAGCCAAAATCGAAAGAAGTAAAAAAGAAATTGAAAATGGTGATTCTATTCGTGTTAAAAAAGAAGATTTAAAGCAATTTTTAGGTTTATAATGCCATATATCTTATAACTTTCTGCACAAGCACAAAAGGATATTTCTTTTCATAAAACATCAGGAAATAAGGCTGTCTTAAAAAAGTTGCTCATTCTTTTGGAAGAAATGGGAGAATATCCTTTTGAAGGTACGGGGAAACCCGAGTTACTTAAATATAATCTTGCAGGATATTGGTCTCGAAGAATAAATCGTGAACACCGAATAGTTTATGAAGTAACAGAAGAAATTGTTTTTGTACTTTCTGCCAAAGGGTATTACGATTAAAATATTTCAATTACATAACAAAAATACGCAAATACCACATGAACAAATTACCTATCATCAAACTTTCGTTTTTACTTTTTATTTTTCTACCATTGTTGGCGTTTTCACAGACAAACCAACGTTCCCAACCAACTGCCGATAATCTCTTCCCAAATGCCAATATGCGTTGGGTAGATTCAGTTTTCAATACTTTGTCAGTTGATGAAAAAATTGGGCAGTTAATGATGCCCCGTGGCAATTATAGTTATGAGTACGATACGGCTCGTCTTTATAAAATTGTAAGAGATTATCACGTGGGCGGATTTGTGCTTTTTCGTAACCGTCCAACGGCTCAGGCTCTGTTAGTTAATAAGTTACAGGCAATGTCCAAAGTGCCAATGATGATTGGCATGGACTTGGAATGGGGTATGGAAATGCGTTTGGACAGCACCGTTCGTTTTCCTTATCAGATGACTTTGGGAGCCATGCAAGGCAACGAAAATATGATTGAAGAGATGGGTTTGCAACTTGCCCAACAGTGCAAACGCATGGGTGTACACGTGAATTATGCTCCCGTAGTGGACATCAATAATAACCCTAATAATCCAGTAATTAATTACCGATCATTCGGAGAAAATCGGGAGAAAGTTACTTCAAAAGCCCTTGCTTATATGCGTGGCTTACAAAAAGGCGGTATCATCACTTCGGCAAAACATTTCCCTGGACATGGTGATACGGGCGTAGATTCACACACAGATTTACCCGTGCTTCCGCACACTCGCAACCGCTTGGATTCACTTGAATTATTTCCTTATCGTGAGCTGATTAAAAATGGTTTGCAAGGCGTGATGATTGCTCATTTAAGTATTCCGTCTTTGGACACTACCAAGAATTTAGCCTCTACTTTATCCCAAAAAATTGTAACTGATTTGTTGCGAAAGGATTTGAATTTCAAAGGGTTAGTGTTTACTGATGCCATGGATATGCAAGGGGCAGTAAAGTTTTTCCCCGAAGGAACAGCCAACGTAAAAGCTATTTTGGCGGGTAATGATGTCTTGGAAACTTTCGTGGATGTTCCAGCCGCTTTCAATGCTATTAAAAAGGCTTTGGAGAAGGGAGAAATTGCTCAATCGGATATTGATGGGCGAGTGAAAAGGATTCTCACGGCAAAAGCTTGGGCAGGTTTGGATAATTATAAACCCCTCAAAATCAGCAACTTAATTGAAGATTTGAACCCTGCGAAATCTCAGGCATTGAATCGTCGGTTTGCGGAGGAAACCATTACTCTTTTGACCAATAATAACAGTATTCTTCCACTTCAAAATCTTGACACATTGCGGATTGCTTCTCTGAATATTGGTAATCCATCATTTGGTTCAAAATCGCCAACCGATTTTCAGAAAATGGTGTCAAATTATACGGATGTTCAGCACTTTAATTTAGATGAAAATTCAGCCGATTCAACGGTTCAGCGAGTTCGTGACTCTTTGAAAAATTATAATTTAATTTTGTTGGCGGTAAATGGGCAGTCGGTTCGTCCTGCCAAAAATTATAGTATCAATCCTAAAATTCAGAACTTAGTTGCGGAGTTTGCTAATTCTTCAAAAACCATTGTTTCATTGTTTTCAAATGCCTATACTTTGTCAAAATTTGAGAATTTAGATAAAGCAAAAGCCTTGATGATAAGTTATCAAGAAAGTCCACAAATGCACGAATCTGTTGCCGCCGCAGAGGTGATTTTTGGAGGAATTGGAGCAAAAGGAAAGTTGCCAGTAACGGTAAATATGACGTTTAGATACAACGATGGATTAACGACAGAACCCATCAAAAGATTTCAATACGCCATAGCTGAAAATGTTGGAATTGATACAAAATTTTTGAATTATAAAGTGGATTCGATTGTAAATGAAGCAATTAGACAAAAAGCAACGCCTGGGGCAGTGGTTTTAGTAGCGAAGGACGGCAAGATAATTCTGCATAAGGCTTACGGAAAACATACTTACGAAGGCAGTGCGAGAGTAATGACAACCGACCTCTATGATTTGGCATCTATTACCAAAATCAGCACCTCCGTTCCTGCCATGATGAAAATGGAAGATGAAGGAAAATTCAACTTAGAAAATACCCTTGGAGACTTGATACCTTCGTGGCAGAACAGCAATAAATCAGGCTTAGTTTACAAAGATATTTTCACGCATCAATCCCGCCTAAAAGCGTGGATTCCATTTTGGATGGATTGTATTGATTCTACTAAAATGGTATTGGTAAGCAAGATTTATAAAGAAAAGTATTCTGGGAAAGATGCAATCGGGCGACGCTTCGCAACTTTTTGGGAGAAATTGTTTAGTAATAAGAAATATAGGCAACGAATTTGTCAGGCAATTCAGACGGATAAACAATTGTGGAAAGACTGTGTAAATCTGGTAAAAGACCCAACTATTTGGAAACCTAAAACGTTTGCCTATAAATCTTCGGCAGATTACACGATTCAGATTACGGATGAATTATGGTTGCATAAAGATTATGACAAAACGCTTTTCAAAGCCATTGAAGATTCGCCTTTGCGGGAGAAAAAGGAATATGTGTATTCAGATTTATCGTATTATTTATACCCACAAATTATTCCACGTTTGACGGGAAAAGACTTTCCAACGTTTTTAAACGATAGTTTCTATAAACCATTGGGAGCAAACTCTTTGGGATTTTTACCGAGAGAAAGATTTACCTTATCTAAAATCGTCCCAACGGAATATGATTCTTTATATCGCAAAACCCTCATACACGGGCGAGTACACGACGAAGGTGCATCTATGTTAGGCGGAATTTCTGGACACGCTGGATTATTTGGAACCGCCCAAGATTTGGCAAAATTAATGCAAATGTATCTGCAAAAGGGATTTTATGGAGGTAAGAGATATATTAACGAAAGTACTTTGAACGAATGGACGGCTTATCCATTTTCAACTGAAGTGAACAGTAGGAGAGGCGTAGGTTTCGATAAACCCGACCGTAAACGTGCAGGAATAAGTGCCGCCCCAAGTGCGAGTGCCAACAGTTTTGGGCATTCGGGTTTCACGGGGACATACACATGGATTGATCCAGAACATCAATTGGTTTATGTTTTCTTATCAAACCGAGTATATCCAACCCGCAATAATTCAAAAATTTCAGACTTGAACGTGCGGACAAATATTAATGAGGTGATTTATCAGGCGATTAAGAAGGGAATTTGAGGGTTATTTAAACTCTAAAACAGATATTAATTGTGGTTTCTGTTTTAATCCAATACAGATAAAAACCCCTTCTAATTTTAATAAATTGTAAGGGGTTTTTATTCAGTGATTTATCAATATTTTTGTATTAGTACACTAAAAGGTATGTTAAGTTTTTCATGTAAATTACGTATCATTTTCAGAGTTAGTTTACGCTTTTTATTCAAAATCTCACTTACTCGACTCTTATAATCAAGTATATCAGCTAAATCTTTTGTTTGCATATCTAATTGCTCCATTCTAAATTTAATTGCTTCAATCGGGTCTGGTGCTTCAATCTGATAGACAACTGCCTCATATTTTTCAATTAATAAAGCTAAAATGTCAGCTTCATTACTTTCCAAACTGCCTTCTGGAGCATCAAAAACCTCTGCAAATCTTGCTAAACTTTTCTGATATTCTTCTTCTGATTTTATTATTTTATAGTTCATAAGTTCTTGATTTTTAAATGATTGTGACATCTATTTCATCATAATCCGAATGTTTTCCAATAAATCGGATAAAAGCCCATTCTTTCTCATAATTAAACTTCACTACTAATCTATATTTACTTCCACAAATGTTAAAAATCACTCTATTGTCTGCCACAATGCTTGCTTTTGGGTAAACTGACTTGATATCAAGTGGCATTTTCCAAATAGAATCGTTTGCTTCTTCATACCAAGTTTTTAAAGCCTGTTCGGAATCAGCGTGTTCTTCCCAAAATTTCTTTAACGTACTTTTTGAAAATATTCTCATGAGTAGTGATTTAATTTTACAAATATAAGCAAAATTACCAAATTGGTAATAGTAAATTTAACCCAATATTGTATTATTAGAAATCAAAAATTGTTATTTTTTTTGAAAATTAAAGTAACAAAAAAAGCCATAATACAGCATGATGTCTGGACTATGGCTTCTTGATAACTAAATCTCTCTTACGGCAAATCCAACAAAAAACCAATCGTAAAATTCGCTTCCCAATCAAATACAAATTGCTTGCAACCCGTTGATGCTGCGATGGATTTATAGATATTCAGACCTGCTTTTGATTTAGCATTATCCAATTGATAGGCTGATGGAGCGTCTAAAACGGTGTATCGCTCTTTGCCATTACGCACCTTTTTTGCTAATTCAAATGGAACTCCTCCAATGATGAAACATACTTCACGCTTGCTTGATGGAATTTGTTTTGCTTTGGCTTCTACTTCTTTGGCAACCACATCATCAGAAGTATTATTCTGAAAATATTTCGCTCCGTAGGTTTCAATGGCTGAAATTTTACCGCCTTCTTTCCAAGAAATCTTCGTATTCCCAGAACCAATATCTGTTACGAAAGAGTTATCCACAAACTTAGCAGGTTGAACACATTTCAAAGCTAATTGTCCTTCTTTTTCGGGCGTAACGGTGTTTACGAAGTATTTTAATGACTTCAAAACGCTAATAATCTTTTGCGTTCCCTCAGATTTCACCGCTCCCGAACTTACTACGAAATGAATATCACGACCACTTACGCCATAATCTAACATTCCACCAATGTATTTCTTCAAACCAGCACGAATGTCATCATCCGAAGCCATATTTTCCATTACTAAACTGTTCCCGAATTCAGCTTTTTCTTGCTTCCAGTTTTTATCCCCGTCAATTCTGATGATAAATGAATTGAAACCTGATGCTCCTAATTCAACAACGCCCTTCAATTTACCTGCAACGGGTCCAGGAGGGGTATAACTGAAAGTAGGTTTTTGTCCTCCGTCCGATGCCGACGACGATGAAGACGACGATTCTGAATCTGTGGCAGAATTGCTTGGTTCAGCTGGGTTTGAAGAATTATCAGCACCCGAAGTTGCCGTGTTTACTTCTGTTTGCGTTTCGGGGACTAATTTTTTGAGGGCTTCTTGTCCTCCAAACATTCGGAAGCCAAAATAAATGGCTGCGATAATAAGGGCTGTGATAATTAATCTGCCCGCAACGGTTAATCTTTGCATGATTGATTTTTAAGTTATGAGCTTTGAGCAATAAGCAATGAGTTTTAAGATAGACATTAATCTCATAACTCATCGCTCATAACTCATTGCTGAGTAAATATACCCTAAATTAAGCAAACTCTTTATTTCTCACAATTTTGATTGGGTTGTTTGGTAAATTGGTCTTGTAAATTTGTGATTTTTGAGGATGAGTTTTTGGGGATTAAGGGATTATGGGGTTTAGGGATTAAGGGATTAAGGAGTTTGAGGAATTATGTCTGTGCGACTCAGTCTGAATTTGGATTCGTCAGATTAGTGGATTTTTTGGATTAAAATTCGAGACTTAAAATTCAATAACTTGGCGAATCCAAACTCATTAGTCAATTTTTTGGATTAAAATTCCATGTAAAATCCAAAAAATCTTTTAATCTGGCGAATCCAAATTCAGACAGAATCGCACAGACAAAAAGATAAGCATAAAAAAACCCCCCAAAAATTGAGAGGTTCTACAAATTCTAAATTCTACAAAAAATTTACTCAGCTCTGACCTTAATAATCTTCACCGTAGTTCTACGATTCTTTTGATGTTCGGCTTCGGTGCAACTTACACCGTCCACGCAAGTATTCACTAAATCGCTCTCTCCGTATCCCTTTGCTAACATTCGGCTTTTGTCAATTCCTTTCTTCGAAATATAATCAACGGCAGCTTGGGCTCTTTTTTCCGAAAGATTCATGTTGTCTTGTGCCTCTCCTTTGCTATCTGTGTGCGAGCCTAATTCAATTACCATCGAAGGAAATTTTTGTAAGGTTGCTGCTAATTTATCCAATTCACGAGCCGCATCTTTACGAATTGAAGCTTTGTTTGAATCGTAATAAATATTATCCATTGTAATTAAATCGCCTTCCTTGAAAAGCCCTAAACCCAATGATATTTCCTTCGCTTTACCTTTTTTCACTTTCTTGATTTTATTAACATTCGTTCCATAACCATCTTTTGAAACTTCCAACGTATAATCACAACCATCGGTCATATTGAAGGCATAAACCCCGTCTGGACCCGTCATAACTTGTTGCGTTGAATTATCGCAATCATTTTTGAACGTTACTAAAACACCTTCAATCGGTGTTTTTTCAACTTCCGTTTTTACAATACCTTTTAATAGCGACTTCTTTTTTGTGAGTGCATCTGGCTTATACACGGGTGCTGATTGAGATGTAGGCATAACCACTTTTTCGATAACGGCTTGTGGCCCTGGTTCGGACTCAACGATTTGTACCTTCATCAAAGGTACTTCTAAACGTGAAGGCTCATTATCGGCTTCGCCTTTGGTTGAATACCCTATAAAGTTAGTTATGTAGCCTTCTTTGCCAATTTTCATCGAATAATCTAAATTCTGTCCCGTGCAAAATTTTAAATTTCCGTTTTTATCCGTTCTTTTTTTCTCAGGATTTCCTCCTTTTGGGTTGATTTCTACATCAGTATCGGCAACGGGTGCTTTAGTTACTGGGTCAAAAATATTAATCGTCATTTCACGACAATCATACGCTGAACCTGCCTCACGAGAGAAACGATAAATATCATCATCTTCTCCACGCTTGCGGTCGGAACTGAAATAACCTGTCTTGCGATTTCCGTCTGTAATAATTCCAAAATCATCATTTGGCGAGTTGAAAGGTTCGCCCAAACTTACTGGTTTGTTGGCATTCGCTCCATTTTTCATTTCTACGAAAAATAAATCTAAACCACCGTCTCCACCCCAACCGTCGGATGAATAATATAAATTTCCTTTATCGTCCACGAATGGAAATGCCTCTACACCTTTTGAATTAACGTCTTTTCCTAAGTTTTTAGGTTCGCCCCAATTTCCTCCTTTATATTCAACTACCCAAATGTCCATTCCGCCCAAACCACCTTCACGGTCGGAAGTGAAGTATAACAATTTGCCATCTTTCGACCACGTTGGATGAGCCGTTGAGAATTCATCATCGTTAAATGGTAATTCACTTGGTTCTCCCCACGCTCCGTTTACGTTCTCGGCAGAATAGAGTTTTAGTTTTGTTATGTTATCTTCACTCGCTCCTTTTTCACCCGCATTGTAGTTATTTCTGGTAAAGATTATCTGTGAAAAATCTTTACTAAAAGTTGCTGGACCTTCGTGGAATTTAGTATTTAACGTCTTGCTAAATATCTCAGATTCAGCAATTTCACCTTTTACTTTCGCCACCGCTTCATCCGTTCCACCAAAGAAATTTAAGGTTTTAGAATCGTTTGCCGTTGGGCGAGAATAATAATCGTTACCCAAAGATTTGACACCGCCTGATGATATTCTCTTGGATTTTTTAGCATTTCCATCGCTTCCTAAACCCTGTACATTACTGATATCATTCAAATAAAATAGGTCTAAGTACCCCCCTTTTTCATTCAGTAAACTCGTTCCAGAACCTTTACCCGAACAGTAAACAATTCCATCACGATAATACATCGGACTAAATTCTGGATTTGCCGTATTGAAATCTAAGAAATCAACTTTATATCTTCCTTTTCCACTTGTTAAAGCAGAAACATCCTCCGAAATTTTGGAAGTTGTCACGGCTTTTAGTGAATTAACTGACTGATTTTCAATAATTTGAGAAGTACTAAATTTGTCGTAATATTCTTGTGATTCCTTATATTTTCCGTTATCTGCTAAAACCTGAGCAAATTGCAAGTATGATTTTGTATTGTCGCCCATCAAATCTGAACTTGAAACAAAGATCTGGCGAAATACACGCTCGGCATTTGTTCCATCGTTAGCTTGTTTATAGCTACTTGCCAATTTTAAAAGTGCCGATAATTTCTCAGATTCTGAAAGCGTGGGAGAACCATCTTTCAAAAGACTTTCAAATTTCTGAATGGCAGTCGGAAAACTCCGAAGTTCAAAATGACGTATCGCATCACTTAACAACGGATTTGCTTGTTGGGCAGAAACATTACTCAAAAGAGCAGTTGCCAACGTGAGGGTAAGTCCAATTTTTCTTAATTTAGGCATTGTGTTAGTATCGTAAGTCCTTATATGTCCTGACAATTTTCGTTCCATGAATGTAATTTGGAAATTTTTTTCATACGGGTAAGAATTTTTGATGGGCATTTAGAGTAGATTACTAATGAAAACGTATAGTTATCCGTAAAAACTTTAGCAAAAGTCATGCCAATTAAAAATATTAGTTGTTGGCTTTGAACAATAAGCTTTTGACTTATAAAATATAGAACGTTATTTTGAAAATTATTATAAATTCAACGGTGAGTTTTACAAATAGTTGCTCATGACTTATTACTTAAATTATGCTCAAAAGTTTTTACAATGAAAGTCTTATCGAAGCAGGACTAGACGAAGCGGGTCGTGGATGCTTATCTGGTCCTGTGGTGGCATCGGCAGTAATTTTACCAAAGTATTATCAACATAAATTACTCAACGACTCAAAACAACTTACGAAAAAACAGCGTGAAACGTTGCGTTTGGACATTATACGTGATGCCCTTGCCTACGAAATTGCGGAGGTTTCCAATCAGGAAATTGATGAGATTAACATCTTGAAAGCCAGCATGAAAGCCATGCACTTGGCGATTGACAAACTCAAAATTCGTCCAGAACATTTGTTGATTGACGGTAATCGTTTTCTAGTTTATCCACTCATTCCGCATACCTGTATCGTAAAAGGAGACAGTAAATTTTTATCCATTGCGGCGGCTTCGATTCTGGCAAAAACCTACCGAGATGATTTAATGGAAAACTTAGCCAAAGAATTTCCAGCATATGGTTGGGAGCAAAATGCGGGCTATCCAACGCTTAAACATCGAAAAGCAATTTTAGAATTTGGCATAACTGTTCATCATCGGTTGACGTATCGGTTTGAGAGATAAAATTTATTACTTTTGTTACATAAAAATGAAATCGTATGACAATCAAAATACCAGCCAATGCAACCAAGTTAGAACTTGACAAGGCACTTAGAAAATTAGATAAGTCTGAAAAACCTTTTGATGCCAGTAAATATATTGGTAAAATAAAATTTTCAGGTGATCCCGTAGAATTTCAAAGAGATTTGAGATAATGAAAAATAAACAAACAATTTTACTTGATACTAATGCTTTAATTAACTTTTTAAGTGGAGAATTGCTCGAAACTAACATCGTTGATGGAAGAAGAATTACTATTTCTGAGATTACAGAAATGGAAATACAGTGTAATCCAGCATTAAATTCATCAGAAAGAATACTTTTAAAAGAATTTTTGGGAGAATGTATAATTATTAGACTCAACGAAGAGATAAAAGATTTGGCTGTAAAAATAAGGCTAACTACTCGGATGAAATTGATGGATTCAATTATTGTAGCATCAGCTCAGTGGACAAAATTAGTTTTAGTAACGGGTGATAAAAAGTTCGATTCTGTAAAGTCAATTGACCTCATTTTACTTCCTTCAAAAAGTAAACGTTCATAGTTTTCACTTCTCTAAACTCCACACTCACTAATGTCTTTCCGCTCCATACTCGCCAAACCTTTTGCCTCATACGTCGTTAATAATCGTCGAAAATGGGAAGAACGTGCCGTTGAAACGCAACTCAATTTAATGAAATCTTTAGTTTCTGAAGCTTCACCAACGCTTTTTGGAAAAGATAATCATTTTTCAGAAATAAAGAATTATCAGGATTTTAAGCAATCCGTTCAAGTTCAAGATTACGAAAATCTAAAACCATATATTGAAAAAGTAGTCGCTGGCGAACCTGATATTTTGTGGAAAGGAAAGCCTTTATACTTCGCTAAAACTTCGGGAACGACTTCGGGCGTGAAATATATTCCTATCTCCAAAGAATCCATCGGTTTTCATATCAACGGAGCGAGAGATGCTCTTTTAAGTTATGTTCACGAAACGGGTAATTCAAAATTTTTAGATAAAAATCTCATGTTTTTGTCGGGTTCGCCAGAAATGTACCAAAAAAATGGCATTTTCACAGGGAGACTTTCGGGTATCGTAAATCATCACGTGCCAGGCTATTTGCGGAGCAATCAAATGCCAAGTTATGAGACCAATTGCATCGAAGATTGGGAAACAAAACTTGAAAAAATTATAGACGAGACGATTGACAAACCGATGTCATTAATTTCAGGAATTCCACCCTGGGTGCAGATGTATTTCGACCGTATTCAGGCTCGTACAGGTAAGAAAATCAAAGACGTTTTTCCAGAATTTTCACTGTTTGTGTATGGCGGCGTAAACTTTGAACCTTACCGTGCAAAACTCTATGAATCAATTGGTTGCAAGATAGATTCTATCGAAACCTATCCCGCTTCCGAAGGATTTATTGCTTATCAAGATTCCCAAAATAAAGAAGGACTTTTGATGTTATTAAATTCAGGCATCTTCTATGAATTTATCCCCGTTGAAGACTATTTTAAGCCCAATCCAAGAAGGCTACATATCGGAGAAGTACAATTAGGCGTAAATTATGCCGTGGTGATGAATACCAATGCTGGATTTTGGGGATATTCCATCGGTGATACCGTAAAGTTTGTTTCCTTAAATCCGTATCGCATCGTAGTTTCGGGCAGAATTAAGCATTTTATTTCTGCTTTTGGCGAACACGTGATAGGAGAGGAGGTTGAAAAAGCCATGAAATTTGCCATGCAACGACAACCCGAAACGGAGTTAGTGGAGTTTACAGTTGCCCCACAAGTAAGCCCACCCGAAGGCGGATTGCCTTATCACGAATGGTTAGTTGAGTTTTCGAGAGAACCTCAAAATTTGGAATTATTCGCTCAAGATGTAAATCAAAAATTATCAGAATTAAATATTTATTACCAAGATTTAATGGTTGGGAATATTCTTAGACCGTTGAAAATCAAATTATTATCTCGAAATTCCTTTATTGATTACATGAAAAAAGAAGGTAAATTGGGAGGACAAAATAAAGTGCCGAGATTATCAAATGATAGGGGGATTGCAGATAAATTATAGTAAAGAAATAGGGGGAAAGCGGTTTTCTATTGTCTGAATTTTACATACATAAATAATAAACACTACTATGAAAAAACTACTAATCATTGCTTGTTTTTTATTGGGAACTACGTCTATAAATGCCCAAGATTATTTCAAAAAAGATACTGTTAAAACGACAGAAAACGTCTTTATTATCCGATTAAAAGACGGGACTCGTTTGAAAGGTAGAATAATAGAACAAAATACCGAACAGAGTAAAATCCAAACGCAAAATATGGGTTTAGTAACGGTGTCAGCCAATCAGATTGTGAGTATGGAGTTGGATAAGAATCAAGGGAATGGTGATAGTCCATACTACGAAAATCGCTTTGTAAACCGTATTCATTACTTACCAACTGCATTTCCTATGAACAAAGGGGAGGTTGAATATCACAACTATTTTTTATATTACAACGAAATTTCGGTGGCATTAGGAAGTAGAATAAGTATTGGACTCGGAACGGCAATCATTCCCTTTGTGCCTATCAATAACTTTTTCCCTTATAATTTAAAAGCCAAAGCTACTTTGATTTCAATGGAAAAAATACACCTTTCAGTAAGTGGTCATCTCATTGGAGTCAATAATTCCAATACGACGCTTATTATTCCCACCCTTAGTATTGGGAACAAAGAGAGTTTTTTCAATATTGCCCCTTTATTTTATACGGGTAAAAATGTTTCAGGCTCTTTTGGATTATCGTTGGGATATATGAAAAAAGCATCAGCAAATTTGACTTTTTTCTCAGAAAATTTCTTGGCTCTTGGTAATTCAAACGATACCGTAACGTCACTTGGTGCAGGAGTCAGATTTGATCGAAAACGTCATGCTTTTGATTTGGGCTTGAATATGCTGTTTAATAATTCAGGAAGTCCTTTCAATTCAAGGTCTTCATTTAGTGCTTATCCAGCCCCTGCGGTTGGGTATCATTTGAAGTTGGGTAAATAAATAAAAAATGGTTCAAGTTTTGTGCTTGAACCATTTTGAGAATCTTAATTTAAAACAACTTCTTTCTTCTCCTCAGGAAAAACAAACTTAATCGGCTTTGAAACCGTCTCCTTCATCAACGCAATTTTCAAAACTTCATCCACATAATCCACATAGTGAAACGTTAAGTCAGAAATGTACGATGGCGTGATTTCTTCGATGTCTTTGCGGTTTTTGTAACAAAGGATAATTTCCTTAATCCCAGCACGTTTAGCCGCTAAAATCTTTTCCTTTATTCCTCCCACGGGCAAAACTTTTCCCCGTAAAGTTACTTCCCCCGTCATTGCTAAGTGCGGTTTTACTTTGCGTTGGGTTAATGCCGATGCAATCGAAGTCGTCATCGTTATTCCCGCTGAAGGTCCATCTTTTGGCACTGCCCCTGCGGGTACGTGAACGTGAAGGTTGTAATTTTCAAAAATACGATAGTCAATGTCATAGTCTTCTGCATGAGCCCGTAGATATGAAAGTGCCGCCATTGCCGACTCTTTCATCACATCACCCAATTGTCCAGACAATGTGATGCCACCCTTACCACGATTAATTAACGATTCAATGAAAAGAATATCGCCTCCCACGGGTGTCCACGCCAAGCCCGTAACCACGCCTGCGGTATCGTTGGTTTCGTATAAATCTTTGTCAAAAATCTCTTGACCCAATAGTTTTACAACTTCATCTGGTTTGATGGTTTTAGGATATTCTTCCTCCATCGCAATAGATTTGGTAATCTTCCGAATCAACTTACCAATCTGTTGCTCCAACTTCCGCACGCCTGATTCACGGGTGTAACCTTCCACTAATTTGTGTAGGGCAGAATCGGTAATTGTCAACGTTTTATTATCTAAACCATGCTCTAATTTTTGCTTTGGAACGAGGTGTTTTTTAGCAATTTGCACCTTTTCCTCCACCGTATAACCACTAATATCAATGATTTCCATACGGTCACGAAGGGCAGGATGAATGGTGTCTAATGAGTTGGCGGTGGCAATAAATAATATCTTTGAGAGGTCATACTCAACCTCCAAATAATTATCCATAAATGAGCTATTTTGCTCAGGGTCAAGGACTTCCAATAATGCAGAAGATGGATCGCCACGGTGGTCTGAACCTACTTTATCAATTTCATCAAGGATAAAAACAGGATTTGCCGAACCCGCTTTTTTGATATTCTGAATCAGTTTCCCGGGCATTGCTCCGATGTAAGTTTTGCGATGTCCCCTGATTTCGGATTCATCGTGCAAACCACCCAAAGCCATACGCACATATTTACGACCCAATGCTTTTGCGACCGATTTTCCGAGCGAAGTTTTCCCCACGCCAGGAGGGCCGTACAAACATAAAATTGGGGCTTTCATGTTGCCTTTCATCTTCAAGACTGCCAGATACTCAATGATTCTTTCTTTGACTTTCTCCAATCCAGAATGGTCATTATCAAGGATTTTTTGAGCCTTTTTTAAATCAAAATTATCTTTGGTGGTTTCATTCCAAGGTAAATCAGTCAATAATTCAACGTAATTCATCAACATCGGATATTCTGCCGACATCGAATTGGTACGTTGCAATTTAGCTAATTCTTTATTGAAATGGTCGCCTACTTCTTTACTCCATTTTTTATTGGCTCCTTTGGCTCGAATTTTATCAATTTCAGCCTCTGGACTCTCCACGCCCAATTCTTCCTGCAAGACTTTTATCTGTTGGCGGAGGTAATAATCACGTTGTTGTTGATCAATATCACTACTGGCTTTGCTCTGAATTTCCCGTTTGATTTCCAATAAATCAATGTCATTCATCATCAATTCTAACAATCGGCGAGCTTGGTCAAGACCGTCTCTGATTTCCAATAACTGCTGTTTTTCATTGCCTTCTGCATTGACATTGGCAGACAAAAAATGAATTAAAAATTCAGGAGATTCAATATTATCAAGGGCAATTTGAGCCTCACGAGGAATTTCGGGATTCAAGAACAAAATCTTAGAAGCCATTTCACGCAAAGACTGAATCAAGGCTTTGTTTTCCTTGTTCAATTTCTTAGGAAGTGTATCATCCCAATAAGCCACTTTTGCGGTTAGATTTGGGTCGGATTTGGTATAAGATTCCACCTCAAAACGCTTACGACCTTGCACAATAATGGTAGTATTTCCGCCTGGCAAAGCAATCATTTTGAGGATATGAGCCACCGTTCCGACTTTGTATAAATCATCGCCTGTAGGGTCTTCCTTATTGGGGTTTGCCTGTGTAATCACGCCCAAAGTACGGTTGCCTTTATACGCCTTTTTGACTAAACGAATAGATTTTTGTCGCCCAACGGTAATCGGAATCACCATACCTGGGAATAAAACCATATTACGAACGGGCAGAATCGGTAATTCATCAGCAAGAACGCCTAATTTATCATCATCAACGTCTTCTCCGCCAAGTGGTATGAGTTCTATATTATCAAAATCAGTGATTTCGGCAAGTCTTAGGTTATTTAAAAATGTTCTATCGTAACTCATATTATTAAACTGAAATTAATTGGTTATTGGTGAATTTAGTTTTGAGGTTAAGTTGAACTCACCCCACCCAACCCTCCCCTCAAAGGGAGGGCTTGTTGAACTCAAAAGCCCTCCCTTCGAGGGGAGGGTTGGGTGGGGTAATCTTTTCAATTTGTTTTCTTAAATTATCATTGGTTAATTGCTATACTTAAAACAGAAAATTCTGCCACTATGACATAACATATAAAACTACTGTTAAATTACACAAATCAAAAACTGATTTATTAAATGGTCAAATCGTATGCCGCTTGACATATTGGCAGGGTTTAGGTAATGTATTAAGTATCAGGTATTAAGTATTAAGAGTTAAGAAAATGAGAGTGCATTTATCGGCTCAATCTACTTAGGACTTAATACCTAATACTTGGTACATCTACGAAAACAAATCAATAATATCATTCTGGGACAGTTTTTTCAAGAAGCCATCTTCCGTACTAATAATGTCCTTGGCAATATCTCGTTTTTTATCTTGGAGCAATAAAATTTTCTCTTCGATGGTATCTTTACAAATCATTCGGTAAGCAAAAACCTTCTTTTTCTGACCAATTCGGTGCGTTCTGTCAATGGCTTGTTGCTCAACGGCTGGATTCCACCACGGGTCAACTAAATAAACATAATCCGCTTCTGTTAGGTTAATTCCAACACCACCCGCCTTCAAACTCATTAAGAAAACTCGGCATGAATCGTCTTCTTGGAAGTGATTTACTCTATCGGCACGGTCAGTGGTCTTACCGTCTAAATATTCATATTTAATTTTATGTTTCTCTAAATGACCCTTAATTAAATCCAACATTTTAAGGAACTGACTGAAAATCAATATTTTATGATTGCCCGCATTCTCCTCAATCTCACGCACTATCTCTTCTAATTTAGCCGAATTTTGATCGTATTCTGTATCGTCGTTCAATAAGGCAGGACTATCACAAATCTGACGGAGTTTTAAAAGAGCTTCTAAAATCAAAAATGAAGATTTTGCCTTGCCATCAATTGCCATTTTATCCACTAATTTTTGGCGATACATTTCCCTAAAAGTATCATAAACTTTGCGTTGTTTTGAATCCATTTCGCAGTAAATTATACTCTCAGTTTTGTCTGGAAGGTCTTTTGCCACTTCCTCCTTCGTGCGTTTAAGCATGAAAGGGTAAACAATTTTACGCAACTGGGCAGCCTTTTCTTTGTCCTGCATTTTGTCAATTGGCGTGGCAAATTCAGTCTTGAAAAACTCGGCACTTCCTAACAATCCAGGGTTCAAAAATTCCATTTGCGAATACAAATCGAAGGTATTGTTTTCCACAGGCGTACCCGTCATCACCAAACGATTGCGAGAATTCAACAATCGGGCAGCTTTTGAAATTAAAGAGTCAGGATTTTTAATAGCTTGCGACTCATCAAGTACGATATAATTGAAATCAAATTCACGGAATAATTCAATATCCGAACGAACCATTCCGTAGGTTGTTAGAATAATATCATAGTCTCTCCAATGCTCATTTACTTTCTGACGAGTACCGCCTCGATGCACATATAATTTTAAATCTGGACAAAATTTAGCTGCTTCTGCTTGCCAGTTAAATATTAAAGTTGTTGGTAAAACCACTAAGTGAACGCTCTTCTTATCACGATTTTGTTGCTCTTGCAGGAAGGTAAGCATCTGCAAAGTCTTACCCAATCCCATATCATCGGCAAGAATACCCCCCCATGAAAATTCATCTAAGAAATTTAACCATTTGAAGCCTTCAACTTGATAATCACGTAATTTTGCATTAATGTTATTAGGCAATGGAATATCTGCCATTTCCTTGAAATTCAAGAGTTTATTCTTCTTTTCAAATAATTCTTGTTCTAATTCAAAATTATTAATGTCTTTCCCTAATTCGTCAATCAAAGAAAAATGAAGTTTAGAAATTTGTAATTCGTCACCTTTTACTCGCCCAAATTTTAAGATATTTTCGTATTTTTTCAACCATTCTTCGGGCAACATTCCCAATGAACCATCTTTCAATTCGACGTAATTTTGTTTCTTTAAAACGGCCTTCTGAATTTCTTTTATACCCACAAATTGGTCGCCAAATTGTACTTCAATGTGCATATCAAACCAGTCAATTCCTGAACCAGTTTTAACGTTGAAAACTGCTTTATTTGGGTTATACTTAAATTTCTTTAAATCCTTGAATCCCAGAATAGTTATATTCTGTTCTTTCATGGCTTCAAAGAATTTAAAGAGCCAACCGTCCTTTAAAACATCATTGAAAGGCAAATAGAAGAAGGGATATTGTTCCTGACTATTGAAATCTGGATTTTGTTCACGGATTAAATCGTAATGATATTTTTCCGCATCAGGATTACGTTCTTGAATCGTGATTTTATCGGCATCAAAATTGATTTTGTTAATTTTTTGGTCATGCGAAAATTCAATAATCGAGTCCAAAGCCCCCCCCGCCCCCGATGGGGGAGCTTTCTCGTCCAATTTGGAGTCCGATTTCGTGTTCAAAGCTCCCCCATCGGGGGCGGGGGCGACCGACGCTTCGGGGGCTTCATACTCATACACAGGAATTAACATCAAATTTGACTCATCTTCTTTCAAATAAATTTTAGCTTCTTTGAAGTTAAGTACTTGATTTTCAATTTCTTGTGAAATTTGTAAGTCAATTGTGAACTTCTCGGCAAGGGGTAAAACGAACTCTTGAAAGAACCCCGAAAAGTTAGATTTACGAACTTTTATTATTCCATTTTTTGGTAGATAACTTAACAAGTTGGCAACTTCTGGATTGGCTAATTTGTAAATATTCTTGCCAAAAGTACGAGTCCAATAACTTCCAGGATTAGTTAACGATGCCAATTTTATTTTCTTGCCATGAAGTTTCGCAAATCCTTCCAAAACTATAAAATCATCTTCCTCTTTTAGTACAAAAAAAGGAAGAATCTGTTCCGTTGAAATTTGGGCTTCTTCAATGTCTGTCTGACTACCAACATAAGAAGTTCTGCTTGTAAAGACTTGTTTATCAGACAGTAAGCTGAAAATTTTGTTAAGTTTTTTATTAATATATTCTTCAACAATCGGGGCATCATTGGCTGAAAGCTCATCACGGTTTAGGTAGTCATAAAAGTAAGGGAGGTGTAAGTCTTTCTTTTTTCCGAAATTCTTCAATCCATCATCTTTTATGCTATTTACTAAACTAATTATTTGATTATCAGTCTCTTCCATTTTTGGAAGGTTGTCAATATCACTTTCTTTTAGGGTGCGGATATAGGTCATTTTGCCGTTTGCCCCCTCTTTATAGGAATACGTATCTACGGCAATATCATTCACGAATTCTTCTCCTTTGCAACGAATTACGTATAGAATCTGACGTTGTTCTTTTGACCCTTCGTCGATTCCAACTGAAAAAGTAGTTTCTGGTGTTCTGAATATACGATTATTCAAAGCACGCCAATTTTGAAATTGACTCACTTTTTGAATACTCGTATCAATACGAATCAACTGAACTGCTCCATCTGATTTAAGTTTAAAATCAAATTTTCCCTTCAATTCATCTTCTAATGAAAACCCAAATTCTGCAAGAAGTTTATCTTTTTCCGCAGTATAATCTCGCATTTTGTCGAAAGGACTATTGGCTCCGTAAGTATCTCGTATAGAAATCAATGCCGCTAATTTATGGATACAAGCCTGATTTTCAAGGTCTTGTGAACAAGAACAGGATGTTGCGATTTCCCCATTAAACTGTAATTTGCTAAATTTGGTATTGAAAACTTCGTTCTTATATTGTACTTCAACCTCAGCTTCACCATTTAATGCCCTTGTAATTTGTACTTTTTTGACATTATTTCTATTCTTCCAATCGTCCAAGGAAACCAAATTTTTTAACGTCCAATCGTCAAAAGAACTAATTCGGATAATGTGTTGAGACGTTGGATAAGTCTTTTTCTTCGTGCTTGCATTGACACTCGGATTCAAATGGGAATATCTCGAAAGTTCATTTTCGAGAACTAATAAAGAAGCAACTCGGTGTTTACAAATTCCACCCCAATCATAATCGCAAGAACAATTTGTATTCAAAATGGGGGTATTCCAATTTTTGATAGTTACGGTATAACTCTTTGACCCTGTGCCACTTTTGGCTTTAAATGTTGCTAAGCCTTTCTCAACATTCGAGAAATTTTCAGTTGATATTCCTCCACTCGCAAAAATGGCTTTTCCCTTAGAAATACTCTGTGGTAAAGCATTTGATTTAAGGTATTTCTTCAATCTTTCAATAACAACTAATGACATATCGGTGGGTGCTGATTTTAAAATTTCGCTAATTCGCAAAGGTACGAAATTTGAGACTGATAAAAGGGTGTAAGAAGGAAAAGGTTGAGAATTAGTTGTTTTACTACTTAACTGAAGAGTACTAAGTATTGCCAAATTTTTAAAAAGTGACAATTCTACTTTCGATTATCATTTTTATTTCTACTAATAATTCACTAATTTGTATTAATAAACCACAAATCAGCAAAATGAATCACTTCTCACCGTACCCATTTGCCCGATATACTGTTCTTCTCATTATCGGAATTTGTTCGTATAATTTTTTCCCAATTTTTAATCTTCCACTTTTTATAAGTATTGGAATAGGTCTTTTACTATTTTATTCAACACTTTTCATTTTCCGCCAAAGAATCAAAAACCAATTATTGACAGGAATAATTGGCGGACTAATTTTAATTTACGTAGGATATTTTCTTTCATTCTTAAAAACAGAAAATAATCATTCTCAACATTATTCCCATCAAATTGGGAAATTTGAATATTTTGAAGTTGTGGTTGATAACTTGGTTGAAGAAAAGGAAAATTCTTGGAAAACGGTTGGAGTTGTAAAGTCAATAATCTCAAATAATTCGATTCTACCTACTTCTGGCAAAATATTATTGTACTTTGATAATAAAACCATTGAAAAACCTAAATACGGGGATATATTTTTTGTAAAGGGAAGTCCGCAAGAAATTATGCCGCCTAAAAATCCAGAAGAGTTTGATTATCAGAATTATATGCGTCGGCAAAATATTGGGTATCAACAATTTTTAAGGATTGAAAACCTCGAAAAAGTAGAAAATGAACCGCCTGACATTTTAATAAATTTTGCTTTACGAACCAACAGTTACGCAGATTCAATTCTTACGACTTTCGTTGAAGGCAAAAATCAGTATGGAGTCGCCAATGCAATGATATTAGGACAGCGAGATGATTTGTCGAATGATTTGATGCAAGCTTATTCTGCCGCTGGAGCAATTCATGTTCTTTCAGTTTCGGGATTGCACGTTGGTGTAATCTATGCCGTTCTACTTTTAATGTTTGGGTTTTTGAAGAAAAAGGGAAAGGCTGGAAAGTTTGGGTTAATGTTTTTGATTTTAGTAATTCTTTGGTTTTACGCTTTCGTTACAGGATTGTCTTCGCCCGTTTTGCGTTCCACAGTAATGTTTTCAATCTTTACGATTGCTGACATTTTTCGAAAATATAAAAATGGATATAACACCACTGCGTTCTCCGCTTTTGTGCTTTTGCTTTACAATCCTAATTTTTTATTTAGTGTTGGTTTTCAATTATCATACTTGGCAGTTTTTGGAATGATTCATTTTCAACCAAAACTCAACCCCCTAATTGTAATTGATAAAAAGAAAAGTTTATTCCATCAACTTGCTGATAGAATCTGGAAAGTTACTACGGTTGCTATTGCTGCACAAATTGCAACCTTTCCGATTACGATTTATTATTTTCATCAATTTCCAAACTTCTTTATTTTGGCTAATCCATTGGTGATTTTGCTGTCGTCAATCGTATTAATTTTTGGTTTAGCTTACGTACTTTTAGCAACTATATTCCTATATTTTGACTTCACCACAATTACTCATTATTTTGGTCAATATTTGAAATATACAATTTTATGGTTGAATGAAACGGTGATTTTTTTTGAAAAATTACCGTATTCAATTACTAAATTCTTATGGATTTCTACTTATGAAATGTGGTTGTTGTATGGATTAATTTTCGGATTTATTGCCCTGTGGAAAACTCGTAGAAGCGTTTGGGTGTGGATAAATTGTGGAATTGTTGGTAACTTAATCATTTTGAATGTTCTTGGAAATATACAACGTAAAGACCAAGAGTTATTAACAATTTTATCCACACCAAAGTATTCAGCCATAACCCTTGTTGAAGGAAAAAATGCTTTATTGATAGGAAGTGAAGCATTTTTGAGGAGTAGAAAAGATGTGGGATTTAGGGTAAATAACTATTGGTCAAGTCTTGGTATTCGAGATACTTTGACCGTAGATTTATTAGAAAAGTATAATTCTGCGAAGAGTTTGATAAAGGTTCAAAGTAAAGATTCTATTGCTGTGATTGCTTGGAAAAAGAAGACATTCTTATGGATTGGTAAGAATATGAAGAACAAGGATTTAGAAGCAAAAGATGCATCATTTGATTACTTGATTTTAGCGAATAAATCAGTCAAAGACTTGAATCAAATTATTGGAAAAGTTCAATTTAAAAATTTGATAATTGATGGTTCATATACACGATGGTATGCGGATAAGTTATCAACACAAGCGGAAGAAATGGGTATAAAATACTATGATTTGAGTAGGAGTGGGGCGTTAAATATACAGTGATTCATGCCCATAATAACAGATTAATTAATCCAAAACAATTTTTAACTTTGAACAAAAACAACAAATGGAAAATTCGTCAAGAAGAAATTTTTTAGAAAAATCAACTGCTGCATTGTTGGCAGGAACTGTTATGACAACATTCTTAAATTCAGATTCAGAAGCAAATACCAAAGAGGATGCTCCTTTGTCATTCGTTCACCACGTTTTCTTTTGGTTGAAAGACCCTAAAAATAAGAAAGGTTACGATAAAATACTGGCAGGATTAAAGGGTTTGGGGAAGATAGAACAAATCAAAATGTCGCATATTGGTCTGCCCTCGGTCAATAATTTTGATAAACCTGTAACTGATGCCTCGTATTCATTTTCGGTGTTATTGATTTTCGATAATAAGGCTGATGAAGAGAAATATTTGGTGCATCCATTACACAAAAAATTTATTGACGACCACAAAAATCTATGGTCAAAAGTAGTAGTGTACGATTCGTCTTTAATCAAATAAAATTATATTACGGATACTACAGACTAAATAGATTTTTACGGATGAAATTAAAATTGATTATTGAAAATTACTTCAAAAGCAGTAAGTAATGAAAATTATATCCTTATTAAAAATAGTTATTCTCCTAAAAAAGCCGTCTGGAATTCTCCAAACGGCTTTTTTATAGCAATGTTACTTCTTAAGATTCAATCCGCTTCAACTTTACATTTTCTACAGGACGAATTACCAAAGGTACTTTTTCTACTTTCACCGCTGAGGTATCAAGTCCAAACCATTTATCTTCTGAAGACGTGAAGTCTTTAATGAAGAAATAGGCTTTCATAATTGTTCCTTCAAAAACTGATAGTTGATTATCGAAAGAAAGAAAACGCTCTAAAACTACAAAACGGAAATCGCCAATGACATTTTGTTTGTTTAAAGATTCATATCGTGAGGTAATATCAACTTCGCCTTTTTTCACCATATCTTCCACCACCTTGCGGAAATAGAGATTAATTTTTTGTTCTACTTTAAAACCTAATTTGAAGTTTACCTTAATGACATCATCCGTTTCAATAACATTTACTTTATATTCCATTGTATAAGGATCATCCATGGTGTCTACGTGGATAAACCAATAAATATCTGCTCTCTTTGGTCGTTTTTGGAAGATAGAATAAATGATTTTATTTTCAATTTCGCTCACACGTGCTGCATTCGACATAAAAACCAAGTGCGTAGCGTATTTTGGAATACTCATATCCTGACTTAATTCTTTCAATGGCTCGATATAATCCGTCAATTTCACGTATTCCGTCAATCGCATTTTGATGATATTGGCTCTGTACCAAATCACCATCAAAGCAATAATAACCGATGCAATAAACAATGATACATAACCTCCATGAACAAATTTGCGAAGATTAGCCACTAAAAATGCACCCTCAATGCCAACATAGACAACGATAAACGCAACTACCCACCACATATCAACTTTTTTGATGTGGAGATAATAAGCGAATAATGAAGTCGTCATTAACATGGTTAGCGTGATTGCTAAACCGTAAGCCGCCTCCATATTGGCTGATTCTCTGAACCACAACACTACGCCTATACAACCCATCCAAAGAAAAATATTCATACTCGGAACGTATAATTGCCCCTTTTGGTCGGATGGATAGTGCAAGCGAACTTTAGGCCAAAAGTTCAAACGGATTGCTTCTGAAACTAAAGTAAATGAACCCGAAATCAAAGCCTGACTGGCAATCACCGCAGCTGCTGTTGCAATGACAATTCCATAAATCAAGAACCATCCTGGCATCAATTCAAAGATTGGCTTACGTCCGTTCAATAACTCTCCGTTATGAGCCAATAACCATGCACCTTGTCCAAAATATTGAAGTAAAAGACAGATTTTTACGAAAATCCAACTGATTCTGATGTTTCCACGTCCGCAATGTCCTAAGTCTGAATAAAGTGCTTCTGCACCCGTTGTACAAAGGAACACTGCCCCCAACGTCCAGAAACCACTTTCTCCACCGTGTGAATTCGTCAATAGCTCGTATCCATAATAAGGAGAAAGTGCTTTAAAGATTGTCCAATCCTGAGCAATCCAATAGGTTCCTAAGATGGCTAACATCGAAAACCAAACCAGCATTACAGGTCCAAAAGCACGTCCAACCACCTTCGTTCCAAACATTTGGAATAAGAAAAGTCCCGTAATAATCGCAATTACGATGGGAACAGTTTGAAGATCTGGATAAAGTTTCAATAATCCCTCAACTGCCGAGGCTACAGAGATTGGTGGCGTGATTACACCATCGGCTAAAAGCGTTGCAGCCCCAATAACGGCTGGAATGGTAAGCCATTTTGCGTGCCGACGAACAAGGGCAAAAAGGGCTAAAATACCACCTTCACCACGGTTATCCGCCCGAAGAATCAGAATTACGTATTTGAGGGTCGTTTGGAGAGTGAGCGTCCAGAAGATGCAAGATAAACCTCCCAAGACTGTGCGTTCATCAATAGAATCAGTCCCTACAATTGACTGCATAACGTACAACGGAGAAGTTCCGATGTCGCCGTAAATAATTCCCATCGCTACCAGCAGACCGGCTGCGGTGACTTTGTCCATGCTTTTGTGTTCCATAAAAGGACTCGAAATGTAATTTCAAAAGGAGTTAATAAAATTTCTTGAAATATTACAATTAGTTAGGGTTAATGAAATTTAAAGAGACAATATTACGATTTCTTTAGTATCAAAAGCAAATATAATACCTCTTATGATTTATTCATCATAAAAAAACAACTACCTATCAACCTCCCCCATCACCAAATCCATGGATCCAATAATTGCCACTAAATCCGCCAGCATTGCTCCACGACTTACTTCTGGAATTATCGACAAATTATGCAAAGAACACGCACGGGCTTTCAAGCGTACAGGAATATCCGAACGCCCATCCGTGCGGAAGAAGAAACCTAATTCCCCTTTTGGGTTTTCGGCACGAGCGTAAAAATCCATCGCTTGCGGACGAATTTTCTTGGGTACTAAGGCTTGCGGGTCAAAATCGGTGGTACGTTTATGGTCATTTTTGAGTTGAACGAGGCATTGTTCCATAATTTTAATGGATTCATCACATTCTTGTACTCGTACATAATTTCTATCCCAACAATCGCCTACCGTTCCCATTTCGCCTTTTCCGATGGGAATATCAAAATCCATTTCTGGATAAACCGAATAACCATCGACTTTACGAAAATCAAGTTTCAACCCCGAACCTCTCAAAACGGGACCTGTACAACCATAATTTATCGCTAAATCCATGGGCAAAACCCCCACATTTGCCGTCCGTTGCACAAAGATTTTATTCTCAATAATCAACTCACGCAATTCAATCATTTTGGGTTTTAGGTAATTGATAAATTCCGTACAACGTTCCTCAAAACCTATGGGTAAATCATAAAATAAACCACCCACCCAAATATAATTATACAACATCCTCGCCCCACAAATCCATTCCAACAATCGCTGAATATGCTCACGGTCACGCATCACCCACAGGAAGGCGGTATACGCCCCAATATCAAGCCCATACGTCCCAATCGCCACAAAATGTGAAGCGATACGGTTCATTTCAGCTACTAAAACACGGATATATTCGATTCGTTTGGGCAGTTTTCCAGTCAAATCAAGCATCTTTTCCACGCCCATTACGTAAGCGTGTTCCGAGTTCATTGATGCCAAATAGTCCATTCTGTCCACGTAAGGAATGATTTGATTGAACGGCAAAGACTCAGCGTGTTTCTCGAAACAACGGTGTAAATATCCCAAATGTGGAATGACATCCACCACCAATTCACCGTCAGAAATCACTTCCATCCGCAAAACCCCGTGCGTAGAAGGGTGTTGTGGACCCAAAGACAAAATCATTTCCTCCGACCGCAAGTTTTCTAAAACGTACTTATTGGGGTCAGAAAGTTTGAAATTTTCGGGTTTGTATTGATATTGAATTTTGTTCATGTTGTAAAATTACGGATTTCCATAACCTTGCCGTAACTTTGCAACATGAATTATTTATCAGCAGAGAACATCTCTAAGAATTATAACGAGCGTTGGTTATTTAAAGGAATCAACTTTGGTATCCTCAAAGGCGATAAGGTTGCCTTGGTCGGGCAAAATGGTACGGGCAAAACTACTTTGATGAACATTTTGGCGGGCATCATTCCTGCCGATGAAGGAACGGTGTCAATCCGCAAAGGCATTTCAGTGGGTTATCTTTTTCAAAGCCCTTCTTTTGATGAAAATCTTTCGGTAATGGATACGCTTTTCATGGGTGAATCTCCTGCTAATCAAGCCATTAAGCTCTACGAAAAATCGCAATTGCATCCAGAAGACATGGATTTATTGTCGAATGCCCTCGAATTAATGGACAAATATCAGGCTTGGGATTATGAAAGTCGGGTGAAACAAATTCTGGGAAAATTAGGCATTCACGACATTGAACGCAAGATTTCTGAGCTTTCAGGCGGGCAACGCAAGCGTGTAGCGATGGCGAAAGTTTTGATTGAAGAACCCGATTTTATGATTTTTGATGAGCCTACCAACCATCTTGATTTAGAAACAATTGAATGGCTCGAACAAACCCTTTCTGCCCAAAATATTACCGTGCTTTTAGTAACCCACGATAGGTACTTTTTGGATAGAGTTTGTAATAATATCGTTGAATTAGAGAACGGAAATATCCATACTTATAAAGGAAATTACGGATATTTTTTGGAGAAAAAAGCCGAGCGAGAAGCCTCCGAAGCTGCCAGCATCGACAAAGCAAAAAATACACTTCGCACTGAATTAGAATGGATGCGAAGACAACCAAAAGCTCGTGGAACCAAGTCACAATCTCGGGTGGACGCTTTTTATGATTTGAAAGACCGAGCAACCCAGACAAAAGATGAGTCGAAAGTGCTGTTGAATGTGAAAATGAGTCGTCAGGGAAGTAAGATTTTGGAGATTGATGATTTGAGTAAATCTTTTGGAAATCAGAAGATTGTGGATCATTTTTCTTACGTATTTCAACGCAAAGACCGCATCGGAATTATTGGTAAAAATGGTATTGGAAAATCTACTTTCTTGAACATGGTTACCCAAAATTTGAAACCAGATTCTGGTAAAATTACCTCGGGAGAAACCGTAGTTTATGGATATTATACACAGGGCGATTTGGAGTTTAATCCAACCGACCGAGTGATTGACGTTATCAAAGAAATTGCTGAGGTTGTCACCGTTGGAACGGGTGAAACCATCTCGGCAAGTGCGTTTTTGACCCACTTTAAATTTGACCCAAAAGTGCAATATGGCATGGTCGAAAAATTATCGGGAGGAGAAAAAAGACGTTTGCAATTGATGAAAGTCTTAATCCAAAATCCCAACTTTTTGATTCTTGATGAACCAACCAACGACCTTGATATTCAGACACTTAATATCTTGGAAGACTTCTTGATGGCATTCGGTGGCTGTATTATTTTAGTATCTCACGACCGTTATTTCATGGATAAATTAGTGGAACACCTTTTCGTTTTTGAAGGCAACGGTGTTATCCGTGATTTCCCAGGAAACTATACCGATTATCGTGAATGGGCAGATAGTCCAGAGGCGGAAGTAGGCAGTAGGCAGTTATCAGAAGAGGGAAGAAAATCTGGTGGTAATAATCTTTCTACAACGGTTGAAAAGCCACAAAATGCAAAGAAAAAACTATCATTCAAAGAGCAAAAAGAATACGAGGATTTGGGGAAAATAATTGAGCAATTAGAAGCCAAAAAAGAGGCTTTAACGGAACAATTAAACGGTGGAGGTTCGTATGAAGATTTGGCAAAATGGGCAAAAGAAATCGAAAAACTCACGGACGAATTAGACGAAAAAGAATTACGTTGGTTAGAAATTTCTGAGAATATGTAAAAGGAAAATAAGACTTCCGACTGGGCAGGTGTTACAGATTTATTAGATTCATTCAATTTTATCTGTGTAAATTTGTAACATCTGTGTCATCAATGAGCTAAATAACCACTTGTCATTATCGTTTTATTTTTTTAGATTTGGGATTAATTAAATTGAAAAAAACGCCATTATCGTTTGTTGGCTTCGCTTCAATCACAATCCATATCACATCTTACAAAATAATATTGATTCTGATCATGAAAGTTTATACTTCCGAACCTTTCCAAATCATCTACTCAATTCTCAATCACGAGTATCTAGGCTATCTTTTTGAGGCTTTTGTCGTGCAATTAGATGCTAAAAAAGAACTCACTCTACTTAATCAAAATGTATCGGTTAAAAATATCAAAGAATTCAAGCACGGACTTGATGAAAGTGATTTGCATATCGTAAAATTGATTGATTCCATCCAACAAGAGCATATTTATAAGAAATTTGTTGGCACAAAAAAGCGTACCATTACTGATTTTTTATTGAAAGTTTATGATCCGCAAAAAGGCGAAAAAGCCACTCAGGAACTCATTACGAATTATGTTGATAAAATAAAAGCTGAAATGTTGCCCTTGCTTTTGGGTAAGCAATTATACATTATGGGCGGGGATGGCAACCCAATTTGGCAAAAAATTGAAGTCTTACCAGAGAAAGCAACCGTCCTTTTTCATTTTATGCGAAATGAAAACGATACCCATTATTTTCCAAGGATACGATACCAAGGTGAAAAAGTCGATTTTCAATATAAAAATGCCTTTATCGTCTGCGATGAACCCGCCTGGATGATTCTCAACAATAAACTATATCACTTCGCTAAGGATGTGGATGGCAAGAAGTTACGTCCATTTCTTCATAAAAAATTCATCATCATTCCCAAAAAAATTGAGGAGGATTATTACCGCAAATTCGTGACGTCTATCATTACGATGTTTGATGTTTACGCCAAAGGTTTCGAGATTCGTTCCGAGGCCTATTCGTGCATACCCATCCTCAATTTTTCTGAACAAAAGTCTGTTCAAAGCACCCTTTTTGATTCGCCAGACAAAAATAATATTCGAGAAAAAGACGATTCAGAATTAACATTAAGTCTTTCTTTTCAATATGGAAAATATGCCTTTCCATTCGATAATTTCTCGGCTTCAGCCAACGTAAGCATGGAAAAATCGGGTGATGAATATGTCTTTCATAAAGTCCGTAGAGATTTAAAACAAGAGAAGTATAAATTGCTCATTTTAAATGATTTAGGGTTGGAATTAAAGCATGGGAAATCGGTTTTATCGAAGCCTGAAGCCTTTATGTGGTTACAAAAAAACTACGAAAATTTATCGGAAGCGGGTTTCAAAGTATTGCAGAATACGACCAATAATGGCAAAAGGTATTTCTTGGGATATTCTAAAATTGAAGTGAATATTGTGGAAGGAAATGACTGGTTTGATATTCATGCAAAAGTGCTTTTTGGCGATTACGAAATCCCATTCTTGAAGATTAGAAACTTGATTTTACAGGGTAAAAGAGAATTTTTATTGGATAATGGCGAAACTGCTGTAATTCCCGAAATTTGGTTTTCTCAGTATTCAGAACTCTTTAACTTTATAGAACAAGATACTGATAATCAGAAGTTTATATTAAAAAAACATCACATTTCTTTGGTTCAAGATTTGCAAAGTGATTCCTTAGCAACGGCAGTTTTGAGTAGAAAATTAGAGAAATTGCGTGATTTTGAGGAAATTCAAACCTACAATATTCCCAAAGGCTTCAAAGGTAAATTAAGACCCTACCAAAAGGCGGGTTACGACTGGATGCGTTTCTTGAATGAATACAATTTTGGGGGTTGCCTTGCCGATGATATGGGACTTGGAAAAACAGTGCAAACGCTCACTTTATTGGCTTCGCAAAAAGAGCAAAAAGTGGCTTCACCAAGTCTTTTGATTATGCCAACTTCACTAATTTATAATTGGGAAAAAGAGGCTCAAAAATTTACCCCAAACCTTAAAATTCTCACCTACACAGGCACAAATCGAGACAAAAATATTGAGAAATTTGCTCAATATGATGTTGTTTTGACTTCGTATGGCATCGTTAGAATCGACATTGATTTACTGAAAAACTACCGCTTCAATTATGTAATTTTGGATGAATCGCAGGCTATAAAAAACCCTTCATCCAATATAACAAATGCCGTAATGCAGTTGAATTCTCGCCATCGTTTGGTGCTTACGGGTACGCCTCTGGAAAACAGTACAATGGATTTATGGTCGCAAATGACTTTTATAAATCCTGGAATATTGGGAAATCAACATTCTTTCAGAAATGAGTTTCAAATTCCAATTGAAAAAAAGGCGGATGAAACGAAATTGAAAAGGCTTTATTCCATCATAAAACCCTTCATGCTCAGACGGCATAAATCACAAGTTGCTACTGAATTACCGCCAAAAATTGAAGCAATTCATTACGCCCAAATGACTGAATCTCAGGAGGTGGAATACGAAGAAGCGAAGGCGTATTACCGAAATTTGATTTTGAATCACATTGAAAAAGAAGGCATTTCAAAATCGCAAATCATGGTTTTGCAGGGCTTGACGAAATTGCGACAATTAGCTAATCACCCCCGCCTAACCGATAAAGAATATGAAGGAGATTCTGGTAAATTGGATGACGTCATTCAGAAATTAGCTACCATTTTGGAAGAAGGACATAAAGTGTTAATTTTTAGTCAATTTGTAAAACACCTCAATCTTTTTCGAGAACATTTAGACAAAGAATCTCGTCCGTATGCGTATTTGGATGGCAGTACCAGCGACCGTCAAGCACAGGTAGAATTGTTCCAAAATAATCCAAATGTCCAAATTTTCTTGATTTCATTGAAGGCTGGGGGATTGGGTCTGAACCTCACAGCGGCAGATTACGTGTTTATTTTGGATCCGTGGTGGAATCCAGCCATTGAGGCTCAGGCAGTTGACAGAGCGCACAGAATTGGTCAAGTCAATACCGTTTTTACCTATAAATTCATTACCAAAAATACAGTTGAAGAGAAGATTCTGGCATTACAACAAAGCAAAAAACGCCTTGCTAATGAGTTAATTACTACGGAGGAAAGTTTTGTAAAATCGTTATCGAAAGATGATGTTTTAGCTTTGTTGGAGTAGGGGAAATTATTTAATAACTTCAAGCATCTTTAACATTTCAATGTATTGTTGTTCACTCATAGGACAGTCAAAAAAGTCTTCGGCTTTATCCGTTTCGACAAATTTCAACTGTTTTTTAATTTTACCCATTAATGAACTTCCATAGTCATTGAGACTATGACTAAAATAAGTGTAAACATTTTGTTTTACACCATCAACTTCAAGATAGTAAAACTGATGATGATTTTTTTCGGGGTATAAAACAAAGCCCTTCTTATTAAGGACTTTTTGTAAATCCTTAGCTTTTCTGGCTTTCATCTATTACTGCTTTAACAGTATTCAAAAGATTATTTTTTAATAATTTTGCTTCATTTGATAGCTTTTCGTCATTTTCCAACGCAAAATTTTGATAAAGAGAATGAAACGTAAAACCAACAGCGTACTCAGCTTCTTCACGAGTTTCGCCCCAAACAGTAATATCAAATTCCGAATTTTGAATAACATACATTTCATCTTCAAATTCAACTTGGCAATCAAGGCGTTTATTGAGAATATAAATCGTAGTTTCAAAAGCTATTGTAGTTGGCTTATAAGGATAAGTTTCGTGTTCTAATTCTTCAAAATAATAAACCTGTTTGATATTCTTTTTAGCCAGCACAAATCCTTTCTCACCTTTACGCACTTGGGCATAAAATTGAACAGTTCTATATTCTGGTTCAATAGAATTTGATTTATTATGTCGGATTTTATCAAGCATTTTTGTCTTTGCTTTTCGTTCAATACAAAAGTACAAATCGTGTATCAATAATAACGAAAAATATTCTTTATGCCTATTAATTTATTTATTTGTAAAATTACCCTCTGCAACTTTTAGGCTTCTAATGGCATCTTTACTATATTTGAAAACTAATTGCTTTGCCACGAAGACACTGGGACACACAGTCCAAGACTCCGAAAACTAAAACTTTGTGTCTCCGTGACTTGGTGGCGTTAATTACACTCCCTACTAACCTTTGAAAATGCT
>JAYVIV010000080.1:0-5805 GCA_043769985.1 Arcicella sp.
AGAGGGGCTTTAAGCCAGATTAAAGTCCTTCCCTTTAAGGGGAAGGGCGACCGTCGCTCGGTTGGGATGGGGTAATCCGCCAAATAATGCATAGTTCCGAATTAGTTATTAGGCGTTCGGCAGGTAATTGCCAATAATAAATAACCGATAACTATTAACCAGTTTCTAACCCCAAATATCGAACTAAATAAATAAAAACAGGTTAATAAATATAGAGAATATACAAGTTTTTACAGAATGATGTAATTTGCGAGACTATTTAACGGTCACTGCTCAGAGAATGAATTTATCAATTAAAGAAATACAAGCCCCGATTGCCGAAGAAATGAAAGCCTTTGAAGGAAAGTTTAGGCAATCAATGAAAACCAAAGTGATGTTGTTGGACACGATTATGAACTATATCGTCCAACGAAAGGGAAAGCAAATTAGACCCATGTTTGTGTTTTTAACGGCAGGTTTATGTGGTGACGTTAATGAAAAAACCTACCGTGGAGCCGCTTTAATTGAACTTCTTCACACTGCCACTCTTGTACATGACGATGTTGTGGATGCTTCAAATTACCGCCGTGGATTCTTTTCTGTTAATGCCCTCTGGAAAAATAAAATTGCCGTTTTGGTGGGTGATTATTTACTATCAAAAGCCCTTCTGCTTTCCATCAATAATGATGATTTTGAGTTACTAAAAATTGGTTCAAATGCCATTCAAGAAATGGCAGAAGGTGAATTGATGCAGATGGAGAAGGCTCGTAAATTGGACATTACGGAGGAAGTTTATTTTGAAATTATCCGAAGAAAAACCGCTACTTTGATTGCGGCTTGTTGTGCTATGGGTGTGAGTTCTGTAGGGGCAGATGCTGAAACTGTGGCAAAGGCAAGGCTTTTTGGTGAAAAAGTGGGCGTTGCTTTCCAGATAAAAGATGATTTATTTGATTATGGTGATGCAGAAATCGGGAAACCTCTTGGAATTGATATTAAAGAGAAAAAAATGACGCTCCCACTCATCTATGCCTTGAATCAGGCAGATTGGAGTACGAAGCGTCGTATTATAAACATTATCAAAAACGAGTCTGAAAATTCCCTAAAAGTTGCTGAGGTTATTGCATTTGTTAAGCAATCAGGAGGTTTGGAATACGCCACAAAAGCCATGAAAAACTTGGTTGAAGAGGCTCAAAATATTTTACATACTTTCCCAGAAACGAAATTCAGAAATTCATTAGCTGGCTTAGTTCAATTTACGATTGAGCGAGAAAAATAGGTATGAAGGAGGTCATACCTACCACCTCATAGTTTGTTAGCCGTCAAAGGCAAACAAATTACTGGCTTACATTCCAAACGAAAGGGGTTGGCTTTAACGGTTTGACTCCACACAAACTGGTTTATTTTTATCTCTCAAAATCAAAATTATTGTCATACCGTTGGCTTTCAAATCATTGCCACCTCCCAATAAACGCAAGAAATAGTATTAAAAATTGATTTTTAATAAAAATATCGAAAAGGTTCTAAATATTTGATTATCAAATATTTAGAACCTTTTCGATGAGCAAAATTACTTAGTTTTTAGCAATTCTTCTGACTCCTTAGCTTTTGCCAAAGACCACCAAGGCAAATAGGGATAAGCGTGGTGTTCGTGATGATATCCAAAGAAATAACACGTAATGAACGCAACCGTATGATTTAAGCTTTGGCTTTTGGCTTTGAATTTGTCGGCAACATCATGCTCACCTCTGTGTGGCAGATAAGTGCCGAAATAAAATAATTGGAGAGTACTCAAAATGGCTGGAATCTCCCAGAAAATGATAAGATTTTCCATCGGAAAAACCAATTTTAGTAGATTATAGGTAATTGCCATCAGTATAATCTGAAAAATCGTAACATATTCCAAGGCAAATTTAAGATACCATCGGAAAAAATTTCCGTGATAATAGTCAGGGTCTTCATCAGAAACTACGTGACTGTGATGAAGATGGTGTTTTCGAGAGAGTTTTGCGTAATTATTATAGGCAAAAATAGTGGCACAAAGAAAACCTATTGAATGATTTAATCGCTTATTATCTGGTGCAACCACCCCATGAATGGCATCGTGGGCAGTGATGAAAACACCTGTATATAAATGCGTTTGCATCAACACAAATACATAAACAAGCGGATCTTTAAAATCAATTTTATAGTGTAACAGATAAGTTAACGATAACGTCCAAAGCGTGATTATGGCGAAAGCGTAAAATATTCCTTTTTGTTTCATGTGTATTAACCTCAAGGCTTGAATTGGTTGGTCTGATAGCTTATTAACCCCTAAATTCATAACTTTGTTGCAAAGTTTGAGATCTTGTTATATTATTTTACTTATTCATTCTCTCACTTAAATTTAATAGCTAACCAATGGCAAAATTAGAAAAAGATTTACAACAGGCAATTTTGTCGATGCCTCAAAAAGAAAAAGATAAACTACTGTTAAAACTGATTGCTAAGGATGATGTTCTTGCCCAACAACTGCAATTTATGTTGGTTGAAGGTAATTCAACCATTGATTTTAGGCGAGATGAAGTCAAGACCGCTATTGATAAATTATATCGTACTGATGCTTATTCTTCGGGATATTTGATGATGGATATGCGATATATCAACGCTGAAATTACTCGTCATGTGAAAGTAACGAAGGACAAATACGGTGAAATAGAACTAACCATAAAACTCTTAAAAGATTGTTTTGAGAAGCAATTGAAGTGGATTCAAAAATATTCTGCCAAATCTGATACACTATCAAATTATGTGGCGAAAAGAACAGATTTTGTCTTGAAAAAGTTAGTAAAAATGCACCCAGACATTCAGTTTGACTTTCATGCTGATGTGAACACGCTATTAGAATATGTGTACAGTTACGCTCCTTCGTATTATGCTAAACTAATGGCACTGCCAAGAACATTTGAGATTTCTGAGTAAGGAATAGACCACAGATGACACGGATTATGCAGATTTACACAGATTTTATTATTTATCCGTGTAAATCCGTTAATTCAGTGTCATCTGTGGTCTAACATAACTTCTATTAATTTGCAAAAAGAACAATTTAAATTATCACTTTCTGAAAGCATTTTAGCTAATACTTTCATCAAAATTTCTCTGGGGAATTATAAAGGTTCGGAAGACGGACTTAGGAATATTTATGTCAAAAAAGTTTTGATTAAAAGACTTGAAAATCTGAGCTTTACGTATCGCTATAAAACCCGTGATATTGTCAAAAATTATGCCGTTGAGGAAGGAATAAAATTGGTTCAAGAAGCTATTGAAAATGGTTTTAGAATCGCTACGCTTTTCACGAATGAGTATGATTTAATTATGGAACAACTTAATAATCAGAAAATTACGCTGAGAAAAACAAATCCTTCCAGTAAAAACTCAGCAATTTCTTTAGACCATGACCACGCCAAAAAACGCTTAATTGAAAGCCAAGGAAAGGGGTATTTGCACGAGTTAAAAATCACGGATGCGGAAGGAAATGTCTATAAAAATGCACAGGATAAATACAAGCAAATCAATCATTATGTGGAAATTTTGAGCTCATTAATAAAAGAAATTCCTGAGAAAAAACTCAAAAAAGTGGTTGATATGGGTTCGGGAAAAGGGTATTTGACTTTTGCTTTGTATGATTATTTAACCAATGTTTTGAATTTAGATACCACAGTAACGGGCGTGGAATTTCGCCCCGACATGGTGGAGTTGTGTAATGATATTGCCCAGAAAACAGGCTTCAAAAACCTCAATTTTACCGAAGGAACAATTGAAAATTACGACAGCACCGACACGAATATACTCATTGCCCTCCATGCTTGTGACACCGCTACGGACGATGCGATTTACAAAGGAATCACTGCCCAAGCCGATTTAATCGTGGTTGCACCCTGCTGTCACAAACAAATTAGGAGGGAAATGGAGAAAAATAAAGCCTCCAACGAATTAGATTTTTTGATGAAACACGGCATCTTTTTGGAACGCCAAGCCGAAATGGTAACGGACGGAATCAGAGCCATGATTTTGGAATATTTTGGCTACAAAACCAAGGTTTTCCAATTCATTTCTGATGCTCATACGCCTAAAAATGTATTAGTGGTAGGCATAAAAGGCAAAATAAACCCGAAAAAACAAGCGAAAATTTTAGAGAAATTGAAGGCTACGAAAGCGTATTTTGGGATTGATTATCATCATTTGGAGAAACTATTATTATTGCGTTAAAAAACACTTGACCAAACTACGCCTGATTTCAAATCATTGTGAGCAAGCGTTAACTTAAAAAATTTAGACAAAAATGAAACACTTTTTTTTCGTACTCATTCTGATTTTACAGTTTAATATAAGTTCAGCCCAAGTCATACTCATTCCATCTATATCTTATGATGAACATGGGTTTCTACCTGGTAAAAAATTTCCAATATATAGTAACGTTGAAAAATTTAATTTCAAAGGCAAGACAGTAAGTGTAAAAATTTTTGATGATAGACTTTCAGAAAAAATTGATAAAATAGAATGTTCTGATTTAAAACTTACAAACACATCTGAACTTGCAAATCCACAATCAATAATCAAAATAAAAGATTACATTGAAAAAATATTTGCCAATTCTAATCTAAATATTGATTCAACTTCTGTTGATAAAATAGAATTTAGATTGGAGGCATTGGATTCAAGATTGTATGGAGTTGGATATATAAAAGCTCATGGACTTTGTCAAATGAAAATAAAGTTTAACAATTTTGAAAAAATATATTGTACAGATATTGTTGATGGAGACAAAAATTCCCCATTATCTGCATCAGCATTTGTTACAAGAAAGACAGCTACAAGATTTATGGCATCCGCCTCAATCAGAGAAAATATAGAAAAATTTCTAATTGACATTAGAGAAATGAATAAATGACACCTACTTAACTGATTGAAGATTCTTTTCTTACGCCTAATATATTTATATTTCCAATCACAAAACAACCAAGACTCACAAAAAACCAATCAACCATGAACCCCTCATCAATCTTTTCTTTCGCTAATTCCTTTGTGCTTTTGGGCTGGATTTTATTAATTTTTCTGCCCAAATGGAAGTACACGCAAACCATCATTTTGAATGGAATCGTTGTGCTGTTTTCTATTTTGTACGCCTATTTATTATTGAAAGACATTGGCAGTTTCAATGTGGATAGCTTCAGCACTTTGGCGAATGTAAAAGCGTTATTTCGAAATGATAATGCCGTGGCTATGGGTTGGATTCACTATTTAGCATTTGATTTATTTGTGGGAGCATACATCGTTAAAAAATCGCAACAATTGCAAATTTCGAGGTGGCTTTATACGCTGACATTGCCATTTACCTTTATGTTTGGTCCAGTGGGTTATCTTTTGTTTTTTATTCTTAAAACTATCAAGACTCAATCCTTCCATGAAACTAATTAAAGAGATATTTAGCAGAAATCCACTTTTGGCAAAGATGGGCTTATTCTTTCTAATTTTAGCGATTTGTCTCGGCTTATATTCAACTGTAAATACCGAGACGATTTTAGGGATTAATTCTATGATAAAACCCCTGAAATTTGCCTTGAGTACGTGGATATATGCGTGGACGATGGCGTATTTGCTTTTTTACGTAAATAATCAAAATCGAGTAAAATGGTATTCAATTTTAGCCCCGGTTGTTATGTCATACGAAAATGGCGTAATCACCATTCAAGCTTTTAGAGGAAAATTATCGCATTTTAATCAGACAGAACTCTTAGGCGGCATTTTGTACGCTATCATGGGCGTACTAATTGTTTGGCTCAC
>JAYVIV010000081.1:0-61347 GCA_043769985.1 Arcicella sp.
TGTAGGTACGTTCACCGTGACACTGGTAACGGTGGCCGCCGTTACCGTGGCACGGGTGGCCCCAAAAAATACCACGTTATTAGTTGCAATGTTATTAAAGCCAGTGCCAGTCAACGTGACTACCTCGCCAGGTTTGCCATTTAAAGGACTGAAGTTGGTGATGACTGGTGGAGCCTCTGCCCTCGTTACAGTTACCGTATAGGTTTTTATGGTTGTACCATCTTGAGCGTTTACTTGAGTTGTGATGGTGTTACTCCCGACGCTCAAGGCGATAGGACCGGAGGCAGTTCCACTGGTGGTGGTAATGCCATTTACGGTAATGGTCGCATTGACATCTGCTCGGGGGGATACTGTAAGGCTGGTGGTACCACCACCCACGCTGGCGATGTAAGCGGTGGTTAAGAGGGAAAAGGTTAGCGTTAAGGTTCCCGGACTCAGGGCTAAACCAACTAAATTGGCATTGTCACTGGCCGCCCTCGTCACGGTCACCGTGTAGGTTTTTGTGATACCATCTTGGGGGGTTACCTGGGTCGTGATGGTGTTATTCCCAACGCTCAAGGCGATAAGACCGGAGGCAGTTCCACTGGTGGTTGTAACGCCATTGACGGTAATAGTTGCATTGGCATCCGCTGTAGTGGGGGTTACCGTAACAGTGGTAGTGGTATTAGCCACGCTGGCAGTGTAAGCCGTGGTTGCAGTGGCAAAAATGGGCGATGAGGTTCCCGAACTCAGGGTTAAACTGGCTAAATCGGCATTGTTTGAAGCATTTCGCAACACCGAGACCGAATTTGAACCACGATTGCTCAGGGCCAACTCGGGTTTCCCATCCCCGTCCAAATCACCGATAGCGACTGAACGAGGATTTGTTCCCGTGGTGAAATTAACCCTCGTGGCAAAACTACCCGAGGTGATACTTCCAATCGTGGACGTGTTGCGGAATACCGAGACTGAAGCTGAATTAAAATTAGCTACGACCAAATCGGGTTTGCCATTCCCATCCAAATCACCCATGGCTACTGAATAAGGAGTTGTTCCTGTAGTAAAATCTACCTTAGCGGAAAAACTACCCGCAACGATACTACCACTTGTGGAAGTATTGCGGATAACCGAGACCGTATTTAAACCAGTATTCGCCAATACCAAATCGGGCTTACTATCCCCGTCCAAATCACCCACGGCTACGGAATAAGGAAATGAACCCGTGGCAAAATCTACTTTAACGGCAAAACTACCGATGTCGATAATGCCACTACTTGACGTATTGCGAATTACCGAGACCGTATTTGAACCATAATTAGCTACGGCTAAGTCGAGCTTACCATCCCCATCCAAATCGCCAAGGGCTATTGAAAGAGGAGTTGTTCCCGTAATAAAATCTACCTTGGCAACAAAACTACCTGCATCAATACTGCCAAAACTGCTCGTATTCCGCAGAACCGAAACCGTATTTGAACTAGCATTCACTATCGACAACTCGAGTTTACCATCCCCGTCCACATCGCCTATGGCTACCGAGGCAGGATTAGTTCCCGTGGCAAAATCTACTTTATGGGCAAAACTACCCACATCAACACTGCCGCTCGTGGACGTATTACGCAATACCGAGACCGTATTTGAGTTGTAATTCACTACGGCCAAATCGGGTTTTCCATCCCCGTCCACATCGCCTATGGCTACGGAAGTAGGATTTGTCCCGTTGGTAAAATCTACCTTGGCGGCATAGCTACTCGTTCCGATGCTGCCACTAAGTGAGGTATTACGGTACACCGAGAGGGTATTTGAACCATAGTTCGCTACGATCAAATCGGGCTTGCCATCTCCATCTAAATCGCCGATGGCCACCGATTCAGGATTTGTACCCGCTGTAAAATCTTGTTTAGCTTGAAAATTAGTGGCAGTAATGGCGGGGCTGTAGGTGGGCGTAAAATTGCGTAAACTATAAGTCGCCAAACTGGTACCCGTGTTTAATAAAGTGATGGGGGTATAAGTGGCACCTGTGGGTACCGTAACCGTGACGCTAAGAGCAGAAGCTGCCGTTACCGTGGCACGAGTAGCCCCAAAAAGTACAATGTTATTGGTTGGCGTTGTGTTAAAATTAGTCCCTGTTAGAGTGCCTGGTTTACCACTCGTGGGACTGAAGGAAGTGATTTTAGGTACTTGGCCCAAAGTAGTCAAGACACTGCCGATCAACATCGTAAAAAGTAATAAATATCTACGTTTGTAATGGTCTTTTTCATGAGAATTTAGTTTATTTATGCATTAATACTACTTATTTTTTACTTCTAAAAGCACTACCTGAAAATTGAAGTAACACCAAACCAGCCACACCAAAAACAAGAATAGAAAAGTAAGGACCGCCATTTTTAGCAGCCATTTCAGATTTTCGGGTTTATCAAAAAAGGAAGTCATTTTTTTGAGAATTTAGGAGAAAAATGATTTCGCAAGTTGAGTTATCTTTCAGAAACAACCAAGAAGTGGGGGTGGACAAAAGGTGGACAAATATCATTTGGTATGACAAATGGGCTTTTTAGCGTGTCTAAACCCAAAAAAGCCAACTTCGGGTCAGAAATTGGCTTCTATCGTTGGTTGATGAGTTGCATCAACAGGGTTCTTCTTGGTCTTCAAGAGCGTCTGATCTTTTTTCACCGAACATTTCGGGATACTTTTTCCTTAAACGGTATTTGGCTTTCTTAATAGAATCACTCGAAATTCCCAACATATTAGCCATTTCTTTGGTAGGTATTTCGAGTTTTTGAAGAGCTACCAGCCTTGTTTCAGCGGGACTGAGATCGGAATAGTTTTGCAGTAACTCACCAAAAAAATTAGGGTGGATTTTCTCAAAGATTCCTTTAAAATCACGCCAATTTTCATCCGTTAAAATGACACTTTTTCGGAGATTATCCAAGTAAGCATTCGTCTGGGCAATTACTTCGGGATTTCGCTGGTTAGTCTGCTCCAACTCAAACGACATTTTATCAATAAGGTTATTTTTTTCTTTTAGGTTATCCAAGAACAGATCGAGTTGAGCATTCGCATGGACTAACTGTTCGGTGGATAGTTTTTGTTTTTGTAATTGAAGCTGCTTCTCCTTGCCGTACCCATAGAAAAGCACGTAGAAAACGGACACAAAAATGATCGTAAGCATCGCAATTACCCCATTTCGTAACAATTTTTGTCGGTCAATTTCATTTTCCAGCGTCGTCTTGTTGAGTAGAACTTTTTCCGCTTGAAGCTGGCTCTCGAAGAGTTTTAGTTGGTTAAAGTCATATTTATTTTTAATGAAATCTTTCAAGACTACTAATGAATCTAAATATTGCATAGATAATTTGAAATTGCCCATTTTTTTATAATATAGAGACATGACGCTGTATTTGTCGGATTTGAATACGGGGTGCGTCCATATCGGAAAATTCATGTCCGGGTACTTTAAAAATGTTTCCGCTTTTTTCACAGAATCTAATTGTAGTAAACAGTTCGCAATGAGGTATCTTACATAATTAGCTTCTTCTGGAATTTTTTTTTCATTCATGTTAAAGTCTTCGTAGAGATACGGCAATGCGTCTTTAAACTGCTTACGGCGGTAGAATATTTTTCCCATGTTCCCCCTTACTAGAGCCATAAAACTGGCATCATTCCGATTTTTTGCATCGGTGATTGCTCTTTCATAATATTTTAAAGCCAAATCATAATTTTTAAGTCGTAGGTAGCACAATCCAACATCGTTGAAATAGTCCGCTGGATAATAGAGTAAATTGTTTGGGTCTTTGCGGGCAAGTTCTCCCACGGAAATGGCAGATTTGAAATCTTCAAAATGAAAAAACAAATCAAAAAAGCCTTTATAGTAATAACTTCGATGCCTAAACTGGTGATAATTAATCTTCTCTAATAGTTTTTTTGATTGGTAAATCAAGGGCAGACCGTAATCAATCTCTTTTAAATAAAAGGCATAAATTCCGATGGCGTAGTATAAGTGAGCTTTCAATTCAGGATTATCAGAATCCTCCGTGAATTTTTCTGCCATATTGAAATAGCTGGCTTTTTGTGGAGAATTTTTAGCAAAATAAATTTTGTATTCATACCACAACAGTTGACAATATTCGGCGAGCTTATCGTCACTGAGCTGTTTAGCCATCACTTTTAAACTATCAATGCGTTTGAAATTACTAAGGTCTTTTTGCCAAGAATATTCCAAGGAAAAAAAATAGTTGAGTCTATTCTCGATTGGCTGTTTAGGTAGCTCTTTTACTAACAACGTGAGCTTTTCCCTTCCTATTGAACAAAAAGAAGTGAGTACCAACAAAAAAAATAAGATGACTTTTTTAGGCTTATCAATCATTATTTATTTATTTATTTAACAGAATGGTTAAAATTTGTGCTTCTTACTGGGACTTTGCAGGGAATAGCAAGGAGGGAGATTTAATATATTAAGATTCTGATAATGAACTAATTGTAAATGGTAATTGGCGGTTGAAATTGGTAAGTAAATAGGATCTGTAAATTATAATTAATTTATCTTTTGTCAAAATGTTTTCTCTTAAATTTTTAAGATAAGGAGTATTCACCTTCGTCACAATCACAAAGTCCACGAATCGTATTTCGATATTTCTCCACCCTTCTTTGGGAGCAGCCACCTATTATTGACGTATCTATTCGGAAAGAATAAAACTTACGCATTAATGAAATAAAAATTCTGTAAAATATTTTGTCTTTACGAGTGACGTATGTGACTTGCGACCCATTCATAGCATGTAATAGTTTTCAGGCTCAATAGCTCAATGATTTTCAATTCTTAAATTAGTTTCTTACCAAATAAACCATGGTTTATTTGGTAAGAAAATATTTATCAAATTAGAAGATTATTTGAACGTTGGTCAGCGTATATGTTTCAAGTTATTTTAGTTCTTACGATATACACTAAATTATTTCAGAATTTATAATGCCTTTCACTCAAATTCCTCAATTGCTCCGCTGCACTTTCTGGGGTAATGTCTCTTTGAGGATTTGCTAATAATTCATAACCAACCATAAATTTTTTAATAGTGGATGAACGAAGTAGAGGGGGATAAAAATGAATATGCCAATGCCAACTTTTTAAATCCTGCGAATGTAAGGGTGCTTGATGAATACCCGCAGAATAGGGGAAAGAGGTTTTAAAAAGGTTATCGTAACGAGTAGTTAATCGACGGATAATATCAGCCAAATCGTTTTTTTCCTGCACATTCATTTCTGATATAAAAGCCATTGGATGCTTCGGAATTAGTAAGGTTTCGAAGGGCCAAGTGGCCCAAAATGGCACTACCACGACAAAACTATCATTTTCGATTACAATACGTACTTTTTCAGAAACCTCCAATCGCCAATAATCTTCTAATAATGTCCTATTATGCTCTTCAAAATAGATTTTTTGCTGTTCAGTTTCTTTTTGAATTTCTACGGGAATATTACTTGAAGCCCAAATCTGCCCGTGAGGATGAGGGTTTGAACATCCCATTATTTCACCTTTATTTTCAAATATTTGAACATAATTAAGGTCTTTTTTATTACGAAAACTTTCAAATTCTGAAATCCAAGTATCCACCACTTTACGAATTTCGGATGTTTTCATGTCTGCCAATGTCAAATCATGACGTGGCGAAAAACAGATAACTCTACATTCACCTTTAACGCTTAGGGCATTCAACAGTCCCCCTTTTTTGATTTCTCCCTGTGGTACATCAGATTGCAAAGCCGCAAAATCATTTTGAAAAACGTAAGTATCTGTATAGTTGGAGTTTATCTCGCCATTCATTCGTGGATTACCAGCACATAGATAACACAAAGGGTCATGTTGAGAGCGAGAATTAGTAACAATCTCTTCGGTTTTTCCTTGCCAAGGGCGTTTTGTACGGTGAGGCGAAACCAATATCCATTCGCCAGTTAATGGATTTTTTCTGATGTGAGAATGTTCGTTAAAATCGAAAACCATTTTTTTAGTTAATAAATGAGTGTAAATAATTGATAATTTTTTGAGTAAAAGATTCAACAGTTTTTGAGCTAAATAATAGCTCAAAAACTATTACTATCAATTAAAGAAGTTCCATTTGCCGTAACGACACTGTACATTTTTAATTCAACACCAATTTTTTGTTTATAACTAACTGATAATCTGCTGTATAACTCTTCAATTTTATCAGAATTGATTAGATTTATTGTACAACCGCCAAAACCACCCCCCATCATTCTTGACCCCAAGACGGATGATTCGTGCCATAATGAATCGACTAAAAAGTCTAATTCCTTACAACTTACTTCGTATAAATTTCGCAAGCCTTCGTGGGTTGCAGTCATTTTTATGCCAAAATCCAATAAATTTCCAGCTTGTAAATCTTCGCAGGCGGATAAAATTCTCTCATTTTCTTCAATAACGTATTGGCAGCGTTTATAAATTAAGGGGTCTAATTGGCTTCTACTTGCCTGTAACCATTCAAGGGGAACTTGACTAAGGTTTTTAATTGAACTATCGAATTTTTTTCTAAAAAACATCAAGCCTTCTTCACATTGAATTCTTCGGAGATTATATTCAGATTCGACCAAATTGTGTTTTACTCCAGTATCAAAAAGCACAATTTTATAATCTCCCAAACTCAAAGGAAAATATTGAAATTCGAGCGTTTCACAATCTAATCGAAGCACATGATTTTCTTTTCCATGAATACTGGCGAACATATCCATAATGCCACATTTTACGCCAATAAACTCATTTTCAGCTTGTTGCACTAATTTAGATAATTCCTTTTTATCAAAAATATTCCCACACATTTCATTAATAGCAAAGCCAATGGCACTCTCCACAGCCGCCGAAGATGACATTCCAGAACCAATAGGAATATCTCCCGCCAACACGCAATCAAACGGTTGAACTTTGATGCCTCGCTTTTCAAATTGCTCAATAACTCCTAATATATAATTTGCCCAACTGTTATTTTCTAAAGGTTTAATGGTATCAAAATGAATATCAGCAGATTCATTCATATCAATTGAAATCCATTTCCCAAAGTCCTTTCCTGAGGGAGAAATAGCTAAATAAGCGGCTTTATCGATGGCTGCGGGAAGTACAAGACCTCCATTATAATCTGTATGTTCCCCAATGAGATTGACCCTCCCAGGTGAGCGAACCAACATTGGTTTTTTATTAAAATTTTCTATAAATACTTGATTGACAATACTTTGTAATTTATTCATAAATGATTTTTAAAAATTTAATGGCCAAACAACAACCAGAATTATAGTTTTGGGGGTAAAATTAACCCCTTTAGTTTGTTGCTTTACTTCAACAAAAACTGCTTACTAATCTCATCATAAACTGCCAAAAATTTATTTGATTTTCCGTCACGGTCAAAGAAAGATTCCCACGTGCTGAGTGGCTCCCAAATACACGTGCCTTTGCCTCTGCCATTGGGTACTTCAAAGGCAATTTTATTCACTTCTTCCTTCAATTGAGAATATTCAACCACAATTACGTCTTTATTATAGCGGGTTGAAAGATTGCTTAAATTATCTCGTAAATCATCTACCGTGCCGTGCCATTTTGGATAATATGATTCGCCAATAACATCAAACGTCACGCCACGAGCCACCATATTATCAATGAAACTGACGGATTCGTGATTTTGTCCGCCCAATGCTACGTGTAACATCATTTGCGTATTTGGTTCTACCGATTTCACCGCCGCCGTTCCAGCATTAAGCAATTGTGCCAATCCGTCGGGATTATTTACATTGCCTTCGGGCCAAACAATTCCGTGATTTATTTCATTACCAATTTGCACCATATCAGGGCTTGTACCTTGATTTTTAAGCTCTTGCATTACTTTTTTGGTATAATCGTAGAGTGCTTTTTTCAAGTCGGTAAACGATAAACCCTCCCATGCTTTGGGTTTGTATTGCTTTCCAGGGTCAGCCCAAGTGTCGCTATAATGAAAGTCTAACAATAATTTCAAACCCGCATCTTTTACCCTTTTTGCCATTCTTTTCGTGTTTTCTAAATCGCAAAAACCTTTCTTTGGCGAATATCCATTTTCATTAGCAGGGTCGTTGAAGATACGTAAACGGACGTAATTAATACCATGTTCTTTCAAAATCTGAATGGCATCTTTTTCTACGCCTTTATCCGAAAATTTCAAACCTTGGTCTTCCAATTGCGGAAGAAATGAAATATCAGCTCCTACCATTTTGTCTACTGATTTGGCTGATACGTAATTTATCTGATAATTTTTATCAATATTTATCAATGCGACTTTTTCAAGAGAAACCGTAATTATATCTGTATTTCCTGCCAATAAACCTGCCGATTTTGCTTCAAATTTTATCATATCGGGCGTAGTTCCTGCCTGTATAATCACCTGACAATGACCATTGAATAAAGCTCTTTGCCACATTCCGTCTGCACATTTATCGGGTTCGTGGCTGCTTGGGTCGCCGTTACCAACCCCGATAATTTTGCCGTTTCCTTGTAATGAAAATTTAATCAAATTATCCGCATCGGGTACTTCACGTCCTTCTTTGTCCACCACCGAAATATTGATTATGGTGGCATCTTTCCCGTCCGCCAAAGTAGTTGTTTTGTAAGGCGTAACCACCACTTCAAAAGGCAAACCAGTCGTTTCTACTTTTGCCGTGAGTTTTTTGCCTTTTTTATAAGCGATGGCTTCTAACTTCCCAGCTTCATAATTCACCGACCAGTTCAAATGACTATTTCGAGGCATCTCTTTTTTACCGAGACTTTTTCCGTTCAAAAACAATTCTACATTATCGGCATTTGAGTTCACCCAAACATCAATGGGTTGTCCCCGTTTTTCTCGCCAATTCCAATGTGGAGCAATGTGTAAAACGTCTTTATCCGTCCACCAAGATTGATAATAGTAATAAATATTTTTGGGAAATCCGCAAACGTCCATAATGCCAAAATGCGAACTGATATTGGGCCATTTATAGGGCGTTGGTTCACCCCGATAATCGAAACCAGTCCAAATAAAACCACCCAGCCAATAATCATTTGGGGCAGCTAATTTCCACCAAGCCTCTGCCGTACTTGCCCACCATGGAGCCGTAATATCTTGGTCGGGAAGATAGGCTCTGATTAAATCTTTTTCATAAATACCTCTCGTAGTAACCGTACTGCCCATTTCTGTACCAATAATTGGTTGATTTGGATGGTCTTTATGATAGGCTTCAACACCTTTTTCTCGGTAATTAAATCCTCTTACGGGAATCACCTCATTCACGCCTCTGAAAACATTGGCAAGGTCGGCGGCGTAGGTACAAGTACGAGTTGGGTCTAACTGTTTTTGTTTGGCAATTAAGGTCATTGCTACTCTTTTGCCATTGGTATTGGTCTGAATATATCCTTCTTCGTTGCCAATACTCCACATAAAAACGGAGGCACGACTACGATCACGTTTCAATAATCGTTCAAATTGATTAAGGTTTTCAGCACCACTATTGAGCAATCGGTTTTCATCCATAACCAACATTCCGAGGCTGTCGCAAGCATCTAAAAGTTCTGGCGTTGGGGCATTATGACTGGTTCGATAGGCATTTACGCCCATATTTTTGAGTAAACTTACCCGATAATATTGCAAATAATCAGGTAAAGCCGAGCCTACTCCTGCATGGTCTTGATGGTTATTTGTACCGTAGATTTTGATGTATTTTCCGTTTAAAAACAAACCACTCGGCTTAATTTCAATGGTACGAATCCCAAATTTGATGGTTTTTTTATCAATAATTTGTCCCGATTGCTTTATTTCTACCACAATTTGATACAAATAAGGGTCTTCGAGCGACCATAATTTTGGCATATTCAAAGACAATATTTGCTTCGTAATTTTCTCTTCGTTTACATTGGCAGAAAAAGATTCTTCAGCAGATTTTGACACTATTTTACCAGTTCTATCAACCAATGAAGTGGAAATAGAGTAAGGCATAGTGGTAAAATTTTCATTGGCAACGGTAGTTTCTACCGTAATATTTGCCTTATTATTTTGTACGGTTGAATAGGCAAAAATCCCGTCGGAAATGATGTGGGTATTGTTATATTTATTTAACCAAACGTGACGATAAATACCAGCACCTTCATAAAACCAGCCTTCATATTGCGAAGCATCCACCCGAACTACGATAACATTATCCTTATCATAGTTCAAGAAATCGGTAATATCGTAATTTACGCCAATATATCCACTTTTGTTGTTGCCCAAATAAAAGCCATTTACCCATATATTGGCATCTCTGAAAATACCATCAAATTGAATTTGGAAACGACTTCCTGAATCGGCTTTTGCCACTGTGAAATGTTTACGATACCAACCCACACTGGTTTCGGGGAAAAGTCCGCCAACGGGTTTGTAGCCGTGCGATTCTACGTCAAAATTATCAACATGAGCAAAAGGCAAAGCCACCGCCCAGTCGTGCGGAAGGTTTAGGTTTGTCCAAGTGCTATCCTTATATTTTAGGTCAATTGCCGTGTTAGTATGTCCCGAACCTGCCTTATTAAACACATTTTGAATGCTATAATTAAAGTCTTTTTCGGGATTGGCGGTATGTCCAAAATGGAATTTCCAATTAGCATCAAAATCTATTTTTTGTCTTTGTGCCAAAGTGCCAAAAGAAATGAAGAAAAAAGCGAAAATGTGTAATGTGGTTTTAATACTTTGCATGATTATAAAAATGAAATGATTTAGGTTTAAAAAAACCTCTGAAATTTCAGAGGTTTTAGGAATACAAAAAATAATTTTCAACCTAATTGTTAATATCCCAAGATTTTAGAAAAAGGCATTCATCGCTACCGTAGGTTTGCCCGAATTATCAAACGCTCCCAAACTGTAACCCACCCAATTGCCATACGCTTGTGGTTCCCAATACAAAACTCCAAGCCCTTTATTGCCACTCACGGACTTTATTTTGGTAATAATATCGTCTAAAAAAGATTTGCAATCAACGGCTTTGTCCCACGGCATTCCAACTTCCACAATCATTACTTCTTTGTCGTAACGAGCCACCATATCGTTCATATTAGCCAAACATTGTTGGTTTACTGTCACCAAATCCACCTTTGCATAAGATGGGTAAAGGGACATTCCGATGACATCATATTTAGCTCCATTAGATTTTAGTCCGTCAAACATCCATCTAAAAAGTCCATTGTCATAACCATTTGAAATATGAACAATTACTTTTGCATTCGGGAAAACGGATTTTACACCATCGTAACCCGCATTTATCATCATGGCAAAATTGTTCATATTGACCGATGCCTTTCCTTCAGGCCACAACATTCCGTTGTTAGTTTCATTACCCACTTGTACCCACTCGGGCGAAATATTATTCTTTTTTAATTCTGATAAAACTTCAATGGTATGCTTTCCGATGGACTCTTTCAAGCCGTTTATGTCTAAAATATTCCATGCGGCGGGTTTTGTTTGTTTTCCTGGGTCTGCCCAATTATTGCTGTAATGAAAATCAATCATAATTCGCATTCCTAAGGCTTTTGCCCGAAGAGCCTTCACCACTACATCAGCAGTATTATTGTAGGCTGGCGAAGGATTTACCCACACCCGCAAACGAATCGAATTCATGCCCAAAGATTTCATCAAAGCAATACATTCCATTTCTTTTCCAGAGGTATTATAGAATTTTTTGCCTTCCGCTTCCATCTGCGTAATCCAACTTATATCCGCACCTTTGGCGAAATTTGAGGTATTTGTTGGCGTAGTTGGTGGAGTAATGGGCGTGAGATTTCCACCTTTACTTTCGTCCTGTCCACAAGATGAAAGGGAAGATAGGGTAAAGAGTAAGAGAATGATTTTGTTCATTTTACTTTTTGATTTTTTGTTTTTGTAGGGTATAAGTTTATTGGACTAACGCTGGCTGGGTTCAAAACCCAGCCAGCGTTTTATCTTTCCCACTATCCAAATATCTACTTTTTCTTAATCGTATAAGTTGGTTTTGGCGTACTAATGAGATTGAGTTCAATGTCGTAAGTTCCAACGGTTGCCACAGGAATATTGGCACCGTTGATTTCTAAACTTAAATCATTGCCATCATCACCATAATTGATACTCCAATCATTGTTCATTCTGAATTTCATATCACCCGCTTTGAGTTTTACACCATTAGCTACCCAAACACCTGCATCCTTAAAAAAGTTAGGAATAAATTGTACGTCTGGACCATCCCAACCATTTGGAGCGGCAGGACCAACAATCCCTGGAATTGAAGTTTTTTCAATTTTCACTTCTAATGTATTTGGGTTAAAGGTAATTAAATAAACTCCTTTCTTAATCGGAATATTATCTCCGTTCAGTTCCAAAGACCCATTATTGCCAGTGTCACCATAATTAATACTCCAATCATTATTTTTACGAATTTTTATATCGCCATCAACAAAATTTCCTAATGCTCTAAATTGGTCAGTTGCAGGGTCATAGAAAAAGTCTAAATCGGGTCCATTCCAACCATTTGGAGCAGCCGAACCCACAATTCCCCAAGAGAATTTTTCTACTTTCACCAAAAGTTTATTACTGTCAAAGGTGATTTTGTATGAACCCGCTTTCACCGTAATATTAGCCCCGTTTAATTCGAGTGTACCGTCATTTCCGTTATCTCCGTAGTTTACTGACCATTGATTATTTTCACGAATTTTAATGTCTCCGTCCGTCAATTTTGCGTAGCACACAAACACACCCGTTGATGAAAGCGTTTTGTAGAAAGGCACGTCTGGACCATCCCAGCCATTTGGGGCGGCTGAACCTACCAAACCCCACGGAGAATTCAGGTCGAGACGGTCTAAATAAGCTGCCGTTGTAAACTTTTTCACCTCAGATTTTTGGATTAAATCGGCACTTAAAATGGACTCAACCATGAATTCTAAACTGGCAGTTTCCTTTGGCTTAAAGCCCATTCCAGCCAATAAACCGTTTAGTTGCTTGTTTGTCCAACTATACGTGGTAGCATTACCCGTTGAAAATGATTGAGCCATTTTGAAATTATTCCCCGCTTTATCAACCAATAAACGATACGTTACAGCCGCACTGTAACCGTACTCTGGTTTTGTCCAAGAAACGGTGAGGGAATTTGCATCGGGGGTATCTTTTGATAATATTGCATTGCTTGCTGATAATGAAAGCCCTGAAGTTGCGTTGGATTTCATTACGGTCTTTAATTCATCGTTTTCACAAGAAAAAAGAAACAGCCCTAAAACACTCGCAATAAGATATTTTTTGAATATGTTTTTCATGATTTTTTTGTTTACGTAGGACAGGTTTCCAACCTGTCTTTTTTTGTTTTGCAAGACAGGTTAGAAACCTGTCCTACATTTTAATATCCTTTATTCTGAACCAAATTTGGATTTGATGATAAATCATTCGTTGGAATTGGGTAAAGATTATATTTATCTTCAACGCCTCTTCCGCCCACAATTCCACCTTTCCAAGCCCATAAATATCCAATAGTTGTAAACTTTTTATAACGGATTAAATCAGTACGGCGATGAGCCTCATAATATAATTCACGACCTCTTTCATCCAAGATAAAATCAAGCGTTAATTGCCCTGCGGTAATATTTCCCGTATTTTTCCCTGCATAAGCACGGGTTCTTAATTGGTTAATGTACGTCAAGGCAGTTGCGACATCTCCGCCCGTTCCACCACGTAAAACGGCTTCGGCATAAATCAAATTTATTTCTCCTAAACGGAACAAAGGAAAGTCAATATCCGTCCAGTTTCCTGCGGCATCGGCATTTGGTGCTGCGGATCCAGTTCTGGTTTTATTACGGTATTTTGTGGTTGAATAACCATCCGTTCCCACGTACAAATCAGTCATATTTTTGTTTTGTCCTACCGTATAAAACTGCGGACGTTTGTCAGTATTTCCCGTTTGGTCAGTGAATAAATCAACAAAATTTTGGGTTGTTCTCAAACCGCCCCAATTTCCGCTCGTACCAGAAATTGAACCTGGAACTGCTGCTGGACCGTGCGTTAAATACGTGGTGCCACCCCAGTTTTGAGTATATTTTGCATCGTAGGCAATCATAAAAAGGTTTTCATCTTTATTCAAATGATTATCCGCAAGCGTTAATTCTCTATAATCTGGATGAAGCGTATAGTTTGCCGCCTTTATTTTGCTTGCGTAGGTGATTGCCTCCGTGTATTTTGGTGTACCTACGTAAACTTCAGCATTCAAATATAATCTCGCCAATAATGCCCAAGCCGCTGATTTTTCGGCTCTTGGATATTCATTTTGCCCAGGAGCAAGTAAGTCATTTTCGATTGCCTTCAATTCTGTTTCGATGTAAGCAAACAAATCTTTACGCTGAATTTGCTTCGGTAAACCCGTTCCGATGGCATCATTTTCAGTTACAAAAGGAGGATTTCCAAATAAATCCATCAAAACCCAATATTGATACGCTCGCAAAAATCTGGCTTCGGCTCTGAATTTACGGATATTGTCGGCATCCGTTCCAGAGATTCCTCTTTTACTCAAATTATCATCAGAAGATTGACGAATAAAATCATTGCAAAGTGTAATTTGGAAAAATGAACGATAATAAACTCCGTTTACAATTGGGTTCACAGATGACCAATTCATTTCTTTCAACCCTTTGATTCCTGCATCATTTTGCCAAGTCCAAGAGGCTTCGTCAGTGGTTAATTCCTGTAAATTCCAGTACAATCTCAAAAAGTCAGAATTCCCTTCATCCGCAATAATTTCCTTAGGAACATCGGGGTTACCCGTTCCGCCCGTATTACCCGTGAGGGCAAACGCACCATATACTTTTGCAAGCGATTGTTTATAACCTGCTGGCGTTTTATAAACGGTTTCGGAAGTAATATCATTAGTTGGCAATAAATCTAATTTATCCGTACAAGCACTTGTAAATGAGAGTATTGCACTCATTGAGAGGGCTATTTTTATATGTATTTTTTTCATGTTTTTGTTTTTGAAGAATTAAAAATCAAGATTAAGTCCCAAGGCTAAAATTCGTGGACGTGGGTACAAATTATTATCAATTCCACCACTTACTTCAGGGTCTAAACCTTTGTATTTTGTGAGGATAAAGACATTTTGAACGTTGGCATTCAATCGAAGATTGGCAGTTCCGCCCAATACTTTTCCAAAATCGTAGCTCACATTGGCATTATCCATACGTAAAAAAGAAGCATTTTGAATGTAATAATCACTCAATAATTGCTGACTATTTCCTTTAAATTGCGTTTCTAAATAATTGGTTGAAGCATTATATAAAACTGAGTTGCCTGTAATCTGATTCAACACACCCGATTGACTATAATTGTTGTTGTAAACGTAATTATCGAACGAAGCACGCATCACAAAACCAATGTTCCATTTTTTATAGTTTACTGAGTTGCTCATGCCCAAAAACACTTTTGGAATTGAACTTTTTCCTTTGTAAAGGTCATTCTGATTAATAATTCCGTCACCGTCTCTATCCACAAAAACACCTTCGATGGCTTTGCCATTTTCGCCATATACTTGTTGGTATAAATTGAAAGTGTTTCTGCTAACACCTACGGCATTTATGAAGGCAAACTGTCCTCCAACACCGCCTGCAATCGCACCAGAAGGAAAGCCTGCGTAGTTTTTATCCTGCGGAACAACCGTTAAATTGGTGATGGTATTTTGGTTATAAGTTGCATTAAAATCAAGATTCCAAGTCAAATTATTTTTTCTGATAGGTTGCGTATTAATGCTAAATTCAACGCCTTTATTTTCCATTGACCCCACGTTTGCCACAATAAATGCCGTGAAATTTGTTCCTGCGGGTTGTGGAATATTATTTAAAAGGTCTTTGGTATTTTTCACGTAAAAATCAATACTTCCCGATACACGATTATTGAAAAGACCGTAATCAATCGCTAAGTTGGTTGAAGCCGTTTCTTCCCACTTTCTATTACTATAAAATCCTCCTGGGCGAAATCCTTGCAAATAAGAATCGCCAAATTGGTACGAAGCATTTGCCGCACTAAGGGCGAAATAAGAGATATAATCATAGTTTCCGATACCGTCTTGTTGTCCCGTTACGCCATAACTTGACCGAACTTTAAGGGCAGAAACGACTTTGCTATTTTTCAAAAAGGCTTCATCTTTCACGTTCCAAGCCAACGCAATGGATGGAAAAAGTCCCCATCTATTGGCAGGGGCAAAACGAGAAGAACCATCACGGCGAAGCGTTGCCGTTAAGAAATAGCGGTCTTTGAAAGCGTAATTAGCACGTCCAAAAAAGGAAATCAAGGTATTTTCTGGCGTATCAAATGGAAAAGCTGGGTCGGTATTTACGTATTTTACGCCTCTTGCATTATATGAAGGATAATTATAATTGGTCGTTTTGTAGTTATTAAATGAATATCCCGCCAATATATCAAACTTACTTTCAATTGATTTTAGGTCTTTGGTGTAATTCAAATAAAACTCTAACAACGTATTACTTTTAGTCTGTTTGTAACTATTATTTGAACCACCAACGCCCCTTGCCAAATAGCCATTCGCTGAACTATCAGATTCATAAATAGTTCCTGCACCTTTTGAAATATCGTAGCCCAAGTTCAAATTTGCCCGTAATTCTGGTAAAAAGTGGAATTTGTAGTCTAACTGAATATTACCAATACTTCGTTGCGGAGAACTTTCATCAAAGCGTTGTTCCAATAAACCCAATGGATTTCTGCCCGCCAAATTTACTAATCCCGTCGCACTGGTTTTGTCTAACCATTCATAATAACCGCCAAAACGTTGCTTTCCTTCGGTGGCATAAATGGGTTGTGTTGGGTCGAAACTAATGGCGGCTCCAATCGCTCCAGTATTGCCAAAACGTGCTTTTTGCAAACTTCCTTTCAAGTTAATATCCACCTTCAAATGATTCTCGAAAAAAGTAGGATTCAAACTAATACCGATGGATGTTCTCTGCAAATTGTCGGTTTTTAAAATACCGTTCTGATTCTGGAAACCCAACGAAACTCGGTAGGGAAGAATGCCTGCTTGTCCACTGATACTAAGGTTATTATCGGTTGCCAAAGCCTGACGATAAATGGCATCTTGCCAGTCGGTATTGGCAGTTCCAAGCATGGCTTTTTGGGCAGCAGAACCTTTTTCATTAACAACGGCTCTGAATTGGTCGGCACTCAAAACACTTACTTTTTTAACAAGCGTTGACATTGAATTGACCGAAGAAAAATTAATTTTCATCGCTCCTTTTCCTTTCTTTGTGGTGATAATAATAACGCCATTTGAGGCTCTCGTTCCGTAAATGGCGGATGCCGAAGCATCTTTCAATACCGTAAAAGATTCAATATCGTTCGGATTGATAAAACTTAAAGGATTGCTTGCTCCTGAAACGGCGTCATTATCCAAAGGAACGCCATCAATCACAATTAAAGGATTATTACTGGCACTCAAAGATGAGCCACCTCGAATACGAATGGTACTTCCCGCTCCTGGTTGTCCGCTGTTTGAAATGATGGAAACCCCAGGGACTTTACCCGCAATTAATTGTTCTGGCGTAGTAATCACGCCCGTTTGGAAATCTTTTGAGTTGATGGTAGTAACCGCTCCCGTTAAATCTTTCTTTCTGGAAGTTCCGTAACCTACCACTACAACTTCATCTAAACCCATTGTAATTTCTGTCATTACTAAGTTGAATACATCAGATGAACCAATTTTTTTTTCGATTTTAGAAAAACCAATAGAGGTAAAAATCAACACATCGCCCTCTGTGGCAGCAATACTAAATTCACCTTTGGCATTACTGATGGTGGCGGTTTTCTTGTTTTGAACGGTTATCGTAACTCCCGGGATTGGCAATTGAGATGAATCAATAATTTGACCTTTAACGGTTCTTTGTTGGGCTTGCATACTGATTGTCGTTAAGAGACAGATGAGAATTAGGCCATAATATCGTAATCGTTTTTTCATGTTGGGATTGCATTTATAATTATAATACTATTTAATATTTGGATAGTCAAAATTAAGAAGGTTATTTTAGCCACTTTTATCTCAGAAGTCATAATTTTAGTGCTATCAGTCAATTTTTGGCGGATTTGACTCAGTCTGAATTTGGATTCGTAGGATTTATGGATTTTTAGGATTAAAATTCGATGTAAAATCCAAAAAATCCATTAATCTGGTGAATCCTAATTCAGACGAGGTCGCCCAGATAACAAAATCTCATTTCCCTCAACAAATGCACAAATATCTCTCATTCAAACTTTTTTACTTTTTTCTACTGATACATTTGTGGGCAGGGTTTTCTGGGTTATCGCAAGTTCCAAATCTTAAATTCAAACACATCACGACTGAACAAGGGCTTTCAAATAGCACCATCGAAGCCATTTATCAGGATAGTCGGGGGTTTATGTGGTTTGGTACAAGAGACGGATTGAATCGCTATGATGGAAATTCGATGGTTATTTTTAAACATGACCTCAAAAATGCAACGTGTATCAGCGACAATTATATTACCTGTATTTGCGAAGATTCTAAAAAAAATCTATGGATTGGCACGATTAACGGACTAAATAAATTTGACGAAGCAACTAATACTTTCATTAATTATAAAAGCAATCAAAAAATTGCTCAAAGCCTTAGCAACAATCATATCACCAATTTAATGATTGACAAAAAGGGGCGATTGTGGATTACAACAAAAGGGGGAGGAGTTAATTTATCGGAATCATCGGAAGGAAAATTTACCGCTTTTCAACAGAAAATAGGCTCAAATACCAGCCTTAACAATAATTATGTCAATTACATCTTTGAAGACAGTCGAGGGAATTGTTGGGTTGGTACACAAAGAGGACTTCAATTATTCAACCGTGAAAACAAAATATTTAAGTCGATTGATGTGCTGAAAAACTTGGATGAAAAGCCGACAAATTGCCCCATCTATTGTATTAACGAAGATAAACAAGGCAATTTATTGTTGGGAACAACGGATAACGGCTTCATCATTTTCAATTATCAGTTCAATACCACAAAATTATTTAGTTATAAAGAAACCCAAACAACAAGTTTAACGAGCAATTTGGTACGGAGTATTTTAGTTGATAAAAACAAAAATATTTGGGTCGGTTGCATCAACGGCGGACTCAATTTATTTGACCCCGTTTCTGATAGTTTCTTCAATTATCAATATCGTCCCGATGAACCAAAAAGCCTATCACAACGCACCATCTCAGCAATTTTTGAAGATAATCAGGGTAATTTGTGGGTTGGTACGCACCGAGGCGGCATCAATTTATACATGCCCAATACCGAAAAATTTACCTTATTTAGACAAGAATCTTATCCCAATAGTTTGAGTTATAATGACGTAAAAGCCTTCTGCGAAGACCGTAACGGCAATATTTGGATTGGTACGGATGGGGGTGGACTCAATTTATTCAACCGAAAAACCAAATCTTTCAAGCACTACAAACACAATCCATTTAACCAAAAAACCATTGGCTCAAACGAAGTGGTGGATATTACCGAAGACAGTAAGGGCAATATTTGGGTAGCGACTTGGGGGGGAGGCTTGTGTTTGTATAATAGCAATAGCGATAATTTTACCCGATTTATTCATTCGGCTACGGATTCAAAAAGTGTGAGTTCAAACTATATTCAGCAAATTTTTGAAGACCGTAAACATAACCTTTGGATTGGCACATATTACGGCGGTTTGAATCTTTTTGAACCCACAACAAAAACCTTTTCTCGCATCATATACGGACAAAATAAAACCCAACTTTTGGGTAATAATATTTTATCGCTGAATGAAGATAAGGCAGGAAATATTTGGATTGGAACCGATGATGGCGGTTTGAATTGCTACGAAGAAAATACTAAATCGTTTACCCATTATTTCAACAATGACAAAAAGCGTCCAGATTTTCAAATAATTTTCACCGATAGTAAAAATAGGGTTTGGTTAGGGCAATCGGGACTTTATCTCTTTAATCCGAGGAAAAAAACGTTCTCTGTTTTTACGGATAAATTGGGACTATCCACCGAATTCATCAAAGCAATCGAAGAAGATTCGCAGGGCAATCTTTGGCTTTCAACTTCAAATGGCATTATGCAATTGAATCCCGAAACGCTTTCTGCCAAAAAATATAACACTTCGGACGGTTTACAAGGACTTGAATTTGAAACAAACGCCTTTTTGAAAACCCAAGAAGGAGAATTTTTTTTCGGTGGGATAAACGGATTTAATACTTTTTATCCACAAAATATTTTACAAAATACATTTGTACCACCGGTTTATGTAACTGATCTTCAGATAGATAATCAGAAAGTGATTGTGGGAAAAGATTCCCCATTGCAAACTGATATTAGTCTCACCAAAGAAATTATCTTAACCCACAAGCAAGCAACCTTTTCATTCAGTTTTGCCGCTTTGAATTATACTGCTTCTGAAAATAATCAGTATGCTTACCGACTTAAAAATTGGGATAAAGACTGGATATATCCTCAAAATGAGAAAAAGGCTTCCTACACGAACGTTAGTCCTGGGGAATACACTTTTCAAGTGAGAGCATCCAATAATGATGGCGTTTGGAACAAAGAAGAATACGCCATTAAAGTAATTATCAAGCCTCCTTTTTGGTCAACGTGGTGGTTTAGAATTTTCATTTTATTGGCAATTGGAACAGGCATTGTACAATATTATCGGTTCAAAAGCACCTTAGAAAAACAGCATTTGGAAGAACAGAAAAAAGAAGAAATGCACCAAGAACAATTGCAGTTCTTTACCAATATTTCCCACGAATTCCGCACGCCTTTATCATTAATTTTAGGGCCTTTGGAAAAATTGAAAAAAGAAAACACCAACGAATCAGCGAATCATTATTACGAATTAATGTACCGAAATGCCAATCGGTTAATGAGTTTGATTAACGAATTAATGGATTTCAGAAAGTCGGAATCGGGCGTGCTGAAATTGAACGTTATGCAAGGAAATTTAGACAGTTTTGTTGAAGAAATTTCCGATGAATTTAGTGAATTAGCCGCAGAAAAAGACATAAAGTTTAGCGTTAGCCTCAAAAACAAAATTCATGAAACATGGTTTGACCGACAAATCCTTGAAAAAATTGTGATTAATTTACTCAGCAATTCTTTCAAATATATTGGCGATGGAAATCGTATCGAAGTAGAAATTTTGGATATGTTGGAAAAATTTAAACCATCGTTTGGAAATGAGTTAATTATCCCAAATGAATTTCGTGGAACAGACTACCTGTACATACGTGTGGCGGATAATGGCGTGGGAGTTTCAAAAGAATCAATTGCCCATTTATTTGAAAGATATTACAAAATATCGGAAGCACATTTAGGCTCTGGTATCGGATTAGCCTTCGTAAAAAGCCTTACTGCATTGCACAAAGGCAATATTTATGTGTATAGCCAACGAAACGAAGGAACGGAAATTATTATTGGAATCCCCTGTGGAAAAGAAGATTATACCACAAAAGAACGGTGGGTCAAGAACAAAGTAGTAACCGTGAGGCTCGAAAGTATCCAAGTAAAAGATGAATATAACACGCCCATTCAGGAGGAAAAACAAGCAAAAATAACCGTAAAACCCATCGTAAAAAATAAATTATCCATCCTAATTGTGGATGATAATGATGAATTAAGGAAGTTTTTGAAGGATAGTTTGAACACAACCTACCAGATTTCGGAAGCCAATGACGGGCAAGAAGGCTACCAAAAAGTAAAAGAAGAATTCCCCGATTTGATTATTAGTGATGTGATGATGCCCGTGATGGATGGCATTGAGTTTTGTAAAATTGTGAAGCAAAGTGACGAAACCAGTCACATTCCTTTTTTGTTATTGACCGCAAAAAATGCCGAAGAATCAAAAATTGAAGGCATAGAATCGGGGGCTGATTTTTACTTTTCTAAACCTTTGAGCATCGAATTATTGACCTTAACAATCAGAAATATCTTTGCACAGAAACAAAAAGCAAGAGAGAAATACTTTACCGAACAACACGCTGATGTAATAGATTTGGCTCATTCGGTCAATGATAAAAAATTCTTGAAGGATTTGATTGATTTAATAGAGGCACATTTGAGTAATCCAGAAATGAATATTGATTATATCTGTTCGCAAATTGGCATGAGCAGAACAAAATTATACAACAAAATCAAAAACCTAACGGGGCAATCCATCGGTGATTTTATCCGTACCATTCGCTTGAAAAAAGCCGTCCAATTGATGACTCACGAAAATATGTCCATTGCAGAGGTGATGTATAATGTGGGGATTCAAACGCAATCCTACTTTACAAAAGCCTTCAAAACAGAGTTTGGCAAGACACCGATGCAGTTTTTGAAGGATTTGAAGCGGTGAAAGACAATTAGTTACTTCCTTTTAACTCATTGATTACACGTTCCTTAACAGTTTACTGTCAAGTAATTTTAGTAGCATACGTAGGATTTAAAATGTTAGAGCTCAAACCAGGACCGAGAGGCTTCCTGTGTACATCAGCGTAGTGAAAGGACATAATTACGATGGAAGTTTGAAGTATAATGCCTACGATTGGGAAGCGGATTCAAACATGGTGGTCGGTGGATTAACAGTTCCAAATCCACGCTATATTAATCGCACGGACAATAATATGGCAGATGCACGAGCTTATAGAGCTGAAATGGGACAGGATGGAAAACTGTATATTCTCCACGAAGTTTCAGGGGGAAACCATTTATTTAGATACGCTCCCTTCAACATTTCTCAACCCGTTTCGATAGTTGGTGGGGATAATTATTTCAATTTTTCCAACACAGGAACGGAAGTTAAAATCGTTCTAACTAAACATAATCCTTCCGATTTTTCTTACATTCAAGGGCAACAAATGACCAATCGCTTACCACCGCCATTTAGTAAGGGTAATACTATTTATGCCAGATTCAGTGGTTTAGCGGCTGATTCGGCTGGACGAGTTTATATTTCAGGCGAGTCGGCGTATGGTTTACCAATTTCACTCGATTATCAACCAGGGGAATATATTGGAGGAGCTTATATTTATGTGTTAAGTCCAGATTTTAGAACCCGTGAAATCTGTACACGGTTGACCGCCAGTGGAAGAGCAAGGGCTTTGGCAGTCAGAAGTAGAACAAATTGGGGCTTTGCGGGCAATACCAATCAGCAGTCAATGTATCTCCAAAAACCTTTTCAAAAGACCGTAGGGGGACTTAATGACGGATTTTTAGTCTTGAAATCAACCGCTACTTGTGGAATAATGACTTCTATAAAATCGGGTAACTGGAACGACCCAACCGTATGGTCGTGCGATAGAATCCCGATGTATGATGATAATGTAGTAATCTCGCCAAACCATACCGTAACAATTCCTGCCACGTTTAAAGCCGATGGTTTCAACTTAACCATCAAGGGAATTTTACAGAAATTGAGTACGAGTGGGATAAATTTTAATAAGGAGTAGAATCAGGTTTTATTTTCTAAAAATCAATGTAGGCAAGGTTTACTAATGCTATTTTTACGAACCTCCGAAGCATTATATCCCATTTTTTGCTTGAAAATTCTCGAAAAATAAAACTCCGATTCAAACCCAGATTGAAAGGCAACTTCTGCCAAAGTGAGATTTGATTCTTGAATTAATTGTTCAGCTTTGCGGATTTTCAACATCAAATGATATTGATTTGGGGCAGTTCCTAAAACCTCTTTAAACGTTTTTCTAAACCAAGCGTAACTCACATTAAATCTGGCTGAAAGAGCTTCATAGTTAATATTTTTGTTCCATAATTGATGAATTACATCCCTCATTTCATTAATCAATTCTTCTTTTTTAGATAACTTTTGGTTTGATAATAAGGCAGAAGCATAGACAATTCCCAAAAGGTGAATCAAGTGAAAAGAAGATAACTTTCGATAGGTATCTTCTTTCATTTCTACATTCTCGATTAGCCTTGAAAAAGTGGCTAAAAATTCATTATCAAATCCAACTTTTATGATTGGATTTTGAGGGCTAAAACATTCTTGTTCAAGAAGATAGCGAGCATAAGTTCCCGTGAAACCTACCCAATATTCTTCCCAACCCGTGCTTTCTTTGGGGCGATAACGATGCCAAACCCCAGGATAAAGTAAGATAATTGTTCCACCTTCAATAAGTTGGGCGGGCAAACCGCTTGCTTCAAAAAAGCCTTCTCCTTTAGAAATATAGATGAGTTGAAATTCCGAAAGGCTTCGCCCTTTTTCCCACTCAAAATAATAAGAATCTGGATGGCTCATGTCTGGATATGGGTGATTAGCTGGATGAATGTTATGTCCTAAGTTCACGATGCTGATTCCTAAACTGGTATCAATTTCATCTTCAACTAAACCAAAGTATTTCTTAAATATTTCCATATCAAATAGTGTAAAGAAATTATCAAAACGTCCATTTATTTTATGACGAAAATACGATTATTTTGTGAATAAATTATAATAATGGGTAATGGCATCTAATATCTTATGGAAACATCGCTGATAATTTACACAAGTTGATACGGTATTTTTAATTCTGATTCAATTACTATTGTTACGGAATTACGGAAGCCTTCGGTTTTCCACGAAGGCTTCCGTGAACTACGAAATTTGAAATCCATAGGAGTGATATTAATTAATGTCCCGTTAACTAAGACAACCCACCAATTTTATTCATTACCAATTCAACCCTTAAAATAATAGTCCGAAAATATGAAAAAAAAATTACTACCGACTTTGGATATCTATAAAACCATCGTCAAGTGCTTAATTCTAACGATATTATTTAGCACAAATACTTTCGCCCAACAAATTATTACTGGAAAAATAACTGATTCCGAAAATAATCAAGGCTTGCCAGGGGTAAATATTGCCATCAAAGGCACAACCGTGGGAACATCAACCGATGGGGCTGGGAATTTTAAATTGTCAGTTCCGAAAGAAAAATCCACCTTGGTTTTTAGCTACGTTGGCTATCTAAATCAAGAAATTGCCATTGCCAACCGAACCACCATAAACGTTTCCATGATTTCTGATAATCAATCGCTTTCAGAAGTGGTGGTTGTGGGTTATGGTAATCAGGAACGTAGAGATGTGACGGGTGCGGTGGCAACCATCAAAATACAAAATATCAAAGATTTACCCGTGACCAGTATTGACCAGAAATTGGCGGGTCAAGTGGCGGGTGTGCAGGTAACTCAGGTTTCGGGAGCACCAGGTGCGGCTCCAGTAATTCGTATTCGTGGTTCGGGTTCATTGGGTGCGGGCGATGACCCACTTTATGTAATTGATGGTTTTCCAGTAACTAATTATTTTAGCAAATTTTCCAATCCATTAAGCACCATTTCGCCCGATGATATTGAATCGATTTCTGTTTTAAAAGATGCTTCTTCAACGGCGATTTATGGTTCGAGGGGTTCAAATGGCGTTATTTTGATTACGACCAAAAAAGGGAAAACGGGAGAAACAAACATAGAATTTAGTGCTTTTACGGGCATTCAAACCATTGCACAACGCAACCGAGTAACGATGCTAACGTCTGAACAATTTGCTCAAAATCGAATTGATGGAGCAACGCAATTAGCCGCCATCAGAGGACTTCCTTTCAACATTAATACCGTTGCGGAGATTTATAGAAATCCATCAGCATTGGGAAAAGGAACGGATTGGTTCAAAGAATTGACCCGTGATGCACCCATGCAAAACTATAATTTGAGCATTACCAAAGGTTCTGAAACCCTCCGTTCTGCTTTTTCGGTTGGCTATTTCAATCAACAAGGCACTTTGCTGAACAACGATTTTCAGCGGTTTACGATGCGGGCAAACATTGATGCCAATTTAAGCAAAGCCGTCACCGTGGGTTTAAATATTGCTCCTTCTTTTTCCATTAGAAATTTGGTGGAAGCCGAAGGACATTTTGACCAAGGAATTATTACGCAAGCCTATTTGAACAGTCCACTACCAGCGGTTTATCAAGCTGATGGCAGTTTCACGCCAAACATTACTTCGCCAGGGATTTTTAACAATGCCAATCCTGTGAATATGTTGGTAAATACAAAACGACTCGCTAACAACTTTCGTAGTCTTGCCAATGTTTATTTGAACATTGAAATTATCCCAAATTTAACTTTCAGAACGACTTTCAATGCGGACGTTATGTTCGATACACAAGATAATTTCATCCCATCTTACGTGGGAAGTTTCCGTAATCCACCGCCCGTACCAGCAAGAGGAAATAATTATTCGGCTCGAACTTTCAACTGGCTTACTGAAAATACGCTTTCTTATTCAAAAACCCTCAAAGACCATCGCATGACGGGTTTGTTAGGATATTCAGTTCAGAAAGAAGTCAGTAACAACTTTTTTGTAAGTGGGAATGGCTACGCCGATGATGTAATTCAAACCATTGGGTCGGCTTTGCCAAGCGGAGTATCGGCTGGAACGGGTAATCCATCGAGTACGGGGCTTGGTTTTGGTGGTGCTAATAATGTTGGAAATGGCAATGGAATCGGTAGCGGTAAATCTTCATTATTATCTTATTATGGTAGAGTTACTTACGCTTTCAAAGACAAATATTTATTCAATGTGGCAGTTCGTACGGACGGCTCTTCAAAATTTGGATCACAGAATCGTTGGGGAACGTTTCCTTCGGCTTCGGTTGGTTGGAGAATTTCGGAGGAAGGATTTTTTCCTAAAAGCGGTGTTGTTAGTGACTTGAAGTTGCGAGCGAGTTTTGGATTAGCGGGAAATAATAACATTGGAAATTTTACTTCCTTACAACTTTTAGGACTTGATAATTACGTAATTGGCGGTAAGATTACCACAGGACAAGCCTTGAACTCACTCGGAAATTTGAACTTAGGTTGGGAACAATCGAAGCAAACGGACATTGGTTTAGATGCTTCTTTGCTGAAAGGAAAAATCAATTTGGTGCTTGAATATTATGAACGATTCACGCAAAGTATGCTCCAAAATATTGATATACCCGCTTCTTCGGGCTTTTTGACCTCATTTACTAATCTTGGAAACGTTAGAAACCGTGGCGTTGAAGTTTCAATAAATAGTCGCAATATCAACAAAGGGAAATTTCATTGGGACACCGACTTCAACATTTCATTCAACCGAAATAATGTTATTAATTTGGGCAATCGGGCGAGAATTGTATCGGGAGAAAATGGCAGTAATGTAACCGTGGTTGACCAACCGATGGGAATGTTTTATGGCTACAAAAAAGCGGGAGGATTTTTCACCTCAGCCGATGATTTAGCAAAATTTCCCCGTAATGCGGCTCAAACAATTGGCAGTATTCGCTTCCAGGACATTAGTGGGGATGGGAAAATTGACGGTAATGACCTGACCGTTATTGGAAATCCTTATGCGGATTTTACTTGGGGTATGACTAACCGAATTACTTACGGAGATTTGGATTTTTCAGTATTAGTGAATGGCTCGCAAGGCGGACAAATTTATGATTATTACAAACGTTTTGCTTATAATCAAGATGGTGTTTTCAATCTTCACGCTGATGTTTTAGAAGCGTATAAAGATGTAAATAATCAAGGAAGTGGCAATGTGCAAAGTACGGGTTCAGCTTTGGCAGGTGATTCATTTTCAAGAAGTTCAAGTGATGCTTGGGTGAAAGATGGTTCGTCTATGGTGGTTAGAAATGTAACTTTGGGTTACAATTTTAAACCTAAAAAATACGCAAAAGGATTCCGTCTTTATTTCTCTGGACAGAATTTATTGACCCTCACTGGCTATAAAGGCGGCTTCCCAGAAGTTGGATTTAACGGAACAAATTCATTAGCCCCAGGGGTAAATTTTGGTAGTTATCCAATCGCTGGAACTTACACTATTGGATTTAATTGTAAATTTTAATCAAGAAACAACATGAAAAAAATAACGATACTTTTACTCACTTTTGCGTTGGTTTCTTGCAAGGATAATTTCCTCGAATTAACGCCAGACACAAACGGTTCGGTTGGTAATTTTTACCAAACCAAAGATCAATTTATCCAAGCCGTCAATTCGGCGTATTCGCCCCTGCAAAGCATTTACAACAACAATATGTGGCTTTTTGCGGAAGTTCGTTCGGATAATACTTCTTATCAATTAAACACGGGAGACCGTTCGGGAACAATACGAGAAGAAATTGACGAATTCCGTGATAATGATCAAAATACCAATTATCAGACTTTTTTTAACAGTAGTTATCAAGGAATCGGAAGATGTAATTTACTATTAACCAAAATTCAAACGGCAACTTTCGACCAAGCATCTCGCAATCAGATTGAAGGAGAGGCTCGTTTTTTGAGGGCTTTCTATTACTTCAATTTAACCAGAGTTTTTGGCGATGTGCCATTGATTTTGAAGGAAGTAGCCTCACCCGAAGAAGCTTTTACTACTGCTACTCGGGTTTCAGAAGCCCAAGTTTTAGTGGCTGTGATTGAAGATTTGAAGGCTGCCATTACAAAATTACCAGCAAAATATACTGCCTCAGACCTTGGAAGAGCCTCATCGGGTGCTGCAAAAGCTATTTTGGGAGAAGTGTATATGACGCAAAAGAATTATACCGCCGCAACCGAGATTTTAAGAGGAATTGAAGCCGATGGTGGATATTCGTTAAATGCTAATTATGCCGATAACTTCAAACGGAAAAATACTTCGGAATCAATTTTTGAAGTACAATATGCGGAAGGCGTAGGTACTAAATGGAGTACATTTATTTATTCTTTTGCTCCCTTTAACTCTGGAACCTTAGCCACGGGTTTTGCGCTCGGGGCGGGTTCAGCGGCAGGTTGGAACATTCCAACGCAAGATTTAATCAATGCTTATGAATCTGCGGACAAGCGTTTTGCAGCATCTATTAATCAAAATTTTACCGACCCCACTTCCAAAAGAGTTATCCCCTTTATTCAAAAATATTCAAATCCGCCGTATTTGGAGCGTTTTAATACTGGGGATAACTTTATTGTTTCTCGATTGGCGGATGTATTATTACTACAAGCCGAGGCTTTGAACGAAGCGAGTTTTCCAAATGCGGATGCTTTTGCTTTGCTCAATCGGGTGCGTACGAGGGCGGGACTTTCTTCAAAAACTGCCAATAATACGGATACTAAGTTAAGAGTGGCTTCACAAGCGGAATTTAGAACGGCAATTGCTCAGGAACGTAGAATTGAATTAGCTTTTGAGAATCATCGTTGGTTTGATTTGGTTAGAACGGGACAGGCAGTTCCAGTAATGACGGCTCATGCAGTGGGTGAAAAAGCCTTGAAAAGTTATATTTTGCCAAATTCTTTCATCACTATACCGTTGAAATTTCCTTATCCATTTAGGGAGACGCAGATTACGAAATAGTACAGGTTGATTTTTACGATTAATTCAGAAAATCTTTTACAAAATCATTAACTGATGATACGCAGATGATCATTCTTGCACAACGGGTTAAAACCCGTTGCTAATAAATCGGTCTTCCCTACGGGACTTTAACGGGTACAACCTACAAACAAAGTCCCATCGGGACGACCGACATATTAGCAGCGGGTTTTAACCGCTGCGGCGGACCGTCCGTTGAAAAGAGTTTTACATAAAATAAACCCCTAAACCATAAAACCAATCCCTAAACCATGAAATCAATCTTCAAAACATTCCTTTTCCTTTTCTTTTGCCATTACGCATCAGCCCAAATTTCTGATAAAATTTTTCAAAATCCGCCTTCACAATACGGCATTCGCTGTTGGTGGTGGTGGCTCAATGGCAATGTAACCAAAGAGGCAATCACAAGAGATTTGGAAGAAATGAAAGCCAAAGGGTTCAGTGGAGCCTGTATTTTTGATGCTGGCGGACAAAATCAAAGAGGCAACGGTGATGTTCCAGAAGGACCTTTGTGGGGTTCGCCCGAATGGCGAGTATTATATTTACACGCCATCAACGAAGCCGACCGATTGGGTTTAGTGATGTCATTAAGTATTCAAAGTGGCTGGAATTTGGGTGGTCCTGACATTACTTCCGCCGAAGCGGCAAAACAAGTAGTTTTTTCAGAAATAAACGTAAAAGGTGGGTTTAATATCCAGCAAAATCTGCCCCAACCCAAAGGACACGAAGGTTTTTACCAAGATATTGCCGTGTTAGCAATTCCTGCAAAAAATACCTATAATCGTCTGAAGATCAGAGGTTTTGAAAATAAAGCCGCTACCCAAGAAGTAGGTTGGTCTGTCCCTGAAACTCGCCCACTTTTAACTGATACCACCGCCACCGAAGGAGAAGAAGATGCCAAATTATCACAAGTTTTAGACCTTTCAAATGACGTAAAAAACGGGGTATTAAACTGGAATGCTCCCGCAGGAGACTGGACAGTTATTCGTTTTGGCTATTCTGCAACGGGCAGAGATGTTTCCACTTCGAGCGGTAAATGGCAAGGTTTGGTGATTGATTATACCAGCGAAAAACATTTCAATCGCTACTGGGACACCAACGTTGAACCTCTTTTGAAAATGATTGGCGATAAGGCGGGCAAAACATTAAAATATCTACAAACCGATAGCTTTGAAGCAGGTGGCATGAATTGGTCGGATAAATTTGAGGACGAATTCAAGAAACGCCGTGGCTATGACCCTTTGCTCTATTTGCCGATTTTAGCGGGAAAAATTATTGAAAATCGGGAATCAAGTAATCGGTTTTTAACGGATTTACGCAAAACGTTGAGTGATTGTATTTCGGATAATCATTACCGAGTATTTGCCCAACGTGCCAAACATTACGGAATGGGAATTCAACCCGAATCGGCAGGACCACACGCAGGACCTTTTGATGGCTTGAAAAACTATGGACATTCGGAAATTATGATGTCAGAATTTTGGTCGCCATCTCCGCACCGTTCCAAAAATATTGACCGTTTTTTTGTGAAGCAAGCCGCCAGTGCCGCCAAAATTTTTAACAAGCAACTCGTTGGTGCTGAGTCATTTACCACCATTGGACCGCACTGGAATGATGTCATTTGGGCAGATATGAAACCATCAGCCGACCATGAATTTTGTGCAGGATTGAACTTGGTTTATCTACACACATTCACGTGTTCACCCAAAGAAATGGGTTTGCCAGGGCAGGAATATTTTGCGGGAACCCACTTCAATCCCAATGTGACGTGGTGGAATTATTCAACGGCTTTTATCAAATATTTAACCCGAATTCAGTATTTAATGCAATCAGGAACGGCGGTTGCGGATGTTTTGTATTATTATGGTGACCACATTCCCAACATCGGAAGGTATAAAGATGATGACCCTGCCAAATCGCTTCCTGATTACGATTATGATTTAATTAATGAAGACAAATTAATGGATTTATCGGTTAAAAATGGTAAAATTTTTCTACCTCACGGTGTTTCTTATCAAGTGTTGGCATTACCTGACCACAAAGTATTGTCTTTAAAAGCCTTACGAAAAGTGAAAGAATTGGTGGAAAATGGAGCAACAATTATTGGCGAAAAACCCTTGTCAACTGCCAGTTTAGTAGGCGGTTCGGAAGCGGAAATAGAACTGAAAAATATTACTGAGCAACTATGGAAAGTAGGGGCGAATGGTATTCGTCCACTCACTGCGAAAGAGGCCTTGAAAAATAAGGGAATTCTACCCGATTGTGAATTTATCCAAAAACCAGCAGGCAAAACTTTTGACTACATTCATCGTCAGGCTGAAAACGTTGATTATTATTTTATCAGTAACCAAAATAAAGAATCGTTATCGTTGAAAGCCGCTTTCAGAATTACGGGAAAACAGCCCGAAATTTGGGATGCGGTAACGGGCGAAATTCATGCTGCAACGAGTTTTTACGAAGAAAAAGGAAGAACTTTTATTGATTTATCTTTCAATCCTAATGGGTCAGTTTTTGTGGTTTTTAGGAATAATGTTTCTGTAAGTAAAAGCAAAAAATCTATTAATCTGAATTACAACACCTTACAAAAAATAAATACCCCTTGGAATGTTGATTTTGATTCAAAATGGGGTGGTAAAAATATCAAAATGGATTCGCTCGTGAGTTGGACAAACCGACCAGAGGATGGCATTAAATTTTATTCTGGAACGGCAATTTACAGGACAAACTTTAATTTTAATTCCCCCTCTGGGGGTCAGGGGGCTTTGCTGGATTTAGGCATTGTAAAAGACGTTGGAATTGCCAAAGTGAAACTAAATGGTAAAGATTTGGGCATTTTATGGTGTCCACCTTATCAAGTTTCAGTGGCGGGTTTATTGAAAGCAAAAGGAAATATTCTCGAAATTGAAGTGGTTAATACTTGGCGAAATCGTTTAATCGGTGACCGTGGTAAACCACAAAATGAACGATTTACCAAAACAAATATTACCATAAAACCAGATTGGAAATTGGAACCTTCGGGATTATTAGGACCCGTTCAATTATTGAAAGCATCAGAAAAATGAAACAAAAATATCCATTAAAAGTAGGTTTATTTGGCATTGGTTTGGAAGCCTATTGGAGTCAATTTGAGGGCTTAAAAGCTCGTTTGGAAGGTTTTATTGAAATAGTAGCTCAAAAAATCAATGCTTTTGATACGGAAGTTGTTAATTTAGGTTTGGTTGATACCCCTGAAAAAGCCGTTGAAGCGGGTCATCAATTCAGACAAAATGATGTTGATATTATTTTTCTGTACGTCACCACTTACGCCCTTTCTTCAACCGTTTTGCCAGTGGTTCAGAGAGCAAAAGTTCCTGTGATAATTCTGAACCTTTCGCCCGAAGCCGCCATTGATTATGCAACTTTTAACGCCATGACAGACCGCACAAAAATGACAGGTGAATGGTTGGCGTATTGTTCGGCTTGTCCAGTGCCAGAAATCGCCAATGTTTTTAAGCGAGCAAACATAAAATTTCATCAGATTACGGGAATGTTGCACAATGACCCCGAATGTTGGAATGAAGTTGAAGAATGGGTTTCAGCGGCAAAAGTTGCCAATATTATGTCTCATAATCGTCTTGGGGCAATGGGACATTATTATTCGGGAATGTTGGATATTTATACTGATATTACCTTACAATTGGCAAGTTTTGGTGGTCATATTGAGATTATTGAAGTAGATGAACTTTCAGCTTTACGAAGAGAAATTTCGGAATCTGCCATTGCCAATCGGGTTTCAGAATTTCATCAACTCTTTGATATTCAAGCAGATTGCTCGGATTATGAGTTGGCACGAGCCGCTAAAACCTCGTTGGCTTTGGATAAATTAGTAGAAAAATACGATTTAGGTTCATTGGCTTATTATTATAAAGGAACAGGAATTTCTGAAAATGAAGACACCATGAGTTCCATCATTTTGGGAACATCACTACTCACGGCAAGAAATATTCCAGTGGCGGGTGAATACGAAATCAAAAACGCCCAAGCCATGAAAATAATGGATTCTTTTGGCGTAGGTGGCTCATTTACAGAGTATTATGCGATGGATTTCAACGATGATGTCGTGCTGATGGGACACGATGGACCTGGACATTTAGCCATCACCGAAGGGAAAACGAAGGTAAAACCTATGCAAGTTTATCACGGGAAAGTGGGAAATGGCTTATCCGTAGAAATGTCGGTGAAACATGGATTTGTAACTTTATTGTCCGTTGTGGAAACATCAGATGGGAAACTGCAATTATTAGTAGCCGAAGGAGAATCCGTGGCAGGACCAATCTTGGAAATTGGCAATACGAATAGTAGATACAAGTTTAGCATTGGAGCAAGAAAATTTGTCAATGATTGGAATAGCCACGGACCCGCCCATCATTGTGCGGTTGGAGTTGGGCATATTGCTTCAAAAATTAAAAAATTGGGTGATTTTATCAATATGGAAGTTGTTAAAATTTGTTGATATATTTGTGCTAAAGCCTTGGAAATAATTTTGCGTTAGTAAGTATATAGTTCCGGAATTTTTTTAACTAAACAATATTTCTGCTCCCCTTTTATTTTGGGTTGAAAATAACAAACCCATGACCTTTGATTCAGACTTTTTCCAGAGGAAACGCTTGCTTTTTTAATAGGACACAAACAAATGTTGAAAAAACAGTACCGCTTACTCAATGGTAATATTTTAATAACATTCAATCTATCCATTTCCTGAAATTCTTTGTAGTTTTATAGAATCTTTAAACGAATAAAACACACTCAATATATGAAAGTTTTTTTCTCAACTTTACCATTAATTCTCTTTTTCCAATTTTCAAATTTCGCTCAATCAAGGAAGGTATTTAGGCGAAATTTTGAGAATTTCAAAGTTGCCTGTAACGTTTGTCCAAATCCAAATATCACCCAAGATGAAACTATTTATGGCGATGCCTTAAATGCCAATTGGCAGATTTTGCCTACCACAATTTCCTCGAATATTTCTAATTCAAGTCCTCAATTAATCAATTCTAAATCAATTAAAGTCACAAATCCTACGGCAAATCAACTTCTTGATTTACGAGTTAATGGTATTTCCTTAAACACGGTGGATTATCCAGATGGATTTGAGTTTTGGGTTTATAATGAAAGTTCAACCCCCTATCCTTTTGCTGTTCAGGCATTTGTAAACGCCACAACTGATAATACCGTAATTGCAAATGCAGTTGCCAGACCTAATAAATGGACTCATCTTTTGTTTGATTGGGCGATGTTTGGCAATCCCCAAACGGTTGGAAGACTCACGATTAAGTTAAATCAAACGCAGGCGGGAAGTTTGTATTTCGATGAAATAAAGTTGGTTCACTGTGCCGATATGTATTCCACTAAAACGGGTAATTGGAATGATCAAACTTTATGGAGTTGTGGTAGATTACCGATTCTTACGGATACCATTACGATTGACCCAGAGCATACCGTTACGGTTTTGAACGGGATTAGTGCAACCATGAGTTTCTTGCAATTACTTGGCACACTTGATGTTAAATCTGGCGGGGTTTTTAATATGAAAAATTATTAAATCCTTGTTTTTTGAAATACCATCATTCCAACATATATTTCAAATCGTTTATGAAGAAATTACTCCCGTTCTTGTTGCTTTCACTTTTTAGCTTTGTTAGTAAAGCACAATTAAACTATAATTTTTCCACATCAGCGGGTACATTTACCCCACTTTCGGGAGATGTTGTTGCTCCGTTGATGGCGGCTTATTCGCCCACAAAAACATTGTTGGATGAATCCTTTGCCAATAACATTCCCGTTGGTTTCAGTTTTCAATATAACGGTATTAATTATACCACAATCCATTTGAACTCCAATGGTTTTGCCACTTTCGGAACGCCTTTTTTGAGTAGTACCGCCAATCCATCGTATGAAATCAACGAACTGAGGTCAATTAGTGGATTGAAAGGAACTATTCGACCAATTTTAGCTCCTTTCTGGGATAATTTGTTGCTGAATACTGCCAACGATATAACCTACAAAACCACAGGAACTGCTCCAAATCGGGTTTTTACGAGTCAATGGAAAAACATGATTTGGCAAGATGGAACGTCGGCAATAAGTTTCCAACTCAAATTATACGAAACCACGAATGTGGTTGAATTTGTGTATCGTTCAGAAGCGGGTTCGGGAGTTGCGGTGAAATCTGCATCCATTGGCATTACCTCCGAAAATACCCAAATGCCGATGATTGACCATGATTCTACTAATTTTATTGCCCTAATTAACGCCAGTCCAAAGGCAATAATTGATAGAATTATTGAAGTTGAAACCATTGATACAAAACCAAGAACGGGGCAAATTTTCAGATTTACACCCAAAACTTGTATGCCACCCTCTGGATTAATGGTGCAGGATTATTCCACCAGTACTGCAACCATAAAATGGACTCCAACTCAAGGAACGAACAATTACGAATATGCGATTAGCAACATTGATGTTCAGCCCGTTGCTGGAACAGTTAGCAATCTTAATCAGTTGACTTTCAGTAATTTAGCTGCCAATACTAATTATTTTTTCTTTATCAAAAGTGCTTGCGGTAGTTCATGGAAAAAGTTGAGTTTCAAAACAACCTTAATGGTTACTTTGCCTTATAATGAAAGTTTTGAAAATGCCATTGATAATTCGCTACCCGTAAATATGACGGCACAAAACAATAGTAACACATTCGCCAATATTTTTTGGCAAACTACGGATTTGCTACTGCCTGCGACGGGTACGAAAATGGCAATTAATGGCTCTCCTTTTGCCGCCTCAAAATCTTGGTTATTCACGCCTTCTTTCGGTTTCATTGCGGGCAGAACTTATGAATTATCCTATAAAATTTCTGCCACAGGAAGTGCTGGAACATTAACCGTAAAGTATGGACAAAAAGCGGGGGAAAGTGCTTCAACAGTTACAATTGGTACAAATACTGCCATTGCTAACACTTCGTATTCAATCAAAACCTTTACGTTTATTCCGACCAATTCAGGTGAACACACGCTGGGATTTCAATACGAGTCCGGGGTGAATAATCAACTCATTTTGTTGGATGATATTACCTTAAAGTTACTTCCATCAGCAGTTCAATTAACTGAAAATGAAAGAAAATCCAATGTTGAAATTCAAGAGGAATTTACCGTTGGATTATACCCAAATCCCTCTGAAAAAGAAGTATTTTTGAAAGTAAATAAACCAATAGAAACTACCGTAAAAGTTTTCACTATGACGGGAAGTGAATTACCAATTTCAGCCCAAATTATGAATGATTCTGAGATAAAAATTATTCCGAATCAACCCATTAATCAAGGCATTTATTTGGTAAATGTTATTACAAATACTGAAACAAGAATTCTGAAATGGATGGTTTTTTAATCACTTTCGTGTCCTAAACCTTCACTCATTTTCTTTTAATTCAACTATTATGAAAAAATACATACCTATCTTTTCAATTTTCATTTTAACATTTTTAGTCATCGAAGTAAAAGCCCAGTCCACGGTTTATACCCTTACAGACGTGGTTTCTATTTCAACCATTAATGACAAAATATTTGAAAGTTGGGCATCGCCCACTACTGTGATTATTAGACGGACGGGTGGATTAAAGGCTCTTACGATTCCAATTGCCATCACGGGAACTGCCACTTTTTGCGTTGATTATGGTTCTTCGCCCGTGGGTTCGAGCGTCACGATGCCAATGGGAAGTAGAGAAATTTGGATTAGGCTCCGACCTGATACTGACGAATTAACGGAGGGAAACGAGACCGTGAGAATAACCCTACAAACTTCAACTGCTTACACCATTTCGGGGTCAAGTTTTGTAGAAATCGCTTTGGCAGATAAAAAAACCCTTCCTGATGATGAAGAAGCCAGTAGATTCTTGATTCAAGCGGGATTTGGGGCAGACCCCGATGAATTAGCACATGTAAAATCCTTGGGTTTTGAGGAGTGGATTAATCAACAATTGACCCGTCCGAAGGGTTATTTACAACCCGTAATTATTGCTCGAATAGCCGCTGGAAAACACGTTTATCATCCTGCCACAAAAATTGCACTTTGGACACAATTCATGCGTAGGCGAAATCCGCCAGGCGGGGGAACGGTCAATACTGACATTTTACGCCAGCGAGTTGCGTATTCATTACTTCAAATATTTGTAATTTCTCAGAATGTTGATGTACTTTCAAACAGATCAGAAGGCGTCACCCATTATTATGACCGTTTGATGGACGGAGCGTTGGGAAATTTCAGAGATTTACTACTGAATGTTACTTTACACCCTTGTATGGGCGTGTATTTGAGTCATTTGGGTAACGTCAAACCCGACCCTGTTAATAATATTTTTCCTGATGAAAATTACGCCCGTGAAATTATGCAGCTTTTCAGTATCGGACTTTGGGAACTTAATCAAGATGGTTCTCGAAAACTTCTGAACGGAAACCCCATTCCTTCTTATACAAATGCCGACATCACTCAATTTGCACAAGTATTTACGGGCTTAAATTTCGGTGGTCCCACGAATGCTGACACCACTTCTGATAGTGCCAATGAGGATTTTCTTAGCTTAATGAGAGGCTACGATAGTTTCCACGATAAAAATCCCAAAACTTTGCTCAATGGCATGACATTGGGAGCAAATCGGACCACGATGCAAGACGTTTCATCGGCAATTGATAATCTTTTTAATCATCCCAATACGGGTCCATTCATAAGTAGATTGCTCATTCAGAGGCTTGTTACCTCAAATCCATCTCCCGAATACATCGGACGAGTAGCCGCCAAATTTGCCGATAATGGTAGTGGCGTTCGGGGCGATATGGGAGCGGTTGTAAAGGCAATTTTATTGGATACCGAAGCCCGAAGCTACGAAAAAACCGAAGAACCAACCTTTGGGAAAATGCGAGAACCTTACATGACGTTGATGAATATGGCAAAAACCTTCAACGCTCAACCAAGTAGCGGTGATTATGACCAGGCAACTTATTTTTATGACCTTTATTTGCAGGAGCCTTTTCAATCACCGAGCGTTTTTAACTTTTATTTACCTAATTTCAGACCCCCAGGAGAAATGACAAGTCTGGGAAAATTTGCTCCCGAGTTTCAAATATTAACTGCCGTTACTGCCGTCGAATCTCAGAACAATCTTTACCGATCAATTGAATACCAAATTGGTCGGTGGGGAGGTGCCGCAGACCCAACTCAAGCATTGACTTTTAATTTTTCGGAAGAATTACCATTAGCTAACAATCCCGATGCGTTGATTCGATTACTTTCTCGCAAACTAATTGGGGGCGTTTTGAAACCAAGAAGTTTTCAAGTAATCAGAGAAACTCTTATGAAAATGCCTTTAACGGGAACAACTTGGCAAAAAGACCGAGTGGATATGGCGGCTTATTTAATCGGAGCGAGTGCAGAGTTTAATATTCAAAAATAAAATATCATGTCAAAAGCAAATAATATCAATCGCCGTAATTTTATTGGGCAAATGAGTTGTGCCGCTGTGGGTTCAACTTCTTTGCTCAGCACGCTCACCAATTTCTTATTAACCAATTCAGCCGTTGCTCAGAATGCTCCAAACTTTACGGATTATCGAGCCTTGATTTGCCTGTTTTTACCAGGTGGAAACGACTCTTTCAATATGCTCGTCCCCCGAGGTTCGGCGTACAGTGAATACAGTACCGTTCGCCAAGATTTAGCTCTTCCCGAAGCATCTTTATTACCCATCACACCCCTCAATACGGCAAGTCGCCCGTTGGGCTTGCATCCTGGGATGACAGGTATGAAAAGCCTCTTTGACGACAGTAAATTGTCCTTCATTGCCAACGTAGGCAGTTTAGTACGCCCAACCACCTTAGCTGATTTCAATAATAACGCCTCCATTCCCTACGGAATTTTTTCGCATTCTGATCAACAAGAACAATGGCAAAGTTCAATTCCTGATGTGAGAAGTGGGATTGGTTGGGCAGGGAAAGCGGCAGATTTATTGGTAAGTGCCAATCAAAGCTCCAATGTTTCGATGAATATTTCTATCTCAGGAAATAATCTATTACAAGTGGGAAATAAAGTAGTTCCATACACCGTGAATGCCGATGGAGCGGTGGCTTTGAAGGGTTATGGAGAAGGTGGCACCTTTGATGCCATTCGCAAAACTGCCATTGATAACCAGTTAGCCCAAAGTTATGACAATGTTTTGGAGCGAACTTATTCCCGAATGAAACGCAATTCCTTGGATGCCTACACTCAATTTAAAGAAGCTACCGACACGCCCATTCCCACTGATACGCTGGGAGGAAGCGGTTTAGGAAATTCATTAAGGCAAGTCGCCAAAGTGATTGCGGGAAGAAATATTTTGGGGGTGAAAAGGCAGATATTTTACGTACAGTGGGGCGGCTGGGACTTCCACGATAACGTACTCAATAACATGAATGCCATGATTCCTGTGGTGAGTAATGCTATGAAATCTTTTTATGATTTAATGGCGGTTATGGGCGTTCAAGATAACGTCACGCTTTTCTCTGCCTCCGAATTTGGACGGAGTTTAACTTCCAATGCTCAGGGTTCAGACCATGCTTGGGGTGGACATCAGTTTGTGATGGGAGGAGCCGTAAATGGCAAAAGAATTTATGGTGCTTATCCAGATTTATACCAAGGAAATCCGCTTGATACGGGTCGTGGACGCATTATTCCTACCACATCAGTTGACCAATTGGCGGCAGAATTAGCGATTTGGTTGGGTGTTTCAAAGTCCGATTTGCCATTAGTATTACCCAATATTTCAAGGTTTTATGATATTAGTAGTACCGCAAACCCTTTGGGTTTTATGATGGCGTAAAGATTAATATAATTTAGGGCGAATAGAACACTGGAAACAAGTCGCAAATACAACTCCATTTTTTGAGAAATTAATTTTATAAAATTCGTTAGAAAAAAATCTCCTAATTTTTTTCTTGGTCTGTTAGGAACGGGAATTAAATAAGTTATCCAAATCTATACGAAGTAATTTTTGAACGATTTGAGGTCTAAAACCGCAATTTAGCATCACTAAATGAGGATTTTAGTAACGAAAAATCATTCAAAAAGGACGAGTAGAGATGGATAAGTTATTTAATTTCAGTTCCTTATTAATTAAAACTGCTTTTTGAAAAACTAACTATGTACAAAGTAAATAAATTCAGAATAAACGTAAAATATATTTTACTGCTTTTTATTGCAGTTTTTGCCACTACAATTTTCATGCTGAAGGGATGCCACTACTTTTTTATGTCTCTTCAAAAATATCTTTTCGTCTTCTTTGCCTTCTTTTCTGCCAATGTGTTTTCCTGCTCTGCGGGCTTGCTCAATGCCTGATTTTATTCTTTCGGTTCGGTCTTCTTGTTCAGCTCTGGCTCTCTCACTCGGGAACATGAATAGCAGCTATTCAAAATCGAATTTTTACGCCTTCAAGACATAATGTGTGGCCAATTCCTCAACGTGAAATTGATGTAAATAGTGCTTTGATTCAGCATACAGAATGGCAATAATTTTTGGGATGCAAATTTGTACTTTAAGAAATAAATTGGGGACTCTTTAAAATTTGGCAAAAACTTAAAACCAAATTTCAGAGAGTCCCCAATTTCATTTTAGGGGAATTGTAAAAAATAACGTATCATCTTTGACTTTGAATAACTTCCCGAAAGTTTTTTTACTTTCGGGAAGTTCAACGGAGAACGTCTGGTACTTTTAAATTTACAATTTCCTTCGATTAAATTATGTCGAATCAAAAGAAAGTATGGTAAAAACAAAACCGTTTCAAAATCAGAAAACCCTCACACCAAAAAGACCAACGGGAATATTCTGATAATTTTGTTTAAAAACAATCTTTATACTTTTGGTTTTGATTACTTCTGAAAACTTGACAGAATTCAGACTTTGATGATTATTATTTGTATGAAAAAGTAAATTATCTGAATCGTCAAAAATAGAATATTCCTGTACACAAAAAGGCATAACATTTTCTGGATGATGAATTAAAACTGTTTCCATCGGATGATCAAAATCAGTATCAAAATATAAGGTTATTTCACTAATATTCTGAAAATCAGTCCATTCCAACATTAGACTTGGTTGGGAATCATTAATATCTGCAACCCAAACATTCGGTTGATTAGTTGGTCTAAAAACTCCATTTATAAGATTTTTAGCTTGGAATACCTCAATTGATGGTTCAAATTTCATCGCTAAATTCTGCCCACCTGGACGGCGTTTAGGTGTCCAAAATTCAAAAGATTCTACGCCAATATCTTCGGTTGGTGCTTGTTTTCCATAATTTGAAACCGCTGGATTTACCGTATTAAAAACACTCAAAATGCCAGAAATTCTTTGATCTGAATATTGGAGTTTTACGTTTTCATTTTTCTGAATTACCAAAAAAGCGTAGCATATTTCAAAATCCTTAATTTCATTAAAATCAAATTCAAAAGGCACACAATTTTCTCCTTTTTGTAAGCTAATTGACTGCTTTGACACCGTTATATCTGGCGTATGATTTCCACTTTTACTGGATATTCTTAACTCAACTTCCAAAATGGTTTCTAAATCTGCAAACGGATATATCATGATTTTTTGCATTTTAGAAGAAGATATTGGAAACATTTGAGCCACCGATTCCGTCAAAGGTTGAAGGTTATTGTTTGAACTTAACTCACTCAAATTCAATTCACTACTTACGGAAATGTTAGCATTTCTTGCTAAATTTTCGTCTTCCTCCAAAGCTAAATTCGGAATGTGCTGTCCAGTTTTTAGTAGTTCATTTTGAAGATTTTTAATCAAATTTTTAGAAATTATTTCCTTTGGCAAAATCTGATTTTTAAGGCAGATTTTTGCTGCCATGCCAATCGCTTGTCCACCATGTGCTGCCGTAGCCATTACCCTACTCGACCCAAATGCCACGTGTGAAGCTGAGATGATTCTCCCTGCAATGAACAAATTACTGACATTTTTGGAATATAAACATCGCAACGGAATGCCATAAATTCCCTTACTATGCCACTGGTTGCAACTACTTTTATCTAATTCTGAAAATACGCCATCCGCAGGATGCAAATCAATTGACCAACCTCCAAAAGCAACATCATCAAAATGTGGTATTTGTTCAACTACATCTTGTTGGGTAAGCATAAAATCTCCCTCAAATCTTCTACTTTCACGCTTGCCTGGAATTGTTCCGACCCATTCGAGTGTCAGATTTTCTGCTTCTGGAAATTTGCCAGAATTTTTGATGAAATCCCAAACGCCATAAACCACTTTCCATAGTTCCCATTTAATTAATTCAGTATCGTGAACGGTGTCTAAACGTCCACCATATTCAATCCACCATAACCGACAGCCAAAATCCTGAGCGGTAAAACTTTTGAATTTTGGAATACTTTTGGTGACATCAAGGGCGTAATTTGGAGCAACGTATTTCACAGGTTTGCCCACATCTTTGGAATAAAAATACATCGAATGCCCTAATAGTTCGCCATATTCAGCGTTTGGAGCGAACTTTTCACCAAATTCATCTTTTGATTCAGCACCCATTCTGAAAGCCGCCCCTGCCAAAAAAGCTACAATTCCATCACCCGAGGCATCACAAAAAAGTGGGGCAGAAAGATGATATTGGGTTGAATTTTGAGAGCAAAAACCAATTACCTTTGAAATGGTTTGGTCATCTTTTTTCTCTAAATCATAGATGGAAGTATTCAATAACAGCGTAATATTTTGTTCTGAAATTGTTTTTTCTAATAAAATTGTATCGAAAATTAACGGGTTTCCTTCGGCATTTCGGTACATATTTTCTATTAAAAGTTCATCAATAACACCTCCTTCTCTCGCCCAGCGGTTGTTGTTGCCCATGTGTGAGGTTGCTCCCAAAACCCAAAGTCGAACTTCCGAAGACGCATTGCCACCCAAAACAGGACGGTCAGTTACTATGACAACTTTTATTCCTGCACGAGCGGCGGTAATGGCACAACATACGCCCGAAAGTCCCCCACCAACAATCACTAAATCGGTTGATAAATTGGCTTTTTTATTTTCACGCTTTAAAGTTGAAGAAGATTTTATCATACAATATTATCCTTATTTTATATCTGAAAATTTTGAAAATCCTACTGCATTTTTTGAAGCTAATCTAAATTCGTAAGACAATTTTTGATTCGGTTTTTTGAACTGAAAATGACTAATTTGTGCCGCTGAAATGTCCATTTTTTGCCATTCTGAAATTGAATTATTTTTATTAGGAATACTTTTTGAACGATATTCTAACTGATATCCTACGGCTTTTTTTATTGGTTCAAAACAAATAACTGACTCTTCGTTATTCTGTATAACATACTTTAAATCAGGAATTTGTGGCAATATTCCTCCATCTGGAACTACCATTTTTTCTTCCGACCATTCCGAATGTGTAAACTCATCTGTTATGGTTTGCAGCCTGAAATAATAGGGCTTCCCATTTTCTAAATCTCCCACAAATAATGTTCCTTTGGCATCCGTTTGAACAATTAAAGCATTGGTATAATCACCTCTTTTTGTCGTGTATCCCACCCTAAAAAATCGGTCACGCAAGAGGACAGAATAACCAATAAAAAAACCTTTATTGGCAGCTTCAACATATAATATCGACGGAGGAAGAGGATTTGTTTCAACTTTAATATTTTTGATTTCAGACAACGTTTCACCTACTTCATTGATGGCAACTACCGAGATTTGATAAGTCTCTCCAAACGCTAAACCTTCGATGTTTTCCGAAAGATTTAGTGTCGGAAGTGTCTCTTGGTTTAATCCACCTATGCCATATCTAATTTTATGCAAAACTGCCGATGAATTCTTCTCAAAAACAACCCGTATTACGCCCGTTTTTGGAGGCATTCCATTCGGCTGTTGACGAAACCCTTGGGCATATAAAATTTTTGTGGGTAATGGCTTTTGAAAGTAAATTGTAGTATCAACAACTGAATAATTTAAGGGAGAAATCAAGTCAATTTTTACGGAATGAGCATTTTCTGGTTTAATCCAATTTAACGTTTTTACAAAATTAAAATCATCGGGTTTTATAGCTGGGATTGTTATAAATCCACCCGTAATAACCTTATTATCAGCATTCTGGAATTGATAAACTACTTTATAATCTCGCAGAATAAAAGCGGGCAAATCCAATTTTTTTCTTGGAATGATAGTAATTTCGCCCATTGAATTTACTTGAAAAAACCTCACAGGAGCTTGTTCTTTTCGGAAGGAATAAAACGCTCTTTTCTTCTGCCTTGCCACATCAACAACTCCCCAAGAACGATTTTCGGAGAACTCTTTTGTACCGTTATAATTGCTCCGATAATCGTTAAAAGTCCAGTAGGAAGCTCCTATTAAAAACGGCTTGAATCGCATTGAATCCAAAGAAGCCTTTGCATTATAGTCTGTGTCTAAGTCTTCTCCGATTTGCCCCAAACCAAATTCGGCATAAAACAAAATCTTATTTGGATATAGACTGTGCTGTAAATCAGTTATTTGACCCAAGTTTTTTGTGTATTTATTGACCAAACCCATGTCCGAAAATTTAATCATATCATTTTCATTATTGGCGGTATGACTTACGTTAACTGCCAAGCGTGTACTGTCCAAACTTCTGACATATTGCGTAGCTTTTTCAACATATTTCATCACGGTTGGATACTTCCCAATTTCATTTCCAACGCCCCAACCAATCACAGATGGATGATTAAAGTCTTTTATTATCAGACGTTTGAGCCAATCAAAGGCAATGGGATTCTCTGGGTCAGCCAATTTGTCGTAACCCCAAAGGGGAATTTCATTAAATACTAAAATACCTCTTTCATCCAAATAATCTAAACATTCTTTCGGTAAAAGCAAATGAGTAAGTCGGGCCATATTACAACCCAAACTTTTCAATAAATCAACATCTTCTTTAAATCTCCACAGTGGAATAGTATTGCCAGTGGTACGATCATCTGGAACGAGATTCATACCCATTAAACGGACGGATTCACCATTAATCTTGAATTCAAATTTTGTATTATCCAATTCAATTTTACGAAGCCCAAAACGACTTACTTCATTTTCATTCGAGTTCGCAATTTTCACCTCAGAAATATATAAAAACGGGTCTTCAAAATGCCAAAGATGCGTTTCTGATTGATTGAGACTGGTTTTTACTAAAACCTCTTGGGTAGAATTTGCCAATAATTTAGTACTAAAAGGAAGCGATTTAACTTGACCATTTACTGAACTAATTAATACATTACCAGTTATATCACGAACTATTAAATCATAGTTTTGCAAGAAAATTTTGACGGAAACAGTAGCCGTTTTATTGACTAAATCCACGCTTGGAGAGATGTGTTGTCGAACAATTCTCACTTTATCCGAAACAGCAAGTTTAACGTCTCTTCTAATGCCTCCCCATGTCCAAATTGCTCCTCTCTTGAAAGTATTATCTGCCACGACTACGAGCGTATTTTCTCCATCAAAATTGAGCAAATTTGAAACTTCAAACTCAAAAGGAAGGTAACCCAAGTTATTTTCACCCAATAATTTTCCATTTAACCAGACTTTTGAATCATTATAAACGCCCTCAAAAATTAAGCGAAATACTTGTTCTTTTTGATTTTCATTTACCCTAAAAGTACGCCTATACCACGCCTTACCTACATAATGAGCATATTCGTTTTGTAAATCCCAATTATAAGGCACTAGCATTTCGTCCCAATTTTGGGTTGAAAATTCGGGTTTATACCAACCTTGATTTTCTCCTTTATTGTTTGGGTCGGTTCGGAAAGCCCATGTTCCGTTGAGAGAAAACCCAAGCCCCAGCCCCCCAGCCCCCAGAGGGGGAGTTTTGTACTGCGACAAAACATTAAAAAAGGATAAGCAAGTAATTATATTCAGAATAATTTTCATAGTTTTCTTAGTAAAGTGAGTTATAAATTTTTAAACTCCCCCTCGGGGGATTGGGGCAACCGACGCTTCGGGGCTCTGGATTTTGAAAAAGGTATCCAAGAGGCTAATAAAATCACAAAGGCAATGACTGCGGTTAAGCCTTTTCCTATGGTAGTTAAATAACTTAGAATGAATAGAATGAAGGCTACAAAAACCAATGAAAAGGCAATCACTTTTAAGCCAAAACGATTCTGTTTTTGAGCAATTTCAGCCTCTGAATTATCAATAATACTTGTTATTTTTTGTTCAGTAACTTCATCTAATTTACTGGATTTATATTTTTTATACGCTTGATAATCAACACTTTCTGTTTTATTTAATCCCCATTCATTCAGTATTAAAAGTGAAAGTGGAATGCCGATTCCAAGGAGCATTTCTTCCCCTCGGTTGAGTTTGAAATGAAATAAAATTGGGGCAAGAATTTTGAAAAATAAATTAATAGTTAGGCAAATTGACGTTATCCAAAGGGTGGTTTTGCCGTCTAATTTTTTAGAAAATAAAGCCCAAATTGGTGGGGCAAGTAATGGTCCGCCCGAAATGGCAGAAATACTCAAAACTACTTCAACCATTCCACCCGCTTTTGGCACGAGTAAGGCAATAATTATCATCCCAAAACCAAATGCCCAAGATGATAAGCGTGCCACTTTAATCAGTTGTTTATCAGGAGCTTGCGGATTAATAAATCCTTTGTAAATGTCATTGGTAAACACCGCCGAAACGACATTCAAAGTAGTATTGGCACTTGCCGAAGTTGAAAAATACATACCTGTTAGCATCAAGCCCAATAATCCTGGGGGTAAAACCAGTTGACAAATTTTCAGATAAGCATTTTCAGTATCTAATCCCACTAAATCTGGATTAATGGTGTGGTAAATCATGGGAGGTAACATCCAAATTACGGGGCTAATCAAGTATAATCCTGCAAATAAAAATGCTACTTTTCGAGCCGATTTTGGCGAATCTACACTTGTATAGCGTTGCACAAATGTCCAGTTTCCTCCAATATAGCAGATATGATACAAGATAAAGGAAAGAATAAAGGCAAGGTTATAATCACCGTTCAAAACGTTGAAAAAATCGTCGGGGACTTTTTGTGTAAATGCTTGAAATCCACCAACTTTATCCAGTGAAAGTGGGAGTAAAATGAACACCGCAGCGGTCAGAATTACGAACTGCAAAATGTCCGTTACCATCACCGCCCATAGTCCACCCACGGCCGTGTACGCAATCATGAAAATTCCTAAAACAATGGTACATTCCATTAAAGGAAACCCCAAAGAAATGCTGACTAATTTGGCAACTGGATATAATACCGACCCTTTAATAAATACCGAAACCAGAATAAAAATATATACATACAGCTTCTGAACGGTATTTCCGAGGCGTTCTCGGATAAATTCAGCGGCGGTTAAATTGCCAGTTGCTTTCCATTTTGGGGCTAAATATAAACCAGTAACCACTGCCCCAATGCACATCGTCCACTGAATCGTGATGGCAACCCAGCCGTGTTTATAGGCAATACTTCCCCATGCCACAAACGTACCTGCGGAGAAAAAAGACATGAATAACGATAGCCCTCCGATAGTCCAGGGTACAGCTTCTCCACCCGCAAAAAATGATTTTAAATTCCGACCAGTTCGTGCAAATAGTAATCCGATTACCAAGACAAATGCGGAGAAAACAAAGATTACGGAGGTATCAATTATTGAATTCAAATTGTTAGTTTTGTAATTAAAAAATTAAAAATTGTGAATTATCCAAATTATTCTTTTTTTTCAAATCAGAATTCCAATGAATTTTTCTTTGAAAGTATTGGTTCAAAAGGTTTAATAATGAAAGTTATAGCATTTCAAGAAACTGATATTGAAAATATTTACAATCTTGCTCTTGCGGACGTAAATCCAGAAACAGGCGAAATTGATGATAAAATAGTCTCGGATAATGGAGATATGGTGAAAATATTAGCTACAATTTTTCATATCATAAAACACTTTATTGATTATCACCCCGATTACCAAATTTATTTTACAAGCGACTCCTTAACAAGAAATAGATTGTATAGAATGGCAATAAATAATGCTTACAGTGAATTAAACGCTGATTTTGAATTATTTGGATTCTTAAACAATCAGCCAGAACCTTTTATATCAAATAAACCTTATCATGCTTTTTTGTTAAAGAAAAGATAAATGAGTAAATTCAAATAAAAATTTTAAAAATGAAAAATACATTAGTGAAAACCGAAAAACGTCCAATCCCTATTTTGAGAACAAAAGATGGGAAAGCCCCTTTTGCTGATAAGTTAGCAAAGGCAAATGAAATGTTAGCAAAAGTTGATTTTTCCACTCTGCTTAAAAAATGATAATTTCATCATTCTATTTTGAAAATAATTTTTATTTTAATGTACTTAAATTCTCTTCTTTTTACTTCCACTCAGGATTTTGTTCTACACTTGGATTGGCATTTATTTCATCCTGTGGAATTGGGAAATAGCGATATTTTGCCGTTGGGGTTCTCACTGGATAGACATCATTGACTACCTTTGGAATAACCGTAATAAATGTATTTGTCCTTGTTAAATCAAACCATCTGTCGCCTTCCGCAAATAATTCCCACGAACGTTCCTGCAAAAGCACTTCTATGAAAGCATCTTTACTTAAACCCGTTTTCAAATCGGCTAAGCCCGCTCTTCTTCGGACCTGATTGATAAATCCATAAGCAATAGCGGTGCTTCCATTTTGGCGAGCTTCGGCTTCGGCGGCAATTAAAAGTACGTCTGCATATCGTAAAAGTGGAATATTAATATTATGAGCAAATCCGATAGAATTAACATCTTGAAACTTTTTTACCAAAACTCCCTTTTTTGTAATGGGCGTAATGTCCTTTTGAGCAACTATACGTCCTTGAAGATTGATATAATTTGTGTCCAGTAAGCCTCTGCGTTTATCTCTTGCATCAAAAGAATCGAAGAAAGATTGGTAAGCGAAAATTGATCCGAAAGTTGTTTTGCCATATTCAGGTCCTGCACTATTGGGCGGTCCATACAAACCCATTATTTGCGAAGATTTTCCAGGGGCATAATTTTCACATTCAAAAGAAAAGATGTTTTCAATTCTGGCAATATCTTCTTTTGTGGCATTAAAAGTATCTTTTACGTCGGGCATTAAGTTGTGTTTTCCAGATGAAATAATCGCTTGTGCTTGTTGAAGGGCCAAAGGCCAGTTTTCTGAATATAAAGCCGCTTTTGCATAAAGTGCTTGTGCCGCTTCTTTGGAGGCACGACCTTTCACTAAATTTCCTGAATATGAAGGTAATTTTGGTATTGCTAATTCTAAATCTGCAAAAATTTGTTTGTAAACCTCAGCTTTAGGGCTTTTCTTGATAATTGCATTTTCGAGTTTACTACTTGCTATAATTTTCAATGGTACATCTCCAAAATTTTTCGTGAGCATCCAGTGCATATACGCTCTGATAAATAATGCTTCCCCCACAATTTCATCCCTTCTTTTTGTATCCATTGGTATAGTTGGTACTTTTTCAATAACCCAATTTGCTTTTTCTATACCACGATAACACGAAGTCCACGTAAAAATGGGTGATTCAAATGCACGATTGAAACTTACTGCCGCAGAATAGGCAGCATCATAAGTGAATAATGTATATGTATTTCGGGCAACCACTGCACGAGGATATACTTGGTCTGCACTAAAATCGGAGTTCATCAAAGGGGCTGGGCCATTGTATAAATCTGCAATTCCTCCGTAAACTGCCGTAATGGCAACTTCTGCATCTCCTGAGGTTTGATAAAAACTTTCTGTGAAAATGGAAGAATACGGTGTTTCGTCGAGTTTACAAGATGACAAAAAGAAGCCCCCCAATCCCCAAAGGGGGAGAATTAGAAATATTTTTTTGAATAATGAAGATATTTTCATTTTGGATATTTTTTATAATCTGAAAATTATTTAGAATTAATTAACCCTTTTACGGGCTGGTGACTTGGGTCTAAAAACTTACCTGCAAACCTACCAAATATGATTTTGCGACTGGGTAAACCAAATTATCAACACCAATCAAAGTATTGGAATTGCCGTAAGAATTTACCTCTGGGTCGAAACCTGTATAATTTGTAATTGTAAATAAATTATTGGCACTCAGATAGATACGAGCATTTGAAATCCCTTTTATTTGCGGTAAAGTATAACCGAGTGTAATATTTTTACAACGGATAAATGAACCATCTTCCAAAAATCTATCTGAAATTGGCAAACGCCCGCCCTGTAATGGCACTGCATATTCGTTATTTGAGTTTGTTGGCGACCAACGATTAACTAAGCCTTTATAAAGATTTCTTCCACCCAAAGGATTTTCAAACGTATAGCGTATCAAATTATAAACTTTATTACCCTGCACGCCCGAGAAAAATGCGTTCAAATCGAAATTTTTATACTTTAAATCAGTTGAAAAACCGAAGATAAAATCTGGATTTGCATTGCCCGTAATTACCTGATCATCAACCGAAATCCTGCCATCTTTATTCACATCACGTACTTTTGTTCCGCCAATTCTACTGTCAGAACCTGGCAAAAGGCTTTCGCCAGTTTGATAATTTCCATCAAAAATATAGGTTTTAAAAATACCCAGAGGTTGCCCTACACGCAAAACCCCGAAGTTATTGACAGCAAATTCTTGAATATCACCCGCCAATGAAAGCAATTTATTTTGGTTGAAAGTGATATTTCCATTTACGTTCCATTTCAATTTTGAGTCAAGAACTCTTACATTTGCCGCAATTTCAAATCCTTGATTTTGCAAAGAAGCAAAATTGCCAGTAATTGTCCCGTAACCCGAAGAAAGCGGTAAAGCCTTCACAAACAGTAAATCATTCGTTGTCTTATTATACCAATCAACCACCAAATTGAGGCGATTATTCAATAAACTTGCATCAAAACCAATGTCAATTTGTGTTGATTTTTCCCACTTTAAATCTGGATTTGGAATACCCGTTGGGGCAATTCCAGTGGTATAAATGTGATTAAATTGATAATCGTTGGCAGTTCCAGAACTCACCAAAGCCAAGGAATTATAAGCCCCGATGGCGTTGGCATTACCCGTAATCCCATAACTCGCACGAATTTTAAAGTCTGAGAATAATTTCTGTGTTTTCATGAAATCTTCCTCAATTAGTCGCCACGCACCAGAAATTGCAGGGAAGAATCCGTATTTATTATTGATACCAAATTGACTTGCTCCGTCCACACGGGCAATTACATCCAGAAAATATTTGTCTTTGAAGCCATAATTTATCCTTCCCATATACGAATCTAAACGGCTTTCACTGCGGCTACTTGACACATTACGATTTGTCGCCAATTGCAAAGCTTCATTGGTTGTGGCATCATTTGGAAAAATACTTGCCGTTATCGAATTGGCATTACTCAACTGTTTTTGAGTAGCAAATACACCCGTAAATTTCAGTGAATGTGCATCTTTGAAACGGGTTTGATAGGTTAAAATACTTTCGTGCAGGAGATTAGTTCCATAACTATTGAATTTACCTGCCGCCCCCGCACTCGCTAAATCAGTAATATTAGAAATAGAACGAGGCGTATAAGTATCATTCAATGAGCTTGACTGAATCACACTCACATCGGCACGATAAGTGAGTCCTTTTGCTATTGTAAATTCTAAATAAAAATTGCTCAAAAGCCTGTTGGTAGCTGTTTTATTTAAGATTTGTGCTAAACCTAAAGGATTGGCAAATTCACGGTAGCGACCATTAAGTTGGTCGCCAAAAGGAAATATCGTTCCGTCTTCACGGTAAGGCATTAAATTTGGCGGGGCAGACAAAGCCGCTCCTAAAATACTACCAGAAACAGCACCTTGGTCAATACTCGTTTGTCCAGTTGGAATTCTATCACTAAAAGAATTGGTGTAAAGCAAACTGGTTCCAACTTTCATCCAATTATTTACCCGATGGTCAAGGTTAACTCGAAGAGAATACCTTGAAAAATTAGAATTAATAATCACCCCATCTTGGTTGAAATAATTAAGAGCCAATGATAATTGTGTTTTCTCAGACCCACCAGCTATGCTTAGTTGATGATTTTGAATAGCGGCTTTTCGGAAAATTAAATCCTGATAATTTTTGCCAAGTCCCAACGAAGAAGGGTCAGGGTAAATGGGCTGTTTAAAAGTTTCATTTTCGATGGCCGCAAATTCACTGGCATTCAGCATTTCAATTCTTTTGGTTACTTCTTGCGTACCATAATAATTTTCATAAGTAACCCTTGTAACCCCTGATTTACCTCTTTTTGTAGTGATTAAAACAACGCCATTGGCTGCCCTTGAACCATAAATTGCAGATGCCGAAGCATCTTTTAAGACATCGACACTTTCAATATCATTCGGATTTATTTGCGAGAGAGGACTAACATCATTCACTCCACCACCATTGGTCACTTGAATCCCATCAATTACATACAAAGGTTCAGATGAACCGTTTATAGAATTTGTACCTCTAATCCTGACCGATACGTTACCGCCTGGGGCAGAAGAATTTTGTGTTATTTGTACCCCCGAAATCCGAGATTGTAAACCTTGTGCTACGTTTGCAATCGGAGTGAGTGTTAAGTCGGCCGCCTTTAAAGAGGCAATCGAACCTGTGGTTTCTATTTTTCTTTGTGTACCATAACCCACCACAACTACTTCGCTAAGAGAAGTAGTTTCATTTTCAAGCATTGCATCAATTATGGTTCTATTACTGACAGAAATTTCATTTTTAAGATAACCTATAAATGAAAAAACCAATTCTCCTTTTGCTGGAACTTCACTTAAAGTATAATTACCATCTTTATCTGTTACCGTTCCACGAGTAGCATTTTTTAAGATGATACTAACGCCTGGGAGGGAAGTGCCGTTGGAGTCCGTAACCTTCCCTTTTACATTAATATTTTGGGCAATCGTACTACTTGCGATTAATCCAATTAGGGCTAAAATTTGTAAGATTTTTGACATATGACAATTTATTAAAAATTAGAATAGTGCAATTATTTGAATTATAACAGAGAAATACCTTAAAATCTACTTGCCTATGATATTTGCTGATATTACTTAAAATTAAAACAAAATTTTAAATATGATAAGAAATAATTTAATTTTTTCAATAAAAACTATCGGGAACTTTCCCAAAACTGATACCGATAGGTAGATTTATAAAAAAACCTTATCTTTGTATTAAGGACTTTTGAGTAAGGATTAAATTTATAAAAAATGGGAAATATTAAAATAGTACAATAAATATAATATTACAGAATGATAAAATGTACAAAATGTCAGCAAGTAGATTTCGTTCAAAAGGCTGGAATTATTCGGGGTAAACAGCGGTATTTATGCAAATCTTGTAAATATCATTTTACGATATTTGAGCCAATTTCTAAGTCTAAGAATCCACATCACCAAGTCACAATTATTGATTTAGCAAACGAATTAGGCATCTCAAAATCAACAGTTTCGAGAGCTTTACGGGGGCATTCGGATATACATGAAGGGACTCGAAAAATGGTCTTAGCATTAGCCCAAAAATTAGAGTACGAACCTAATCCCTTGGCTTCTGGACTGTTGAAAAATCGGACAAATACCATAGGAATTATCGTACCAGAATTTAGGCATTACTTTTTCCCAGCATTCATTATTGGAGCTCAATCGGTGCTATCAAAAGCGGGTTATAATGTAGTGATTTGTCAGTCGGATGAGTGCTATGAAACCGAGGTTGCCAATGTAAAAGCCTTGATGAGTAGCCGAGTAGATGGTTTTTTGGTTTCTGTAACCAGTCAAACCAATAATTTTGACCATTTCCGAACAATCATGCGAAAGGAAGTCCCACTGATATTTTTCAATAGAGTTTGTCCAGAATTAGAAACTCCGCAAGTGGTGGTAGATGATTACTATGGGGCGTTTATTGCCGTAGAACATTTGATTGAACAGGGCTACAAAAGGATTGGCCACATGGCGGGTCCCAGTTCATTAGCTTTGAGTAAAAATCGCAAACAAGGATATTTAGATGCCTTACAAAAGCATAATTTACAAGTTGATAATGAATTAATTATTGAGTTTGATTTGACCGAAGAAAAGGCAAGAATCTATGCTAATCACTTATTAAAATTACCCAATCCTCCCGATGCAATTTTTGCCATAAATGACCCCACTGCAATTGAAGTGATGATTTTAGCAAAAAATCAAGGAATAAGAATTCCAGAAGAATTAGGCGTAGTAGGTTTCAGTAACGACCCTGTTTCATCAATTATAGAACCTCAATTAACTACGATTGCTCAACCAATTGGGGAGATGGGAAAATTGTCAGCAACTTTATTAATTAAAGCATTAGAAGAAAATATAATTATAAACGAAAGACACCAATTATTGACAGAACTCATTGTTCGTGGGTCTTCCGTTAGAAAATGAATATGCAGTAGTATTTTTTTAGTTGTAGCTTTGGGGTGCCTCAAAAAGTATGGGGCAATTAAATGCTTTTTTCAAAGTATCATGTTAAGATAGCATTTGTTCTCAACAATTTTTAGTTAAATACATCATGAATATTTTGCCCCACACTTTTTGAAGCACTCCTTAAATGAACTTCGGGAGAACACTAAACTTCATAAAAGATTCGTATTACATTGGATAGAAAACACTCAAAAAAAGTTTTTTAATAAAATGTCCAAATCAGTAAATTATGTAAATATTTTCTATAATTATGTAAAAGTATTACAAAGTTAAAGTCTCAAATTTACATCATTATGTTACCTCTAAAAATCTAAATCGTGAGATAGTGGAAAAAATAAATATAGTTTTTAATAGTGGTTAGGTGTTTATATAACGTTCTTCATTTTTGGAGAACGTTTATTGTTTTATAAAAGTCAATTAACCTTCAAAATAAAAAAGTGAGAACTTTCCTTTTTCCAACCGATTTTAGTAAAATGTAATCTTTACCTTCAACGATTATCATGCCTACAAATAACTTCCATATCCAAGGTTTATCTCCAGAAGAAGTGCGTACTTCAAGGGAAAAATATGGCAAAAATGCCGTAGATTATCAACACGAAAATACTTTTTGGGAAGCTATGAAAGGGTTTTTGAAAGACCCAATGGTAGTTTTATTATTGGTTGCATCGCTGATATATTTTGTGAGTGGAGAAACAGGCAATGGTATTTTTATGGTTTCGGCAATTTTCTTGGTTTCAGGAATTTCAATGTATCAAGACTCTCGAAGTAAGAACGCTTTAAAGAAATTGCAAGATCTTTCACAACCTAAATCAAGGGTGATTAGGGCAGGGAATATGGTTGAAATTAAAAGTGAGGATTTGGTGAAGGGCGATAGTTTATTGGTGGAAGAAGGAACTTCCATTGCTGCCGATGGAATTATTGTACATTCTAACGATTTCTCCGTAAATGAGTCCATTCTCACGGGCGAATCCTTTGCTGTTGAAAAAGATAAAAATAGTACGGATAATACCATTTTTCAAGGTACAGCGGTTGCCACAGGATTAGCCATTGCCACCATCACCGCTATCGGGATTGAAACCAAATTAGGTAAAATTGGTAAAAGTCTTCAAGGCATAAAAGAAGAAAAAACTCCTTTAGAATTACAGATTGGCACTTTTGTAAAAAACATGGCACTCATTGGAGTTGCTGTGTTTTTTGTAGTTTGGGGTATAAATTATTTCCATTCTCATGAGCTGATGGATAGTTTACTCAAAGCTCTTACCCTTGCCATGAGCATTTTACCGCAAGAAATTCCCGTGGCTTTCACCACTTTCATGGCTCTGGGAGCTTGGCGAATGATGAAAAAGGGGATTGTGGTAAAACAAATGAAAACCGTTGAAACGTTGGGTTCTGCCACCGTGATTTGTACCGATAAAACGGGAACAATTACGCAGAATAAAATGACCTTAGCGAAGTTATTTGTTCTTAAAACTGATTCAATTTCAGAGGCAGAAAACGTTGTAAATGATGATGAAAAAAATCTCATTAGGATTGCCATGTGGGCGAGTGAACCTATACCCTTCGACCCCATGGAAATTGCCTTGCACAATGCCTACACAAAAGCGTTTCCAACCAATGAAAGACTACAATATTCCCTAAATCATGAATATCCGTTAGGCGGAACTCCACCGATGATGACCCATATTTTTGAGGATAAATCTGGACATAGAATCGTGGCAACAAAAGGGGCAGTTGAGGCTTTGATTAAGGTTTGCAATTTATCTCCTTCCGAGATTCAACAAATTCATGAGTCTGTGAATATCTTAGCATCAGATGGTTATCGAATACTTGGCGTGGCGGAATCCAGTTTTTCTGGGAATAATTTTCCAAAAACACAACAAGAATTACCTTTCGTTTTCAAAGGAATTGTGGCTTTTTATGATCCACCCAAGAAAAATATTCACACCGTTCTAAATCATTTTTACAAGGCTGGAATTACCGTTAAAATCATTACGGGAGATAATGCCGAAACCACAAAATCTATTGCCAAGGAGGTAGGATTTATAGGTTTTGAAAATTCAATTTCAGGCGATGAATTGATGAAATTATCTGATTCAGATTTGAAAAAGACCGTAATAGATACTCAAATTTTTACCCGAATGTTTCCCGATGCCAAATTGAAAATTATTAACGCCTTGAAAGCCCAAAATCAAATTGTTGCCATGACAGGCGATGGCGTAAATGACGGCCCTGCCCTCAAAGCCGCTCACATAGGCATTGCCATGGGCAAAAAAGGCACCGAAATTGCCAAAGAAGCCGCTTCGTTGGTTTTAATGAATGATGATTTATCCAAAATGGTGGATGCGGTTGGCATGGGAAGAAGGATTTATACGAACTTAAAAAAAGCAATTCAGTTTATCATTTCCATTCACGTTCCCATCATTCTGACGGTCTTTATTCCTTTGGCTTTGGGTTGGATTTACCCTAACATTTTTTCACCCTTGCACATCATTTTCTTAGAATTAGTGATGGGTCCAACTTGCTCAATCGTCTATGAAAATGAACCGATGGAAAAGAATACCATGACTCAGCCGCCCCGTCCTTTTTCGAGTACCTTTTTCAGTTGGAAGGAGCTTTCAACGAGCATTTTGCAAGGATTATTCATCACGGCTGGAACACTGTTTATGTATCAGTATTCCATACAACACACTTATAATGAGCAACTTACAAGATCAATGGTATTTGTCACCTTAATAACCGCCAATGTATTTTTAACCTTAGTAAATCGTTCGTTTTATTACTCCATTTTTACAACCATGAAGTATAAAAACGACTTGGTTTTAGTAGTTATTGGAGTCACTATTGCCATTACTGGATTACTTATTTATGTTCACTCTTTCGCAAATTTCTTTGCATTTGAATACCTAAATTTTGCTCAACTCTGTATTAGCACTTTGGTTGGGTTTGTTTCAGTCATTTGGATTGAATTGGTGAAATGGAGGAATCGGGTTTATGTGAAAAAATAAAGTTGGAATTATTATTCCAAATTCTCATCATGGTTAATTGACAAAATGCAAAGTTTGGCACTTTTGCAAATGTGTTTATTTTGGTATTTATAATCATTGGATTTTTTCAGATAACGTTCAAGAATGGATACAAAAATGAAGTAAAAATTGGGATAGAAGAAAATAGGATTATACAGAAAACCATCCTATCCAGAATAGCTTATTTGCCAGCACTCGTTAAGAAAGTCCTTCCCTTCAAGGTGAAGCATTTAGGATGAGGTGCATTAATAAGTATATAGTTCCGAAAATTATAGTAAACATCATAGGGCTATTCAAGCCCGATTGTTTACCAAATCTCTGAAAACGACATTCGAGTAGTACGTCTTTATATTTGAAAATTTATCATACCCACAAATCAGTGAATTTTGTAAACATTTACAATAATTATATAACACTTTGACTATCAAAACGCTACAACTTTGTAAGAATCAATTTTTAATAAAATCTAAACATGAAAATTTCAACTATTATCACTTCAATTTTTACGATATTAACTGTTTCAGCGTGTAGTTCAACCAAAATAACCAGCACTTGGCGAGAACCCAACAAGGAAATTAGCCTCAATAAATTGAACAAAGTATTGGTCGTTGCTCTATTTCAAAATGAAACAAGTCGCCGAAAAGCCGAAGACCAAATGGTGAGCTATTTCTATGGAAAAGGGGTGGCTTCTTATGATTATTTGGACAAAAATATTAGCACGAAAAATGAGGAAGCCATCCGAGAGAAAATCAAAAATGATGGTTTCGATGGTGCCGTCACCATGAGGTTGTTGGATGTGGATAAAGAGGACGTATATTCTCGTGGAAATATTTCCAGATATCCAGCTTACTACAATAATTTTAGTAGCTATTATTTTAGGAATTGGGGCTACTATTCTAATCCTGGCTATTATTTAACCACAAAAACTTATACGGTCGAAACGAATGTATTTTCCATAAAAGAGGACAAAATTATTTGGACTGGAATTACAAAAACTACCGACCCAAGCGGCGTTGAAAAAATGACCAACGAAATCGGGAAAGCTGTTTTTAATGAAATGGTTAAAGAAGGTTTTGTGAGCGAGAAATAATAAAAATTGCGGGTTACACGTACAAAAGATATTTAGTAAGTTGTTCGAGTACAAAACGAGAGAAAGGGGTTTCTCTCGTTTTTGTTAATTCTAAATAAAAAAACAATGAACAATCAGATAAAATGGTCAATCGACCAAGCTCATACAGAAATCGGTTTTAAGGTTAAACACCTGATGATTTCAAATATAAAAGGCTCATTTAAAACCTTTGACGGCAGTATTTATACAACAGGTAGAGATTTCTCAACGGCTGAAATTGATTTTTGGATTGACCCTGCCTCCATCGAAACAGGGAATTCAAAACGGGATGAACATTTGAAAAGTGCTGACTTTTTTGATGTTGAAAAACATAAGGAAATAACCTTCATGGCAAATACTATCGGAAAAGCTAATGACGATGGAATTCATGAATTATGGGGAGAATTAACGATGATTGGCATCACTCAAAACATAAAATTAGAGGTCGAATTCGGTGGCATAATTAAAGACCCTTGGACAAATGAAAAAGCAGGTTTTTGCATTACTGGCAAAATAAAAAGAAGCGATTGGGGATTAGTTTGGAATACAACCATTGAAGCTGGCGGCGTTATGGTCTCTGATGAAATTTCCATTATTTGTGAAGTAGAATTGACAAATATAGGTTTCGAAGACTTGAAAATAGACATAGTTGAAAACGAAAATGAAGTTTTGGAAACCATGTAACAACTCAAATATGATAAAGATATTATTTCCAACCGATTTTAGTAAAAATGCCGTTCACGCCTCGCTATACGCAGGAATGATTGCACGAGGGATGAACGCACACATCGTTTTGCTCAACGTATATTCAATACCAATGGCAACTGAATATCAAATTTCGTATGACGTGGACGGGTTTCTAAAAATCAGTAAAGAAGCTTCCGAGGAGAGATTACAGGAGTTTGCCAGAGGCTTAATCAAGTCAACTGGAATATCTCATAATAAAGTAAGTGAGATGACCGACTATGGTCAAACCTCGGACAGCATCGTAAAAATTGCTGAATCAGAAAACGTTGATTTGATTATGATGGGGACAAAAGGGGTTTCAAATATGCTTGATAAATGGCTTGGAACAAACGCCCAAAATGTACTCGAATCGGCTGAATGCCCCGTTTGGGTTATCCCTGAAAATGCCCCTTTGAATTACCCCAAAATGTTTATGTATGCCGCTGATTTTAAGGAAGATGACCTTTTGGCAACTCATAAAGTTTTGGAAATTGCCAGACCTCTGGGAGCAACCTGCAAAGTGATTCATATTCACGATTATTATGAACCGATTTCCAACCGAACCGTCAAGGAAATCGTGTCTGAATTTAATCATGAATTTGTGGATGAAGACGATGTATCCATCAAAAATATCAACCGACAGGAAGTTTTTGAAGGATTGAAAACCTACGTCAGAACGCACAAACCTGATGTTTTAGCCTTGGGGGTTCATCACAGGTCTTTTTTAAGTAAAGTTTTCGACCGAAGTATCACGGAGCATTTTGTACAAACGGGTGATATTCCTCTGCTCACTTTTAGGAAATAATGGATAGCTTTCATTAATTAATAAATCTCTAAAACCAACTTTCTAATGAAAAAATTATTGTTTATAATCGCATTCTTTTTTATGTATCAAACGGGAAATTTTGCTCAGAAAATACCTGTAATTATTCATTCCGATGGAAAGGTCATGAACAGGGATAGGTATTTAGGAAATCTTACCTCGGAAGGAGGTTTCGACCAAAACGGCAAGTCTATTTCAAAAGTTGAGGACTCAGGAATTACGGTGGATTCTACGGGCAGCATTCTTGGAGATGTGGCAAAAGACGGTAAATTGTTGTATTTATGTAACGCAGTACCGCAACATTACACTATCGTTAAGTCTTCTAAATCAGGCAATTATATGATAAAAAACAGAAAAGGAAAAACCTATATTGAATTGGATAAACGGTATAAAGCACAAGCCATCAGTGCCATTCATTTTATTTACGAGAATACTTGCGTGCTTTAAAATTTAAAAATACATGAAAACAGAATCACAACTTAATGCTGATATTTTAAAAATAACGTTGATAATTCGGGAGAAATATCCTGAACTATCAAAGTTTATTTCCGAAATGCCCATCACAATTCCCGACATAGAATCTCCCGAAATCAATGTCAAAATATTACAAGACTACTATGATTCGTTGGATTCGATGATGAAAAAATACGGGAAGAGTCACTAAGGAACTGAAATTAAATAACTTATCCATCTCTACTCGTCCTTTTTGAATGATTCTTCGTTACTAAAATCCTCATTTAGCGATGCTAAATTGCGGTTT
>JAYVIV010000082.1:0-9415 GCA_043769985.1 Arcicella sp.
CTATTCCCCTCAAAATGCCATCAAACTATCAACAAAATAATTCATAACAACCATTACAACTTATTATTTACCCATCCCTAAGAAATTATTTTTGGGGAAGGATTACCGTAAAAGTTGTTCCCTCATTTTCAGACGATTGCACAGATATTTTCCCTTCGTGAAGATTAATGATTTTTTGTGTTAATGATAATCCAACGCCGTGTCCTTTAGTATTCCGAGCATTTGAACCACGTCTAAACGACTCAAAAATAGTACTCATTTCATTGGTAGGAATGACAGAACCTCCATTTTGAAAGGTAATAACGATAACATTAGAATTAATTTTGAAACCTACTTTCACCAACTGATTTGAAGAAAACTTAATACCATTTTCCATTAAATTCAAGAAAGCGGTGTACAATAATGCTTCATTTCCATTCACTTCGGGCAACGAGTTGGATTTTTCATCTAATTGAATAATCGCTTCGTAATCACTATTTTTCCTTAATAAAACATCTCGGACTTGCCAGGCTATTTCAGCAATATTTACCTTTTTAAAATTAGTTTTGGAATCGTCCGAATCAATACTTGTCATATCTAAAAGATTGTTAGTCAAGCGATTAAGTTGCTGAACATCCTCCAAAACCGATTGAATCATTAATTTCAATTCTTCTGGATTATCATTTGCCAAAAGTGAAACTTGAATTTGCCCTGTGATGGCAGTCAGGGGAGTACGTAATTCATGTGAGGCGTGTGAAACAAATGAACGTTGAAGTTTGAACGATTTTTCCAGACGGTTGAGCATCTTATTAAATCGTTGAGCAAGTTGAGCAATTTCATCGGTTTGATTACCTTCGTCGAGCCGTAAATCAAGTTGTGATGCACCCCCAATTTTATCCACACTTTTAATGATTTTTTGAATAGGAGTCAATGATTTACCCGCAAAAAACCATCCCGCCACAAACACAATCCCAACCATCAAAAAACCGCCAATGGTGAGTATCAGACCAAGATTTTTCTGTTCGCTACGTCCGTATTTATCCAAAGCTGAGGCAATAATTACTAAATTTTCTTTCCCATTATTATAAACTAAACCCAAAACTTCATGATCTCCTTGTTGAAATGAGACTTCTCTTTCTTTGCGAATTTGATTAAATATTTCAGGTTGAACTGTTAAGTAATCCGTTCCACTTTCATACACCAACTTATTTTTACTATTATAAACTACGATTTCTTCCTGAGCTAAAACCGTCATTTGATTTTTATCCAACAGTTTCAATAAAGCAGGGCTAATTTCTTCTTTCCCAAATAGAATATCAGCCGATGTCAAGGCCTCCTCTCGCAATCGATTATTGAACTCTTCTTGTCGATTATACTCACTTTCAAGGAATATAACAATACAAAAAATAATGAGCAAAGTGGAAACGATGCCTGAAAAGAGAAGTGTAAGTCTTGCACGAATAGTCATAAATCAAAAATACAAGAAAGGATTGAGCTTTTAAGAGATTATGACATTAGAATTCGTTTAGATTTTTCTGTGGCTTATCTTTACGGCATAATCAAATAATTTTAAAAATGTCAAGACAAAACATACTTACAGGTTCGCCCTGGGAAGAAAAAATGGGCTATTGCCGAGCCGTCAGAATTGGAAATATTATTGAGGTTTCAGGCACAGTTGCCATTGTGGACGGTGAAAAAGTGAAAGCCGATGATGCTTATGCTCAAACAAATAATATAATCGAACGCATTGCCAAAGTGCTGGAAGAAGCTGGTGCAAGTATAAATGATGTGGTGAGAACGAGAATTTTCACCACCGATATTTCTCAGTTTGATAACATCGCAAAAGCCCACGGAGCGTATTTCAAAGATATTAAACCAACCACAGGAATCTATGAAATCAGTAAATTGGTTGCTCCCGAATACATGGTAGAGATTGAATTTACGGCTGTTTTGTAAAGTGCTGATTATCAAGAATAATAAATAAAATAGATTTATTGTGATTTATAGAAACGCAGGCTGGGTTTTGAACCCAGCCTGCGTTAGTCCAATAATTCAAGTATAATAAAAACCATAAAATCAACCATGAATTATATAGAATTAAAACTAAACATCAACCCTGAATTTTCGGATATTTTCATGGCAGAATTGGGTGAAATTGGTTACGAAACTTTCACCGAAGAATCAGATTCTTTGAATGCTTACATCACCGAAGATATTTTTTCAGAAAATGCCGTGGATGAAATCATGGAGCGATATCTGGGTATGACTCCGATTAGTTATTCTTACAAAACCTTAGAAAAAAAGAACTGGAACGAAGAATGGGAGAAAAACTATGAACCAATCGTAGCAGCTGATGGGCGTGTGCGAGTACGGGCAAATTTCCACGAACCCGACCCGAATGTGGCTTATGAGTTGTTGATTAATCCAAAAATGTCATTCGGAACGGGACACCATGAAACCACTTCAATGGTGTTGAGTTTGCAGATTGATATTGACCATCAAAACAAAAAAGTGCTTGATGTGGGCTGTGGAACGGGTATTTTAGCCATTTTTGCTTCTAAATTAGGAGCATCAGAAGTGGCAGGATTTGATATTGAAGAATGGGCAGCCGAGAATTCTCGTGAAAATTGCCAATTAAATGATTGTGAGAATATTACCATTCGTCAAGGAACCATTGAGGATGAACCTGCCGAAAAATACGATATTGTTTTGGCGAATATTAACCGCAATATTCTCATGCGTGATATTCCAAAATACGTAGAATTCATGAAACCTTCCCCTTCAATTTTGGTGGTGAGTGGCTTTTATGTTCATGATATTGAGGACATTGAGGAGGTTGCAAAATCAGTGGGATTGGTGAAAACAAAAATGGAAGAGAAAAATAATTGGACAGCGGTGGTTTTTGAGAGAGCGTGAGTGAATCATTAAATCAGCACTAAAATATTACGGATTTACCCTGATGAAATTAAAAAACGGAATTATATACTTATTAATGAAAAACCGCTGACGGGCAATTTAGGTCAAATTTGCAAGTTGCATTTTTAAGTACATAGTTCCGTTAAAAAAATCAGTGTAAATCCGTAACATCCGCAAAATCCGTGGTCTATTAATTATTTGAATAGATGCGTAAATACTTGTGATGGTGATGGTAGAGTGAGATGATTTATTGAACTATAATATTCACATATATGTTTGTGTGGTATATTTCTGAAGAAAATTTATGTTTATCTATAATTCCTATTAACTAATTAATCATAACTTGAATCTTTAATTCACATGGAAAACATCATTTTCAAACCCAAAAAACAAGTAAATCCTTTTCTATTCTTCCAGTTATTGTTCACCAAGGAAGGAAGGAAAAAGCTGTTTAAAGCATTTTGGAAATAGAATCAACTTGGAAAGAATCCCTACTAAGCATTCAACTTAGTAGGGATTAAAGATTTAGAAAAATTTCAAACAAAAAGGCTTCTCGAATCATTTGGAAAGCCTTTTTTGAGTTTTTAATAAACCTTCTGATAAGCCGCACCGTCCACTACAATTTTACTAATAATTTCCTTCATAATTTCCGAAGTTCCCCCTGCAATTGTGCCTACACGAGCATCACGATAAATTCGGCAAATTGGGTAGTCTTCAATATATCCAAATCCTCCGAAAAACTGCAAACAGCCATCTGCAACTCGTTTAGCAAGTTCAGAAGTGAAAAGTTTTGCCATTGAGCATTCTTTTACCATCACTTCGCCCTGCGTAAATTTCCAACAGGTTGAATATACAAACTCTCGGGCAATGTCCACCTCGGTTGCCATCTCAGCAATTTTATGACGAATGGCTTGATATTTGGCAATTGGACGACCAAAAGTTTCTCTTTCGTGGAGGTATTGAATCGTTAATTCCAAACTCAATTCTGAACCAGCCACTGCCATCACGGATGCAACCAAACGCTCTAATTGCAAACTTTCCATGAGGTAATAAAAACCCGCATTTTCTTGTCCGATTAGGTGCGTTACGGGTACACGCACATTATCGAAACTGATTTCGGCAGTATCGGAACTGTGCCAACCCATTTTGTTCAATTTGGTACGAGAAATGCCCTCTGCGTTTAAATCTACTACGATTAAGCTCACCCCATTTGCCCCTGCCAAGGTATTAGTTTTGCAAGTTAGCGTAATAAAATCCCCGTAAGTGCCGTTGGTGATGAAAGTTTTTGAACCGTTAATTACGTAATCATCACCGTCTCGAACTGCCGTGGTCAAGATGGCAGAAACGTCTGAACCTGCATTGGGTTCTGAAATTCCCAAAGCCGCAATTTTTTCGCCCGCAATGGCTGGAACTAAATATTTTTCTTTTAAAAATGGACTGCCAATTTTTGCAATATGATTGATTGCCATGTATTGATGAACGCTGACAGCTGTTGAAAATCCGCCCATGGTGGAACGGGCAATTTCTTCCAAAAACACGACTGAATACCACAAATCGGCATTTGTTCCGCCGTATTCTTCTGAAAAATTAATCCCTAAATAACCTAAATCTCCCATTTTCTGGAAAATAGACTTTGGAATTTGACGTTCAGTTTCCCATTTCTCAGCGTTGGGGACTACTTCTTTTTCGATAAATTGACGAACCGATTGACGGAAAAGTTGATGATCTTGATTAAAATATTGTGAGGTCATAAGTTTGTTTTTGAATTTTCAGTAAGTTCACAATAAACTTCTGATTAACAAAAGATTAAGTAAAACAAAAATGTTTAGGCTTGCGTTATTTCTATAACATTTATCAGTAATTTAGTTTAGTAAATAAATATCAAATAATGATTGACAAATAACGGACATTTTTAAACATTACAGGATTATGGGTCGGAAAGTTTTAATATTGAATCAAGATTACAGTGCATTAACGGTTTGTTCTATTCCCAAAGCATTTCTTTTGGTCTTTTTGAAAAAAGCTGATTTGGTGGCAGAGTCTGCCACTGAGCAATTGCATTCCATTTCGCAGTCTTTCCCGATGCCTTCCGTGATTCGTTTGCACCGTTATGTTTACTTGCCCTATAAAGGCGTGATGTTATCGAGACAAAACATTTTTAGGCGAGATAGCAGTAGTTGTCAGTATTGCGGAAAAACGGAGGATTTAACCCTCGACCACGTGATGCCAAAGTCAAGAGGAGGACGAACTTCGTGGGATAATTTGACAACGGCGTGCAAAAGATGCAATTCTCGCAAAGGCGACCAAACGCCCGAGGAAGCACAAATGCACTTAAAAATAAAACCTTACAAACCATCATTCGTGATGTTTTTGCGTGATTTTGGGGGAAGTATTGAAGATAGTTGGTTGCCGTTTTTGGGGAAAAAGAAAGAGAAAGTATTGGTGGATTGATGTTGGAGAGATTTTCAGATAAAAAAGCTCAATTTTCAAGTAAGAAATACTTGGAAATTGAGCTTTTTTATTTTTGATTGCTTGAATTCAAATTCATTCTCATCATTCAATCGTATCTTTGTAGCTACTTTTATTTGGTACATGGAAATATTACAAAACGATTTATTATTACGTGCCGCCCGAGGCGAGCAAGTGGAACGCATTCCCGTGTGGGTGATGCGTCAGGCAGGGAGAATTTTACCAGAATATCGTGCCGTGCGAGAAAAAGCGGGTAGCTTTATTCAGTTGGCAACCAATCCCGAATTAGCGGCTGAGGTCACACTCCAACCCGTTGATATTTTGGGCGTTGATGCAGCTATTATTTTCTCGGATATTTTGGTTGTTCCCGAAGCAATGGGTTTGCCATACATTATGGAAGAGAAATCTGGACCCGTTTTCCCAAATGTCATTACAACAATGGCTGATGTTGAAAAACTGCGTGTGAGCAATCCAGAAGAGGATTTAAAGTATGTTTTGGATGCCATTAAAATTGTGAAACGTGAATTGAATGGACGTGTGCCGTTGATTGGTTTTGCAGGGGCTCCGTTCACTTTGTTGTGCTATATGATTGAAGGTCGTGGCTCAAAAACTTTCTCGAAAGCCAAAAAATATCTTTACACAGAACCCGAACTTTCACACGCACTTTTGCAGAAAATAACCGACACAACCATCGCCTATTTAAAAGCTCAAATTGCATCCGGGGCTAATTTAGTGCAGATTTTCGACTCTTGGGCGGGCATTCTTTCCCCTGAACAATACCGCATTTATTCATTGCCATACATTGCCCAAATTTGTGATGCCATCACGGAAGTACCCGTGACGGTTTTTGCCAAAGGAGCATTTTTTGCTCGTGAAGAGATGGGAAAATTGAATTGCGAAACGATTGGTTTAGACTGGAATATGGACATCGCCGAATCAAGAAAATTGATCGGTAATTCAAAGACTTTACAAGGAAATCTTGACCCATGTGTGTTATACGGAACGTTTGACGAAATTAAAAAACAGACTCGCAATATGATGCAACAGTTTGGGAATCATCAATACATAGCCAATTTAGGGCATGGCGTATATCCTGATACTGACCCTGAAAAGGTGAAATGCTTTATTGATACCGTAAAGACAGGGTGATTTTTCTAACACAAAGAAAAGGCTCGTTTTCATAAAAACGAGCCTTTTCTTTCTACTAAAACGAGGTATATTTTACCAATAAATTATCTCCTAAATTTTCCCTCAAAACTTCTCTTCCTTCAATTTTAGGAGCTTTGATTCCATCTTCTAAAACTACTTTACTTTTCAGTCTAAATGCTTCATCCCAAAGTCCTAAATCAATAAAACTTTGCAACAGAATTGTTCCTCCCTCAATGAGGATGGATTGTATTTTTCGTTGATATAAATCTTCAAGAACTAACTCGTTAATCGAACGGAAGTCGTCCTTTTGAAGGACGACTTCCGTAGTGTTTTCGGGGACGCTTCTCGAAGTGCTACTTCGAACTACGGTAGTGTAACAAATAGTTTTTTGTGAATTATCAAAAATATGCAAGTTTTCAGGCAATGATAAATCCTTGTCAATCAACACTCTAACGGCATTTTTGCCCGTCCAAAAACGAGTATTTAATGTTGGATTATCGTATTTTACCGTGTTCGTTCCCACCATAATTGCATCCTCCTCTGCCCGCATTTTATGGACAAATCTTCTGGATAATAAGTTTGAAATCTGTATGGCTTCGTAGTTTTTCTTGGCAATAAATCCATCGTCAGATTCCGCCCATTTTAGGATTACATAAGGACGTTTTTTTTCAATGTAAGTAAAAAATCGTTTGTTCAATTCCCTTCCCTCCTCTTCCAATAATCCAACTTCAACCTCAATTCCAGCCTGACGAAGTTTCTGAATTCCTTTTCCAGCCACTAATGGATGTGGGTCAAAATTACAAACCACTACTTTTTTAACTTGATGTTTTATGAGTAAATCTGCACAAGGAGGCGTTTTTCCAAAATGAGAACAAGGCTCAAGCGTAACGTAAACGGTTGATGCTGAGAGCAATGACTTGTCTAAAACACTATTAATGGCATTAACTTCGGCATGAGCTTCACCGTATTTTTGATGATAACCTTCGCCAATAATTTTTCCCTCATGCACAATCACACAACCCACCATTGGATTTGGAGAAACCATTCCAGCCCCTAATTTTGCGAGTAGCAACCCTCGTTGCATAAATTGCGTATTTATCATGTAATTTTGTAATTATTCAATTAATATATGACCCTCACAACTTCTCCAAAAACACTTTTCAATCATTTAGTCTCCGAAATTACCTCCGTTTATGAAGAAAACGAAGCAAAATCCATTGTTTATTTATTATTAGAACATTACTTAAACCTTTCAAAAACAGATATTTTATTGGATAATTCCATAAGTCAATCATTTGATTTTCAGGATATTATTCAAAGAATAAAGGCTTATGAACCCGTTCAGTATATTATCGGAGAAACAGAATTTTATGGTAGAACATTTAAGGTTACACCTGATACATTAATTCCACGACCAGAGACGGAAGAGTTGGTTCAGTTGGTGTTAGCCCCCCCCGCCCCCGATGGGGGAGCTTTCGAGTCCAAAGTTCGTGTACTGGCTTCCCCATCGTGGGCGGGGCAACCGACGCTTCGGGGGGCTGTTATTTTAGATATTGGGACTGGCTCAGGTTGTATTGCGATTTCTCTTGCTTGCGAATTGCCAAATTCTCAAGTTTATGCGTATGACATTTCAGAAAATGCGTTGAAAGTAGCAAAAAAAAATGCTGAATTGAACGAGGCGAATGTAATTTTCGAAAAAGTAGATTTTCTTAAACCGTTCACCATTCACCGTTCACCGTTTACCGTGATTGTCAGCAATCCACCCTACGTAATGAACGCCGAAAAGCTGGAGATGCAACAAAATGTTTTAGATTATGAACCGCATTTAGCTCTTTTTGTGGAAGATTCTGACCCTTTGATTTTCTACAAAGCCATTGCGGAGTTTGCCTCTAAGAATCTGATTGACAAGGGTTTATGCGTTGTAGAAATCAATCAGGCTTTTGGTTTAGAAACGGCTGAATTATTCTGGAATCAAGGTTTTCGGTATGTGGAAGTGGTGAAGGATATGTTTGGGAAAGATAGAATGGTGAAGGCGATAAAATAGAGAATATATGTAAGGGTATAGATTTTAAGGAACAGATAAATTAATCTGTTATGTTTTAATTTACTCACTCATCTATTTCTATAAATTCCTCCTAAAATTTAACCAACCCAAGCCCATAAAAAATCCAACAAAAGCCAAAATCGGCAAAAATACTTTTGGGTAGTTTACTGAACTTTCATCAATAGAAATCTGCATTTTGATGTTGTCCCAATTCTCAGCACTCACAGGAGCTTCACTGAATATTTTTGGGTAGGAATACAATCTTATTTTTTCGTGGAATTTGCCCATTTCATCCATGAAAAATAACTGATTTTTAAAACCAGATTTTGACATTTCATTCAATTGAATTTGTAGGTGAAGCGTTGGAATAAATTGGGCAATATTGGCACTTACTTCATTTCTTTTTTCTAATTTTTCTCGTAATTCCTTCGAGTGTTTTGCGGATTCATCATCGCCCATTTGTTGCATGGCATAGTACCAGAGCCAATTAAAGTCTCCTTCTGGCATTTTGAACTTCTTGAATTGTGGATAGTGAACGAAAAATTTATCAACCGTTGGTTGTTTATCCATATCCCATTTTTCGTGGTAGCCTTTTCTTTGTTTGAGGGTAGTTTCTAAGGCTTCGGGTGTTGGGTATTTATTGACTAAATAATTATTCATTGAAGCAGGTAAAATAATGATGAGCAATATCCAAATGGTGAGCAAAAGCACCGCATTAAAATTAGAACTTTTATGCAAAGAAGCCACCCAAAAACATACGCTAAACCAAAATAAAATATACAAAATAGAAACGATTGAATACATCCAAAAAACAATATCAAGGGGAATTTGCAAGAAAATAATTGCCAATAAAAGCGT
>JAYVIV010000083.1:0-14740 GCA_043769985.1 Arcicella sp.
TGCAAAAAAGAGGAGCAAAAATGGTTCAAAAAAATCCCATTTGAAACCTCTGGAATTACTTTTACTAACACCATTACTGAGAATGACCAGTATAATATGATTGATTACTCATATCTCTACAATGGCGGCGGCGTGGGAATTGGTGATATAAACAATGATGGTTTTCCCGATATTTTCTTTACCAGCAATCAAGGGACTTGTGAATTATACTTGAATAAAAGAGAACTACACTTCGAAAATATTACTAAAACTGCAAATGTTCAAACCAAAGGATGGTGTACGGGCGTAACTTTCGTAGATATAAATGCTGATGGTTTTTTAGACATATATGTCTGTAAATCAGGTAATTGTCCAGCAAAAGAGCGTAGAAATTTATTGTTTGTAAATGATGGTTTGAAAGGAGGGAAGTGGTCTGGAACTTTTACTGAGCAAGCCGAGAAATACGGAATTGCCAATGAAGGATGGAGCAGTCAAGCCGCATTTTTTGATTATGATAAAGATGGAGATTTAGACCTTTACGTATTGAATGCCACCAACGAAGATCGACAACCCAATCGTATTAATGAAAATCGTGAATTAGACGGAAACAGTAATGCCAATGATGCTTTTTATAGAAATGATCATGGCAAATTTACTGAAATACATACGCAAGCGGGCATCATCGACGACGGTTGGGGACTTGGGCTTGGCGTTGGCGATTTTGATAATGATGGTTGGGAAGATTTGTATATTTCTAATGATTTTTTAGCCAATGATTTAATCTATTTCAATGATAGGGTGGGTTACGGTTCGTCGTTACGATTTACTGAAAAATCCAAGTCTGTTTTAGCTCACACAAGTCATTTTTCGATGGGAAACGATATTGCTGATTTCAATAATGACGGATGGCAAGATATTTTTGTTGCTGATATGATGCCAAGCACCAATGAACAACGTAAAAAAATGGCTGGAACGCTCTCAAACGAAGCCTTTGAAATGGTGTTGCAAAGAGGATACAATCCTCAATATATGAGAAATACCCTGCAATTAAATAATGGTGGAGGGCTACCATTTTCTGAAATCGCTATGATGGTGGGCGTGAATGCCACTGATTGGAGTTGGTCGCCTTTACTCGCTGATTTTGATAATGACGGTTGGAAGGATTTATTTATCACGAATGGTTATAGGCATGATATTACCGACATGGATTTTATTACTGATAATGCCAAATTAGGTCAGCAAATGCAATTATACGACGCTGATAAAATCATTAAAGAAACTGCCAAAAAACAAGCCGAATACAAAACTAAAAATCGACTTTTCAGAAATACACGAGGGCTAAAATTTGAAGATATTTCAGATAATATTGATGATAATTTGCCTTCGTTCACCAATGGAGCAGCATACTCAGATTTGGATAATGATGGAGATTTAGATTTAATCACCAACAACATAGACGAAAAAGCGGAAATTTTAGAGAATATTTCTCCTAAGAAAAACTATTTGAAAATTAGCCTTTCCGAGGATTCACAAAATAGGTTTGCTTTGGGGGCTAAGGTATTGGTCTTTCAAAGAAATATTACACAGACCTATCATCATGCAGTCACGAAAGGCTATTCATCCAGTAAAGATTATTCGATCAATATTGGTTTAGGAAAAGATTTACAAATTGATTCTTTGCAAATAATCTGGTCGGACGGAACTTTTCAGATTTTGAAAAATGTAAAATCCAATCAAACTTTAAACATTAAGAAGTTATCAAATTTGCCAAAATATAATTTTATTAAACCTGAAACGCCATTTTTTCAAACTTCCGAATTCCCTTATCAAAATATAGAAGAATCATACAATGATTTTGCCGCTGAATCATTACTCCCACATCGTTTTTCCACCGAAGGCTCAACCATAACCAAAGGGGATATTAACGCTGATGGTTTAGAAGATTTTTTCGTATCTGGTTCACTTTATAAGATAGGAACATTTTTTATTCAAAAAACTGACGGAAATTTTACGGAAAAGCCTCTAAAAAGTACTATCCCAATTGGTGACGGTGGAGATTGTTTATTCTTTGATGCTGATAACGACCACGATTTAGACCTTTATCTTGCCAGTGGTGGTAATGAGTTTGAAGTAAATTCTACTTTTTATCAAGACCAAATTTTCTTGAATGACGGCAAGGGAAAGTTCACTTATTCGCCCGAAAGATTACCCAAAATGAATACTCCAAGTTCTTGTGTAATTGCCTCAGATTATGACAAAGATGGAGATTTAGATCTTTTTGTGGGGGGCAGACGGCAGATTATGAAATACGGAGAACCTGGAAAGAGTTATTTGCTTCAAAATAACAAAGGTTTTTTTCGAGATATAGCTTCCTCAGAACTAAAAAATATAGGCATGGTTACAACAGCTCTCTGGGCGGATATTGATAATGACGGTTGGCAAGATTTGATGATTACTGGAGAATTAATGCCTATTTTTTCTTTGAAAAATGAGAAAGGAAAATTAAGTAAAAATACAATTAAAATTGCAGAAAGTGGCTTTTGGAATACCCTTGCCCAAGGAGACTTTGACAAAGACGGAGATATTGATTTCATGGCAGGAAATATGGGTACAAATAATAAATTCGGAATTACACCCGAAACGCCATATCGACTTTATTCAAAAGATTTTGACGGAAACGGATTTACAGATCCTATCATCACCTATTATGTTCAAGGTAAGGAATATCCTGCCGCCAGTCGTGATGAATTAATGAAACAATTACCTTTTTTACGAAAAAAGATAGTACGCTATGCCGATTATTCAAAAGCAACATTGCATAATCTTTTTAATGAATCGCAATTAGAAAATGTAATAATAAAAGAAACTATAACCGATAAGAGTATTTACCTTGAAAACAAAGGTCACGGGTTCACGATTAAAATACTTCCAGAATTGGCTCAAGTGAGTTTAATAAAAAGTTTTCATGTAGAAGATTTTAATAAAGACGGTAATTTGGACGTAATTGCTGTTGGTAATTCATACGCTCCCGAAGTAGGTACGGGACGTTTAAATGCTTCTTTGGGATTGATGTTACAAGGTACTGGCAAAGGAGATTTTAAAGTAATAACTGCTTTAAAAAGTGGAATAAATATTCAAGGGGCTTGTCGTCAAATTATCAAAATTAATGCGAAAAACCCTTTTTTATTGGTTTCTAATTACAACAATAAGTTTATTCGTTTATATCGTTGACATAAAAAAAGAGAATGTTTGTTCAACATTCTCTTTTTTTTAAACTTTGCTATTCTAATACTCCCAAAGATTGTGTTCCATTTCCATCAATTTGTACTCTAATTGTTGAGACTGAATTAAACCTTGTTTTGCACTTCCATAGATAGTATCCAAATCATCGTCCTTTGAATTTCCCTTCTTTGTTAAACGAGCGTGAAATAAGCGTAAATCAAAAGCATCAGCCATATTTTTATGTTGTGCTTCGTTTTGCTCATTATACCAAACGCAATTTGGATTACTACGGAACAATTTATCTAAATCTTTGTATCTGAAAGAGCCAACGTTCTTATCAAAACCTGCCGTTGTCATATTTGCAGGAATGATGATTGTAATTGACTGAATATCATAGTATAAACGTGAGCGTTGCTTATCGAAAATAGCATCCTCACGAATTTCAAGAATTGATAATTGCTTGGCGTAATACAAGTTATTCAAATCAGTTGCAACGGGTGTTGGGTTGCTAAATCCGTCATTTTTGGCGGGAGTTGTTCCCCCTGTTGCTGGTGTTTTTGGTTTTGGATCTCCCCAACCATCATCTGCACCTGCAGCTGTTCCACCAGCTTCAGTACCAAATCCAGCCGCTTTTTCAGCATCAGACAAAGCGTTATCATTTCCTAGACTTTCCATCACCAAATTCTTCATGAAATCTTCTTTGGTAATTTTAGTTTTCAAGGAATCAGTTTTATATGGTTGCAAAACACCGCTTTGCACCCATTCCATGAGGTATTTTGTAATTTCGTTACCTTTTGAAAAGAAAGGCTGATTTTGCTTTTCGTTCAAATCCATGCGTCTCCACAAACGTTGCTTCCACATAATATTCGATTCGTCGATTGGACGAACTGAATCTGGATTTTTACCTTTATTGTCTTTTTCTTGGGCTGAAACCCATGTGCTGGTCGTCAATGACAAAAGAGCGATACCTGCAATTTTACTAAGATTTTTCATACAATTATGGAATGACAAGTTTAACAATTAATTGATATTCAAATATTTGTAAACCTATATTTTCATATTTTGAATAACGAAATGTTTTAAAATTTAGTATTAGGTATTATGTCCTAAGTATTAAGAATAAAAGATAAGAAACACTAAAAGACCTTCTTGTCTTAATACATAATACTCCATACTTAATACCTCTCTAATTCAACGGAATGTTTTTAACAATCGTAATTGGCGTTGTCTCAACCGTTCCACGGAAATTTTGTCTTTGGAAAGAACGAACTTCAATATAATAACGGTCGCCAGGTTGTGCATTCTGAGATAAAGAACCAATGCCTCCACCACCTTGCAAAGTTACTTCTCCTACTCTTTTACTTCCTCTTACTAAAGAAACCGAAACTTCTCCTGAACGATACCTTGCATCCTCTGGGTTGGTAGATTTGAATGATTCTTCAGCAATAACTCGGGCTTCGATAGTTCTTAAACCTGCCGCACTTGCACCACGCTTTTCATCCAACTCACCACCATTACCAAAAATCTTAACTTCTGGTTTTGGAATTCTACGAACTCTAAACTTTTCAACGCCTAATAGAATACCACCGTTATTGATATTGAGTTCAACAGAAGTACCACTTGGAACAACGGTTATTTTTCCAGCACCACCACCAGCAATTACTTCACCACCAGTTGCGGTAATATTTGGTTGCCATAAAGCTCCTAAACCTGGGCTTACAATACTTAATTTGTTCGCACAAGCTAAATACAAAGGAGGTAAACTTCCTGACTCAATGTTATACGTTGGCTTCAATACAAAATATTCTTGATCTACATTCCTTGTTTCAGCACCATTTGGTCCGTTGAAAGAGATAGTTGCCGTATAAGTCTTTCTTGAAAGTCCACGACCGTCATATTGACCGCCTTGTGCTTTGAATTTGATTTGTCCTTTACCATCTTTCACAGGAACTGATGAACCATTGAAACTCATCCTTGGTGAAATTCCAGATGAATAAGCAGCAATAAACATTTCAGCCTCATAATCCATACCAGCAACAACCGTGTTAGATTTTGCCGATACCATCGCCAAGATTTTGTCAAACTTAATGTCTTTCAAACCAATTTTTGCTGCCAAAGCCGCTAAAATTGTACTTTCATGACGACGAACTTCTGATTGTTTCTGACTCAACGTTGCCAAAGCTGCTGGAACTGGGGTTTCTGCAAAGTTTAATTCTGCAAAATCTTTGTTCTTGTTGTTCGCATCTTTTGAAACTGCAGGGTCTTCGCTTCCTGATAATGCTAAAGGTTCAATTTTCATGCCTTTATCGCCATACTTAGAAATTTTACCAACGTAAGTATCTAACTGGGTTTTCAAATTGTATGCCAGACCTTGTTTCTTTCCTCCAATCATGAGTTCATAAACAGGCTCAGTTTCTTTCATACCTACTAATGCTCCCGTTTCTTTATCATAACCTCCCGTTTTTTCAATGATTTGACTTTTTAAATTATCTAACTCACTAACCATTCCGTCAGCTAATTTATGAACTTCTTGAGCTTGAGCAATATATTGAGCATCATTACCTTTATTGGCTGAACGCTCTAACATATCTTTCATTCCTTCAATAGTGGCAATATTTTTTTGAACCGAAGATGCGTTCGCTGTTTCCAAACTGTTATTCAATAATACAAATTTTTGTAAAAGGGCATCGCTCACCTGCAAAGCAAGTAGGGCTGTTAGCACCAAATACATCATCCCAATCATCTTCTGACGGGGTGTTTCTTTCATTCCTGCCATGTTGTTATGTGCTTATAGGATTTTTAATTGGTTTAAGTTTTATTTACAAGTATTAAGTACCAAGTATTATGTATTAAGTAAAACTGTAAACTGCACCTGATACATAATACTTAATACTTGGTACTTAAATTACCCTTTCATTGCTGACAACATACTTCCATAAACGTTGTTTAATGAAGTCAAGTTGGTCGTCAATTTTGATAATTCTTGCTTAAACTGTTGTGTATCCTTGCTTGCATCGGACATATTTTCCATAGCAGTTGTTAAATTACCATAAAAAGCATTCATAGCTTTTAAATGCTTATTAGTATCTTGTAATTCTAATTCATAAACTGCATTCAAGGCTCCCATGTTCTGTGTAACTTTCTGGAATTGAACACGATATTCTTTTGCATCTTGCGAAGCACTTGCCATTTCGCCCATTGCATTCATCGTAACGCCATAAGATTTATTCATCTCAGTCATAGTTCCTGCGGCAGTTCTTACATTCTTTGCATAATCATTTGTGGCAACTGTTGCGTCAGTAATATCACCAATTTTAGAAACAGTATCCGTTAAAGATTTCATACCTCTTCCTAAATTGTCAAAAATATCTGGTGTAACCTTCGCATTTGCTAACATTTCATCCATTTTAGCAGTTAAGCCAGTTCCTGATGTTGGAGCGGTACTTCTTTTTGGTAATTCACCCGTAAAATCTTTTGATAATTCTGGGTAAACTCTTTCCCAATTATAATCAGGACTTGATTTCATTGTTAAATATAAAACTCCATACATAATAAAAATACCTACCTCGGTAAGCATACCAAGCATTAGCCATTCGTTGGCATTATTCCAATGAAGAATTTTAGCTAAGGCTCCAAAAATTACTACTGCGGCTGCAAAACTTGCAATGACATTTACGATTTTTTCCATTGTGATTAAAAGGATGATTTTGTTTTAAGACTGATTCCTGAAAGTTATTTGTTAATGGTTACTAAAAATTTGTTACTGGAGGTAAGTTGTAGGTGAAATAATTAATTGCGGTACGCCGCCCGACCAGTAACTAATCACTAAAAGCAAGCGAGGGAACTTTGTCGTATGTCACGATTGAATTCCCTCGCTTTTGTTATTGTTAAATTAGTTTATTTTCATAAAGCTAAATGTAATCTAATAATATTGGCTAAAACTTGATTTGTGTTAATTGCTGTAAACTTTTTCATTAACCTTTAAATCCTAACCCGTGCGACGGTCGTTCAAATACCTACTTAAACTCTTTTCCTGACGAACGACCCAAATGGTTCATTGCACAACGGAAACCGATGTAAGAACGTTTCTTGTTTTCGTATTCGTAAGAACGTGTACCTGTTTCTAAATAATACGCTACATCTTTCCAAGAACCTCCACGAATAACTTTACGTGGTTCGTCTTTGTCGTCATTCATGGTATTTAAGTCCCACGTAATGGCTACTGAATTATCTGCGTAAGCATCTAATGTCCATTCAGAAACGTTTCCTGCCATGTTATATAAACCATAATCATTAGGATTAAACATATTTGAAGGAGCAGTATAAGCATATCCATCGGCATCGTAATTTCCTCTATGTGGCTTAAAATTAGCTAATAAACAGCCTTTTCCATTCGCTACATAAGGGTTTCCCCAAGGATATTTAGCAGATGCTTTTCCTCCTCTGGCTGCCCATTCCCATTCTGCCTCTGATGGTAAACGGAATCTTGGTGAAATATACTGTCCTTCAGCAGTACGATAATCATTGTATGCTTTTGTTCTCCATTCACAGAAGTATCTTGCTGCTGTCCAACTCACTCCAACCACTGGATACATATCAAATGCTGGACTTGAGAAATAGTATTCCGTCATTGGATCTCCATTGTGGTAAGTAAAGTCTTTACTCCATACAGCGGTATCAGGATAATATTCAGCAATGATTTTTTCTTCTCCAATTACAGAAATTGAATCTTTCATCATTACGTCCGTAAACTGACGATATTCGTTGTTAGTAATTTCAGTATCATCCATGTAGAATTGAGCAACAGTTACACGTTTATTGAAACTCACTGATGATGACGTAACATCTTCATCGGCTTGTCCCATCATGTATGAGCCAGAAGGAATCAGCACCATTCCAAGGGGAGTGGTTTGTTTCCAACCTTTACGAGCCCCTGCAATGATTTGACCATCTTGCATTGTGATGTCTTCTTTTTTGTTGCCTTTATTATTCTTCTTAGGCTTACCTTTACCGTTAGCCAAAGGCTTTTGTTCTGGTCTGCCTTTTGGTTTTGGCTTACCTTTGCCTCCTCCGCCCGAACAACCTTCAAAGAACAACGCAGGAATTACTATTAACAATAGCAAAAATGATTTCCTGAAAATTCCACCGTACTTCATAGTGTTATAACTTTTTTGAATGATACCTAAGAAAATATTATAGGTAATAATATTTCAAATGTGATTGTATTAATGATTAATTGAGAAAAATCTCTTTTTGTTTTATCTAATCGTATTCTAATATGTTAAATCTTCTTAAAAACGTGAGGTCGTGTCTATTTAGTATGTAAAAAGAACAACAAAGATAAATATTTTTTTGTGTTGCCTGTCAATGATTTAGTGTTTTTCACAATTAAACCCTACCGAACCTTAACGTCTAAATCTGGGAGTACGCACGGGTGTTTTCTTGCCTGCTAAGAGCCTTGGGGCGGGGATGGCATAACTTAATAAGATTTCGTGCGACAATGGGGCTTTGGCGGTTGCTCCTGCGGTGGTTAGATCAAGTGAATATCCTAACCTTAATGCGTTGTTATTCAACATCGAAATCCCTGCAATAATAATGCCAGCATCATTTAAACGATATGAACCTCCTATCCAATATCTGTCCGTGTAAGTCAAAATTGCTCCTCCTTCCAAAACATTTGTGTTAAAATCGGTTCTCCATAATGCCATCGGACTTACTTTAATATCATCATTCAAATAATAATCAAAACTTCCTGTTAAGTTTAATACTTGCTTAATTGAATATGCTCCAGTCTTATCAGGTGAAAAGCTATAAACGGGTGAATTTACATGATTAAGGCTTGCCCCAATTTGGTAGTTGGCAGTTTTAAATAATGCCCCAACTGAAAAATCTGACTTCGTTTGATTAACACTACCTGTAAGTGCATCCACAATTGGGTCTCCAGTTTCACGAGGGCGGAATTTTGACTTAAAAGACTTTGTATAAAATCCACCTTTTGCTCCTATTGAAATGATTGCTCCACTTGATAAACCAATCTGATAGGAATACGATAAAAGCATATTTTGATAACCTGCCCCTGATGGTGTTAAATCATTAACAAATTGTATGCCGATTCCGCTGTGCAATCCATTCAAAGGCATTGAAGCCGTAAAAATCTGTGTTCCCAATGAGCCACTTCCGTCCAGAGATGTCTGATAACCAGACCATTGGTTGCGATAGTGTAATTGAAATTTAGTTACTCCATCCATCCCAGCAGCGGCAGGATTAATATACAACGGATTAAACATGTATTGACTCAATTGAGCGTCTTGTTGAGCAAAAGTTGTAGTGCTTGAAAGAATGAATATCGTTAAAAATATATAAAGTAATTTCTTTTGCATAATGTTTCAGAAAACGAAAGTTTGAAAATCATAAATAAGTTCAATTCAAAAATAGTAAAGAATTTTAAGATTCACTAAGATTATGGCTTGGATAAATTTAACGATTATTATTGTGTTTTTGTTGTGAGGATTCTCATAAATTGACCGAAGGTCTTTAATGGAGTATTGACCAACATAAAATCAAACAAAAAATCCTGCAAAACAATGTCGTTTTGCAGGATTTTTTGTTTGATTTTATGTTGTATCAAAAACCATTTGCCTTCTTGATATACAACTCCAAAGCTCCCGTCATAGATGGGGCATTTGGTAATGGTGCTTGAATGTCAAGAATTAAATCTGCCTCTGTAACTGCCTTTGCAGTAGTTGGGCCGAAGGCAGCAATTCTGGTTTTGTTTTGTTTGAAGTCGGGAAAGTTATGTCTTAATGAAGTAATTCCAGAGGGACTAAAAAACGCCAAAATATCGTAGGTAACTTCTTCTAAATCAGACAAATCGGATGATACAGTTTCATACATTACTGCTTCGGTAAGATGCAAGTCATTTATTCCCATGAAACCTGGAATATCGTTTGTGCGTTTATCTGAGCAAGGAAATAAGAACTTTTCAGTCTTGTGTTTCTTGATTAATTCTAATAATTCAGCAGCCGTTTTAGTACCCGTAAAAATTTTTCGTTTACGAATAACAATGTATTTCTGTAGATAATTTGAAGTCTGTTCAGTAATACAAAAGTACTTCATATCCGCTGGCATTTCGATACGAGCTTCTTTGCAAATTCTAAAAAAATGGTCTATCGCATTACGGCTCGTGAAGATAATTGCCGTATGGTCAAGAATATTAGTTTTTTGCTTACGAAATTCTTTGTAGGGTACTCCTTGAATCTCAATGAATGGGCGGAAATCAACCTTAATATCGTATTTTCGTGCCAACTCGAAATAGGGTGATTTTTCGTCTGTTGGGCGGCTTTGCGTAACTAAAATACTGGTTACTTTGGTTAATCTGTCTGGATGTGCGGTTAATGTGATTTCGCTCATACTCAATTCAGTTAAACTGGGATTATAATTGTGGGGCTAATTTTATTAAACTAAAGTGTTTTGGTAAACATCTTTACTCAATAAATTAAAGTGTTGAAATATTCATAAATCACAGGGCAAAACGAATGCCTGCGATAAGCGGGATTAGTTCAACGATGCAAAGGTACGAAAATAAATACAAATTTTTTAGTGTAGTCATCTTATTTATCGTAAAGTACAATAAGGCTAATCTTGCGATAAAGAACACAGAAATGGGAATTGACAAGTATTTCTCTGCATTCTTCACTATGGAAGGACTTGAAACTGAGCTGAATGTGAGGACAATTAGTATTACCAAAAAAAATATGCTTGATGCTTGAATAATCTTAAAGTAATGAATATTTGTAATATTGTCAAGGCGATAAAGATTTGATAATATCCTAAGGGCAAAGTATTTGAACAATAAAGAAGCAAAAACGACAACTGAAATCCCTAAGAAATTCAGCATCAATGCTCCCAACGTTTCACCTTCGGGGAGTATATTGATAGCGGAAAAAAGATCAGTTTTTTCGTGAGTAATTAACATAAAAATAAAACCTAATGTTAGACTCAGGTTCACTACGAATAATATATTTCCTAAATCAAAAGGTTTATTTACCACAAAGGAGTTATCTCTTTTACTAATGGTTAATAAGTCTCTGGGACTAAAAAATCGTTCAAAAGATTTAGGCTGGAAGTTATACAAAAAAGCATAAAAGCATACTAAAATAATCAATCCAAGCACGAAGAAGTTTTGAAATGGCGAGATGTCTCTGGGCAAAATAGTCAATAACGACTCATTCATCTCAATGGCTTTTTGGGCTTTCGATATTTTATTGCCGATTTGAACTGAAATATCCTCTACGTTGGTGTTCGTACCATAAATAGTGAGAAATAATTTCGCTTTACCAAACACATTTTGTAGGCTATCAACGTCTAAAACTACCAAGGTTGAAAGGGGCAATTGCTTTTGCAAAGAGGCATCAATGAACAGATAATTCTCTTTTTCTGAGCGATAAAGAATTTTATAACCTTTATAGTTTTCTATATCAAAAAATAGGCTGAAAGAGCTATATCCCTTGTGTTGTTCTCTTACGTAGGGGACATAGGCTTTGTAACGCTCGTCAAAAACCTGCCAATCATCTTGATAATCATGAACAATATAAAATGAATTGTTAGGGATTAATCCGCCTTTTGCGAGTAATTTAGTAGGCAGTAGGCAGTAGGCAGTAAGCAGTAGGCAGTAAGCAGTTTTTAGGGACGTTAAAATAGAAAAATCATAAAATTTTATGAATTCTTTCACGTCTTTAAACTTAGTATGAAGCCTTGTAATATTCAATGAATGGGGTCGTTTAATGCAAAATTACGAAAATTCGTTTTAATATACGATACTGACCTCTTTAAAGTCCAACAAGCGATTAAAAAAAGGAAGGCTTCGTTCAAGACGAAACCTTCCTTAAAGACTTAACGATTTATCACTCTTAAAGACTTAATAACTACAAACCTAATGCTTTCAACATCGTTGCACCGATATCCGCTGGTGAGTGAACTACGTGAATTCCACAGGCTTCCATGATGGCCATTTTAGCGGCTGCGGTATCGTCTGCACCCCCAATAATTGCACCCGCATGACCCATTCTGCGACCTTTGGGGGCAGTTTGTCCAGCAATGAAACCTACGACTGGTTTACGATTCCCGTCAGCTTTAATCCAATTGGCAGCTTCTGCTTCCATACCTCCACCGATTTCACCAATCATTACGATTCCTTCGGTTTCTGGGTCGTTCATCAATAATTCAACGGCTTCTTTTGTGGTTGTTCCAATGATTGGATCACCACCGATTCCGATGGCAGTTGTTTGTCCTAAACCTGCTTTTGTTAATTGGTCAACGGCTTCATAAGTCAAAGTTCCTGATTTTGAAACGATTCCAATTTTTCCTTTCGTGAAAATAAAACCTGGCATAATTCCAACTTTACATTCACCTGCGGTCATTACGCCTGGACAATTTGGTCCGATTAACGTAGTGTTTTTATCTTTAATGTACTCCTTCACTTGAATCATATCCTTCGTTGGGATACCTTCCGTAATACAAATAATCACCTTAATTCCTGCATCAGCGGATTCCATGATGGCATCAGCGGCGAAAGCGGGTGGTACGAAAATGATTGAAGTATTAGCTCCTGCCTTCTCAACTGCTTCAATAACGGTGTTGAAAACGGGACGGTCGAGGTGAGTTGAACCGCCTTTTCCTGGGGTTACTCCGCCTACTACGTTCGTGCCGTATTCCATCATTTGTTGGGCGTGAAAAGAACCTTCCGTTCCCGTAAATCCTTGTACGATTACTTTTGAGTTTTTGTTTACAAGTACACTCATTTCTTTGGTATGAATTGTTATTTTATGAAAATCAAAACGCAATTTCGGGCTTTTGCCTAAAATTTTGTGTAAAGGTATATTCTGAAAGGCAAAGGACAAAAGAGAATCAAAACAAAAGTCGGATTGGTGAGGTTGATGGCACAAGGATTTCACGGATTAGACACGGATTTTAAAACAATTGTACACGGATTTTACGGATTAGACCGCAGCGGCGGACCGCACGGATTTTATTCTTTTTATTTGTATTTAATCTGTGTTCTATTTTGACATACTAAATACAAATAAATTAATAAAAAATCCGTGTCTAATCCGTGTGCTAATCATCTTACTCCAAGACAATCCGACCATCACGGTCGATGTTGGTTCTTTTATCGAAATGGAAATCGTAAAAACCGGCATCACCATCTTGTGCGTCAATTTTTACGGAGCTTCTGCCCATTTCTAATCCTTGATTATCGTATGCTTTTGCAGAAACTCTGCCTTTAAATCTTTTTGAAAAAATCAGGTAAATGCTCAATAAATTATCTGTTCCTTCTTTGTCATTCTTCAAGGAAACTTTACCATTGGTAATTCCTTTTGTAGATAAAGATTCGGTATAAGTTACGTTGATAGCACGTGCTTTTTTAATGCCTGATTCAACGCCTTTGACCATATCGCCCGCCGTTTTTCCGATTTTTTCGGTGGAATTACTGAGTCTGTCGCAAGATGAGAAGATTATTAATGAAGCTAATATGCTGATTGTTAATGCTTTGTTCATGGTTTTGTGATTATGGATTGTGAAGGCAAATTTAAGGGAAAATAATTCAATTCCACACCTAAAACCGCCGACGGGGTAAAAACCGCCGTCAGGGTTTTCCACGTTACCCTGACGGCGGTTTTCACCACGTCGGCGGTTACATGGATAATAATCAGAACTTAATTTTCAAGATTTGGGTTAAATATTTGATATAAGCAAACATAATTTAACCATCATGAAAGTACTTTTTCGTTATCTCAAACAATACAAACTCACTGTTTTTGGAGCATTGGGTTTGGCTGCCATAAATCAGATTTTTTCCCTTCTCGATCCCTTCATTTTTCGTAAAATTATTGATGATGTTGCCACTGTTTATCGGGCTGAAACGCACTCAGCTCACGATTTTTGGATGGCGATTTTACCGCTTTCGGCCGCTTCAATTGGCGTGGCGTTTGTGAGCCGAGTTGCCAAGAATTTTCAAGACTATTTTATTAATACCGTTACGCAACGGGTTGGTGCTCAGATATATGCAGATGGTATTGGTCATTCTTTAGAATTGCCCTATGAAACCTTTGAAGACCAACGATCTGGCGAAACTTTGGGGATTTTGCAGAAGGTGAGAACTGATGTTGAGAAGTTGATTTTGGTGGGAATTAATATCCTGTTTCAATCGGGAATTGCCTTGATTTTTATTTCGGTTTATGCCTTCACGGTGCATTGGTCGATTTTGCCTTTATTTTTGGCGACGGGTCCTTTGATTGCTTGGATTAGTTCGGTTTTGAGTAAGAAAATCAAGACGATTCAAACGCAAATTGTGAAGCAATCTACGGGTTTAGCGGGTTCTACGACTGAATCTTTAAGAAATATTGAATTAGTAAAATCATTGGGTTTGGCAAAACAGGAGATTGCTCAACTGAATTCTACGACCCAAAAAATCTTAAAATTAGAGCTTCAAAAAGTTAAATATGTACGTTCCATGTCGTTTGTACAAGGAACTTGTGTG
>JAYVIV010000084.1:0-40776 GCA_043769985.1 Arcicella sp.
GAAGGCTTTGCGTTGACTTTTTGGCACACGGATTGAACGGATTAGACACGGATGAAATATGATTTTTTGAAATAATGTTATCTCACTTATCATTCTGAAATAATCTCTTTTGTAATTTAGGAACGTGTAAACAATAAGTTATAACGGTTTCTAAGTTTCTTTTGCTGATATTTCGATGGTATTTTTCGGTAAATAGCGACAAACGTTGCCCGACAAACGTTGCCCGACAAACGTTGCCCGATGCTATTCCCCTCAAAATGCCATCAAACTATCAACAAAATAATTCATAACAACCATAACAACTTATTATTTACCCATTCCTTAGCAAATTGATATCAAAAAATTATCAATCGCTAAATTCACTTGTTCGGGTTCTTCAATGGATGATGTATGTCCTCCGCCTTCTATGTAAACTAATTGAGAATCAGCAATTTGGGTGTGAATTCTTTCTGCTTTTGCTGGAACTGTTGCCACATCTTGTGTGCCAACCATAATCAAGGTTGGTAATGTAATTTTTGACAATTCATCAAAAATTGAGCTTCGTTCAATCACTCCCGCAACCGCCTTCACAATACCTGGCGATTTGCACAATTTCATTTGAGTCTCCCATTCATCTCGTTCAGATTTTCTTGATTTATCATTCAAAAATTTCTGACCAAACATAATTGGCATTACTTTTCCAACCACCGCCCAAGTTCCAAGCCACTTAACCACAGTGTTTAAGGTCTTATATTTACCAGCATTTTCTGGAGGTTCAGCATCGGCAGAAGTTTCCATTAGGATTACTGATTTCAATAAATCTGGACGACGGGCGGCTATCCGCATGGCAATAAAACCGCCCATCGAGAGTCCCGCAAAATGCACTTTCTGATTTGGACAAAGGGTTTCAATCAATGCAACTGCATCTTCATAAAGGGTGTCCATGTCATATCCATTTTCCGTAGCTTCGGTTTTGCCTTGTCCTCGGTGGTCATACGTGATTACTCTGAAACGATCTTTCAAAAAAGTCTCTTGCTTGTGAAACATATATCCACTCCACAATAATCCGTGAGAAAAAACAATAATTTCATCCCCTTTTTGAGTGTCAGTGTAATGATAATTTACTTGATTGATGGTTATTGAGGGCATTTTCTTGAAATTTATAGTTAAAATTTAGTGTTACTTCTTTCTAAAAAACCAATACAAATTAAGTATTGAGCAAGCACATACGTTCCCATGATGAGGAAAGTTGAAAATGGAATTGGGTTTACAAATTCATTAATAGCAATCAAAGAATCTGACAAAACAAATAAGACTGCTCCAATCAAAACCATTCGGTAACTTTCAGGATTGGTGTTTCGTTCAGCGGCTGTTATAGCCATGACTGTGATTGTTATCATGTAAATAATAACGGGTATTAAAAGAGAATCATTAACATTGTCTTTCAAGACAAAAAGCATACTTATGGAGAAAGCAAGCAATGAAATGCGTGCTAATATATTCATTTTTAACCTATTGCGACTGAATATAAATATATAAATTAGATGGGTAATTAAAAAAGAACCTAAGCCAAATGTGAAAGATGTAGTATCACTCAGCATTAAAAAACTATCGCCTATTAATGAAAAAAAGAAGGCAACAATCATTAATTTATCTTGAAAGGAACGGTGATTTCGAGTTTGTAAAAAGTAAAAAACTATCATAGAAATCATGATCAAAGGCTTGGTGAGATAAACGCCAGTTTGAAAATGATTCATCCCAGAAATTATTTCGAGAATTGAAATTGTGAAGTATAGAATGGTAAAAATTCTCAGATTCATGCTCATTTTACCGCAAGGGTAACTAAACGGTAAATTATAGAAACGCAGGCGGGGTTTTGAACCCAGTCTGCGTTAATTATACATTTCTAAAACCTCAAAGTTGCAGGTAAATACTTGGCCAACAGATTTTTATAATATGGTTTCAGTGCTTTCGTATCAGGAGGTATTGGCAATTTTGAATATAAATCATAGGGATTAAACATCAAGACTCGCCAACGGAGCAATTTCATTTTCTGTCGATTCCATACTGTTAAACCGAGCGAACGGAAATTTTACCAAGTTTTTAAATCAATTTTTGTTGCCCAAAAGTATAAAAATTCTTGGAATTATTAAATTATGTATAAGATAATTTCGCAAAAATGTGCCAAAACTTCATACTTTAAAATCGCAGACCTCGTTTAGGAACTGAAATTAAATAACTTATCCATCTCTACTCGTCCTTTTTGAATGATTTTTCGTTACTAAAATCCTCATTTAGCAATGCTAAATTGCGGTGTTAGACCTCAAATCATTCAAAAAATTACTTCGTAAAGATTTGGATAACTTATTTATTTCCCGTTCCTTACTAAAAAATCCTTCAAAATGTTTTCAAAAAAACTTCTTGCCCTAATTGGTTTAATGACGATGGTTTCAGTCGCAAAAACCTTCTCTCAGACTCCTTCGTTGAGTCAATTATTTTACCCAAATATTACTTTGCGAGCTGAATATACGCCCGAAACAATTGCTGATAATGGGACAAAATTTGGCTTTAATCGGACATCAGCGGTTGGAATTATTCCCTTAAAAACCGAATTCTCTGCGGGTTTTGGTATTGGAAAAAAGTTAGATATTCAGGCAAGACACAATCTTTTGATTACGAATATATCCCAAATAAACCCGACTTTTAATGGTTTGGAAAAACCAGAAGGTGGCTACAAAACGTTTGGAGTCACATTTATTCAACTCAAAGCCAGTTTACGTGAGAAATTTTGGATGTATGGTGTTGGTGGAGGTGTAACTCAATCCAATGAAACTTTCTTTAATCCACAACCCTACTTTTATGGCGGTGCTGCTCGCTTGAGAATTTTGGGAATAAAAACGCAAATTCTGTACGGAACCGCTGTTATTTACAATCAAAAATTTAGAATTATTCCTATTTTTGGATTTACAAAAGGCTTGGGTAGTGATTGGAAAATTTCAGGAATTTTACCTTTTAGAGCAAGTGTTTCTTATAAAGTAAGTCCGTGGCTACATGTGGACTTCAATTCTGTGTATGATGGTTATAGTGCTGGTTTTCAGGAATATACGACTTCTGAAAAAATGATTCGTCGTCAAAATTATCAACAAGTTCGATTCTCTTTATCAGCAAATGCAAACCTGCTCAACGTTTTTAACATAGGGTTTGAAGGTGGTTTGGGAACATTTAGACAAGTAAAAACTTTCAATTCAGCGAATGAAGCGTTGACAAATTTAAGCTTACCTGCGGCGCCTTATGTTGGCGTGAGCCTTCGATATATAACCACTAAATCAAAACTATCTTCCAAATTCTTGAAAGGAACAGGGATTGAACTTTAATAAATAATATCATTGATTTTGATCGACGGTAATGCTTTGAGCAATGCCGTCGTTTTTTTGTGGCATACTTTTTTTTAATTGAAGAATGAATACTTTTACCATAAAAATATATGTCAAATCAAAGAATTTAAGTATAAAATACTATTAATCTTTGTTGTTATAATAATGCTTATTCTCATTTTAAATGTCGTTTTGTGCCAATTTATCTACACATACTAACGATTAGTCGAATATAATTTTTTTAAGGCGGCCGTCCCTCCAAAGTTTTATAAATCACAAACTATCTTTGTCATTTATCAAAATATTCTCTCTTTAAGAATGAAGAAATATAATTACTTGAATTTTTTTTTAGTATTATCTTTTCTCTTATTTTTTTCTCAGTGCGGAAAAAAAAATAAGCAAGAAGATTTAAGTAAGAAAGCAGATCCTCCAGCTGTTGTGGATGTAATGGTGGCTCAAAATCAAACCATTAGTTCAGTAAAAGAAGCAAATGGGGCAATTCTTGCCAACGAATTTGTTGAACTTCACCCCGAAGTCAGCGGTAGAATTACTTATCTGAATATCCCTGAGGGAACTACGGTAAAACAAGGAACAATCTTGGCTCGAATCAACGATTCTGACTTGCAGGCTCAAATGAACAAAATAAAAGTTCAACTTGATTTATCCAAAAAAACAGAGCAAAGGTTAACTAAATTATTGTCCATCAACGGTATCGGACAAGCTGAATATGATGCGGCTTTGAATCAAGTAAATTCCCAAAATGCTGATTTGGAATATACCAAAGTTTTGATTGATAAAACCATTTTGAGAGCCCCATTCAGTGGAGTGATAGGCCTGCGTCAAGTTAGTCAAGGTGCTTATGCAACACCTGCAACGATACTCGCCACCATGCAACAAGTTAATAAATTGAAGGTAGATTTCACAGTTCCAGAAGAATATTCAAGTATCATACGTAAAGGCTCGGTTGTTGAAGTTGCCATTGAAGGACAAAATAACTCAAGATGTAAAGCCGTAGTGATTGCTCGTGAACCACAAATAAATCAGACGACTCGAAACTTATTGATTCGTGCAACATTATCTAATTGTACTGCAAATCCAGGGACTTTTGCGAAGGTTTATTTCAGTTTAAGCTCAGCCAAGAAAAGTATAACCATTCCAACAAATGCTATCATTCCAGACGATAAAAACAAGAAAATTGTGGTTATCAAAAATGGAAAAGCCACTTACGCCATCATTGAAACAGGCGTGAGACAAGAGAGTTTTGTAGAAATTACTAAAGGGGTTTCTGTGGGAGATACCATAGTTGTTGATGGTGTCCTGTTTGCTCGTCCTGACAAACCTGTGAAAATTAGAAGCGTGAAATCGAATGAGCCATTGAGTTATAAGTGAGTTTTTGTGTGAATTTAATACCTAAACCGACAAATGAATATTTCAGAATTATCCTTAAAAAGACCGGTATTTGCCACGGTAATGAATGTCCTAATTATTCTATTCGGAATAGTGGGATTTTCGTTTCTTGCGGTGCGTGATTATCCTGCCATTGACCCGCCTATCGTAACCGTATCGACTTCATATACTGGTGCAAATCCTGATATTATCGAAAACCAAATTACTGAACCACTCGAAAAACAAATTAATGGAATTCCAGGTATTCGTTCCATCACATCTTCGAGTACATTGGGGAACAGTAATATCACAGTGGAATTCAATTTGGACGTACCGTTGGAAGCCGCTGCGAGTGATGTACGTGATAAAGTTTCTCAAGCTGTAAGAAGTTTACCCCAAGACGTGGATGCCCCACCCGTGGTTTCAAAAGCCGATGCCAACAGCGATTTCATTCTTTTATTAGCGATCCAAAGTAGAAGTAAAAGCCTTTTAGAATTGAGTGATTATGCAGAAAATGTGCTTCAGCAACGTTTTCAAACTATAAATGATGTTAGTAGTGTTAATATTTTAGGGCAGAAACGATATTCAATGCGGATATGGCTTAAACCCGATAGAATGAATGCTTATGGCGTTTCGTTTACTGATTTACAAACGGCTTTATCTCGTGAAAATGTGGAACTTCCAGCGGGGAAAATCTACGGAAGTAATACTGAAATGACCATCCGTGCTTTGGGCAGACTCACAACGGAACAACAATTTAGAGATTTGATTCTCCGAGAAAGTGCTTCTGGAATCGTGCGTTTGGGTGATGTTGCAGGTGTTGAATTAGGAGCCGCAAACCTCGAACAAAGTTGGAAATACAATGGTGTTTATGCGGTTGGGTTAGCGGTTATTCCTCAACCTGGGGCAAATTATATCAAAATAGCTGATGAATTTAACAAACGTTTAGCTGAAATTCAGAAAGAAAATAAATCCGATATTCAGTTTAAATTATTGATCGATAATACTAAAAACGTCCGCCAATCTTTGAAGGAAGTAGAGGAAACCCTACTTATCTCATTCGGATTGGTAGTGTTAGTAATCTTTTTCTTTTTTAGAAACTGGTTGATTGCCATTAGACCTCTAATTGACATTCCCATTTCCCTGATTGCAACATTTTTTATCATGTATCTGTTCGGATTTACGATTAACGTTCTAACACTTTTAGGAATCGTTCTGGCAACTGGTTTGGTGGTGGATGATGGTATTGTTGTTACTGAAAATATATTTAGGAAATTAGAACAGGGAATGCCCATTCGGAAGGCAGCTTTGGAAGGCAGCAAAGAGATTTTCTTTGCGGTTATTTCAACTTCACTGACTTTAGCGGTGGTGTTTTTACCAGTAATTTTCTTAGAAGGTTTTGTGGGGAGATTGTTTCGAGAATTTGGTATTGTAGTAGCAGGTGCGGTATTGATTTCAGCCTTCGTTTCTTTGACAATTACACCCGTTTTGAATGTTTATTTGACCCGAAAGAAAGCGGGAAATGGGTGGCTATATGACAAAACCGAACCCTTTTTCACAGGCATGGAAAGTGGGTATAAACGTATTTTACAAGGATTTATGCGGGTTCGTTGGGTTGCTTGGATAATTGTTCTGGCTTGTGGATTATTGATTTATTTTGCAGGAATAAACCTCCAAAGTGAGATTGCCCCCATGGAAGACAAAAGCAATATCCGATTCTCAATAAGCACTCCCGAAGGCTCCAGTTTTCTCTACACGCAAGCCGTTTCTGAACAAGTTACCAACTATTTAAACGACTCAATTCCTGAAAAAGAATTTGTTTTTAATGCTGTGCCTGGTTTTGGAGGTGGGGGGGGAACTAATTCTTCTATTGCTCGTATTGGTTTAGTTCCACCCGAAAATAGAAACCGATCTCAAGATGAAATTGCCAAAATGCTGAACAAAAAAATGAGCAAATTCAATAATGCTCGGGTTTTTGGAATTCAAGAACAAACGATTTCGGTTGGTCTGGGTTCAAGGGGTAGTTTACCAGTGCAATTTGTGATTCAAAATATTGATTTTGGGAAAATTAAGGATGCTATTCCAAAATTTTTAGAGGCTGCCCGAAATGACAAAACTTTTCAGAATGTTGACGTAAACTTAAAATTCAATAAACCTGAAATTTTAATGACCTTCGATAGGATTAAAATTAAGGATTTAGCCTTGACAACCCAAGATGTTGTTGCAGCAGTGCAAGGAGCTTTTAGTGGAAGACGTTTGGCTTATTTTACCATGAATGGTCGTCAATATGAAGTTATTGCACAAGTTGAGCGAGAAGACAGGTCACAACCAAATGATATAAATAATCTTTATGTAACCAATACTCGAGGGGAAAGAATCCCTTTAAGTGCAGTTGTAAAATTGGAAGAAAGTAGTAACCCTCCTTCGTTGTATCACTTCAATCGACTGAAAGCAGCAACGATTTCAGCTTCATTGGCAGAGGGTAAAACAATCGGAGATGGCGTGAAAGCCATGCAAAAAATTGCAGATAAGGTGCTTGATAAAACCTTTCAAACTGCTTTGAGTGGCCCTTCAAGGGATTATTCAGAAAGTTCATCCAATACTGCCTTTGCTTTCGGATTGGCATTGGCATTGATTTATTTACTCTTGGCCGCACAATTTGAAAGTTTCAAAGATCCTTTTACCATTATGATTACGGTGCCTTTGGCTTTGGCAGGTGCTTTGGGAAGTCTTTGGTTTTTTGGGCAAACCTTAAATATTTTCTCTCAAATCGGGATGATTATGTTGATCGGTTTAGTAACCAAAAACGGAATTTTGATTGTTGAATTTGCCAATCATAAACGAGCAGAAGGTTTTTCGAGATTTGATGCGGTGGTGGAGGCATCCGCCCAACGGTTACGACCAATCCTGATGACAAGTCTTGCTACTTCGTTGGGGGCATTGCCCATTGCGTTGAGTTTAGGAGCTGCATCAACCAGTAGAGTACCACTGGGAACGGTGGTAGTTGGTGGAATTCTTTTTTCTTTAATCCTAACGTTATTGGTCATTCCAGCCGTTTACACCTACTTTTCAAGTAAAAATTATATAACCGAAGAATCAAAATTAGCCAAAGAAGAAGAGGAAGATGCGGCTCATTTAGAAGCTAATTAAGTTAAAATAATACTTTATAATAAATTTTAAACCTCACCCCCAACCCCTCTCCGATGGAAGGGAGTTTGAACATCAAATTACTCCCTTCTCCATCGGAGAGGGGTTGGGGGTGAGGTTTTTATAAGTTATTTTTTATCGAATATTAACGTAAGGATTAGTCAGTAATAATCTTGTCAATCAAGTAAAATGAAGAATATTTCTAAAAATATATCCCCAATTTTCATGCTAATATTATCAATTGGTCTGAACTTAAGTTTTGCTCAACAACCAATCACGCTGACCGAAGCGATTGATATTTCTTTGAAAAACAATTTGGATATTCAGATTTCAAAAAATAACGAAAAAATCGGTAACATCAATAATCATATTGGTGTTGCAGGAGGATTGCCAACCGTAGGAGCCACGGCAAACACCAATGAACAAATCACAGGATTAAATCAAGAATTAAGTAATGGCACAACAACAAATAGAACTGGAGTTGTTTCAAATAATTCTAATGTTGGATTGACGGCTTCAATGCTTTTATACAACGGAGGACGTGTTTTGGCTACAAAAAAGAGGTTAGAAGAACTCCAACGTTTGAATCAAGAACAATTAAATTCGACCGTTCAAAATGCCATGGCTGATGTAATGTTTAAATATTATTCAGTGGTACAACAACAGAATTTCCAGTCCACACTCAAGCAATCCATAGAAGTTTCAAAACAACGATTGGCATTAATTGAGGCTCGTAGAAGTGTGGGTTTATTGGGAGATTCTGAGTATTTTCAAGCTCAATTAGATTTAAACAACCAAACTCAAGCCCTTCAAGCTCAGGAAATAGTGATTGAACAAAGCAAAGATGACTTGTTGAGAACGATGGTTTTGAGTCCAAATACTGAAGTTGTTATCAAAGACACCATCATTGTGGACGTAGATGTTCCTTGGGAGAAAATTGAGGTAAATCTGAAAAGAAATCCAGACCTCTTATCAGCTGATATTCAGATTAATATCAACAAAATCATTGAACGAGAAACCAATGCAAGAAGATACCCTTCTGTAACGGTTAATACAGGATTCAATTATCTAATTAATCAAAGCAGTGCTGGGTTTACGCTTTTAAATCAGAATTATGGACCGTTTTTAGGGGTTGGTGTAATAATGCCAATTTATAACGGAACTGCCAACGTTAGGCAAGTTCAAGTGGCAAAAGTGAATACTCAAAACGCCAGACTCCAACGAGACATTATTGATCAAAATTTTCAAAATACTGCCGCTAAAGCATGGGAAGCCTATATCAGTAATATAAACTTGATTCAATCTGAAAAGAAAAATTATCTTTTAGCTCAAAAATTATTGAATTTAATCACTCAAAAATTTCAATTAGGGAATGCTACTGTCGTTGATATTATTATCGCCCAACAAAGTTTTGAAAATTCGGGTTATCGTTTGAATAATTTGAGCTACAACGCAAAAGTTGCAGAGATTACATTAAAACAGATTGGAAATTTATTGGGGAAGCAATAATTCAATAATCGTTATCAAGTATGTCTTTTGTGAGATTACTTGACAACGATTTTTTTATATTATCTCTCCCTGACCTCCTTGTCTTTAACTGTCATTTCCCAGTCTCCAAAACTACCCGATAAAATCAAAGACCCGAATCTAAATTCATCAATAATTTCAGTTCCTTTTGATACCGAATCATAAAATTCTTTATCTACTGGGATTTCAAAATCTATAGAATTGGCCGCATTTTGAATATGTTTCTTAATGCTTAATGTAAAATTGGATTGTTTGAGTCTAATTTTCAAAATATACTTCAAAGGCTTAGCCGAACTGCCCGTTTTTAAGGCTTGAACTTGAGCTGCTAAGGCTGCATTTTCTTTTTTTAACTGGTCTATTTCGCTGTTTCCTCCACATGAGACTAAGAAAAGCGAAAAGATTACTAACATTTTTTTCATACCTATTTTAATTAATTCGTAAATTATTTGATTTAAAAAAATAATCTAAAAAGTTGTGCCAAGTACTGCTTTTTAATGTTTCGTGGTAAAATATTACTTAGGGTTTACAGACGGCTACTGCAATTTTAGAATCTGCTGTTCCATAATACAAAAAATATTTCTTCTTGAAATACACTAATCCTTCAATGAAAACCACCTGATTTACTTGTCCCGTGAGTTCATAAGGCTTATCTGGCTTCATGAAATTTTCATCAGTTCTGCCGATAACCTTAGTTGGGTCGCTTTTATCCATTAAGATTTGTCCAGCACTGTAAGCATCTGGGGGCAGTCCCGCAAAACCGTTTTCGTGCAAATTCATGGAATTGTAGAGTAATAAGATTCCTTTTTTCGTTATCATGGCTGGTGGTCCAGATTCGACTAAGCGACTATCAAATTTATCAGTTCTTGGTCCAAAAATAGGTTTAGGTTGTTTGTTTTCATCTTCCACAATTTCCCAATGAATTAAATCCTTTGAAGTTGCCAAGAAAATACTTGTATCGCCAAAATACATCCAATATTTTCCATTGACTTTTGTGGCAATGAGCCTCTCTCCTACTCTTCGGCAAATGATTGCTCCTGACTTCGACCATAAATTCTTGTACTTTTCTTGTTGAAAAGCCAATCCATGTTTTTTCCATTTTTGTAGATTTGATGATGAAGCTATACAAAGTCGGGCAGTCGTTCCGTCATAAGTTGTATAAGTCACGATATATTTACCATCCACAGTTTCCACAATTCGAGGGTCTTCACAACCACCTGCCCATTCGTAAGGTTTCATAAAATCATTACCTGGGTAAAGTACAGGTTTAGTTTGCCTCTTAAAATGAATACCGTCTGAACTCACGGCTAAACCAATTCGAGAAGTTCCATCAACTGATTTTAGCGTGTCTTCGGCACGGTATAACAAATACACTTTACCATTCCGAACCACCGCCGCAGGATTATATACGTCTTTTGCTTCCCATCGTACATTTTGTTTGCTAACAGGACAATAGAAATCCGTATTTTTGATTGGTAGTAAAATTGGGTTTTCAACATCTTGCTTAACAAATGGAGTCAAGGTCCAAGAAGGTTGTTGGGCATTAATGGTTGATAATCCAAGTGAAATTTGAAGAAGTGCGGATAGAAAAGACAGTTTAAAATACATTTGGGGTGAATTTTAGGTTTATTGGTATTCAAAGCTAAAAATACAAATAACATACTGAAAACAACAAAGCCTTCACAGATTACAAAGGCTTTGTTATTTTTAGTAGATTACGTACTCTATTTTACTCCCTTCATCAAAGGAATTGCATTCTTCAATACTGCCTTCACAAAGTGAATAAACAAGGGTGCTGGAGTGATAACGGTTGACTTATATTCTGGATGAAATTGAACCCCGATGAAATATGGATGGTCTTTCAATTCAACAATTTCCACTAAACCTGATTCTGGATTAATACCTGTTGGTACAAGTCCCGCACTTTTAAATTGCTCTAAATAGGCATTATTGAATTCATAGCGGTGGCGATGACGCTCCTGAATATTCAACTTTCCGTAGATATGATGTGCCAATGACCCTTTTTCTAATTTACAACCATAAGCTCCCAGACGCATTGTACCGCCTTTATTAGTAACCAATTTTTGTTCTTCCATTAAATCAATAACAGCATTGGTTGTCTCTGGATTCATTTCTGATGAATGTGCATCCGTCAAACCGAGTACATTTCTTGCATACTCAATCACAGCACACTGCATTCCCAAACAGATTCCAAAAAATGGCACTTTTCTTTCACGAGCAAACTTTACGGCGTTGATTTTCCCTTCTATCCCTCTCTCTCCAAAACCAGGTGCCACTAAAATCCCATCCAACTCTTCTAATTTCTTTTCGTAATCGCCATCAACTAAACTTTCAGAAGAAATCCATATTACGTTAACTTTCGTTTCATTAACGGCTCCTGCATGAATTAATCCTTCGGCAATTGACTTGTAGGAATCCTTCAATTCAACGTATTTACCGACTAAACCAATGGTAATTTGTTCAGTTGGGTTCTTTAGCTTGCCTAAGAAGTTTTTCCAACTTTCCAAATCTGCATCTTTGTCATTATAAATATCCAACTTGTATAAAGCTCGTTGGTCAAGTTTTTCTTTACGCATCAATAACGGCACATCATAAATCGTCTCTGCATCCATAGCCTCAATCACGTCATTGGCTGAAACGTTACAAAATAGAGCAATCTTGCGACGCATTTCCATTGGAATGGTATGCTCTGTTCGGCAAACAATAATATCTGGCTGAACCCCTAATTCAGACAATGCTCTAACAGAATGTTGCGTTGGTTTTGTTTTCAATTCACCCGCAGAAGCCAAATAAGGCACAAGGGTAAGATGAATAAAAAGCGTATTTTTCTCTCCTAAATCCCATTTTAACTGGCGGGCGGCTTCAATAAAAGGCAATGATTCAATATCGCCAACACAACCTCCAATTTCTGTAATCACGATGTCATATAATCCTGTTTCGCCCAATATCAAGATATTACGTTTTATTTCATCGGTGATGTGTGGAATTACTTGAACAGTTTTCCCTAAATAATCTCCTCTTCTTTCTCTGGTAATTACGTTATTATAAACTCTTCCTGTTGTAATGTTATTGGCTTGCGAAGTTGGCACACCCAAGAAACGTTCGTAATGACCAAGGTCGAGATCCGTTTCTGCCCCGTCGTTGGTGACGTAACATTCTCCGTGTTCATAAGGATTAAGTGTGCCTGGGTCGATGTTGATGTATGGGTCAAACTTTTGAATTGTTACAGATAAACCTCTGGATTGCAACAACTTAGCTAATGAAGAAGCCACAATACCCTTACCCAATGATGATGTTACACCGCCCGTAACGAATATGTATTTTGCGATTTTAGGTTGCCCTTTACTTGACATAATTTGATAAATTTTATTTTGGTCGTAAGTCAAAAGTCATCGACGTGAAGAGAAATACAATAGAACTCACCAATTACTTTTGGAAAGTAATTTTTCTATTTGCAGTACATTACGTTTGAGACTTCTGTGAAAAGAAACGAAGGAGGGGGACTAATCCGCAACCTGTTGTTACGGGATACAAAGTTAGGGGATTTTTGTGGACTTAAAGATTAAATTGAATTCGATTTTTTTCGTAAAAACTATAAGTATTTGATAATTAAGTATTTCTAAGTGAAAATATATTATTGATAAATCTTTTTTAAAATATAACTGAACAAAAACGTTTTCAAATAGAGAAAATCAATTGTTTTTCATTATCTTTAAGGATAAAAATATTAACTATTTAGAATTGATAAATCATACTCAATAATAGGTAATAAAGTATTGCATCGCTTTAAAGCAAATTGGTTGGTATGATTCCCCAAGAATATACCCACATTTGAACTACCTCTGAAATTACAATTTCTTAATGGATTCCCTAAATTAATATTTTTATTGTTATTTGAATCCAAATAATTCAAGAATTCATTGGTAAATTCACGGAGAAGAAAATGCCCAGACTCAAAGGTTTAATCAGAAAAATTACTAAAACTTTAAAGATGATTTTTCCGTAAATAACTTCACCTCAGATACTATTTTATAAGAAAACATAAGAATTAAGAACAATTGCTATTATTTACAATAAACTTTATCAGAAAACCCACACATGAATCAACAATTTAATGAAAAATTTGGAGCAAAGAATGAAAAAATATATTCTGCATCATCACATGGTTATTTGGACCTAATGGGGGGCATTGCAGAATATTCTGGTTCATTAGTTTTGCAAATGCCTCTTGATAAAAAAACGACTATAAGCATTAGAAAAACAGGGAATAATACCCTCAAAATCAAATCATTGTTTGATGAAAATACTCTGGAATATACCGTCTCAATTGATAAAATTAAGTCGATTTCGATTGGAAATTATCATTCTGTTCAACAATTATTCAAGGATGATAGAATTGCCTCTCACATCATTGGTAGTATAGTTTTGCTGTATTGGGAAAAAAATGTTGAGCTTACAGGATTTGAAATTCTGGTAGAATCCGATATTCCTGTTGATAAAGGGGTAGGTTTTTCAGCGGCTTTGGAAGTAGCGAGTTTAAAAGTTTTTTCGGAATATTACAATTTACATTTTGAAGGAACGGAATTACCGACTTTAGCACAAAAAGTTGCACATTTAATTGCAAAAACTTCGTGTGGACTTGTTGGTAGGTTGACCTCTTTTTTCGGAAAATCCAATCATCTTTTACCAATTGTTTGCCAACCCGACATTCTGCTTGAACCCTTACCTTTTTCAAAAGACGTTTTTATCATGGGAATTGATTCAGGAGTAAGTCAGTCTTTAAGTGAAAATGAATACGAAAAGATCAGGACTGCCACATTTATGGGTTATTCTATCATGGCACATTTAGAGGGATTCGATACAAAAAATATTAAATCATTCAAACGTGAAGAACTTCCCTTTAATGGTTATTTATGCAATGTGAGAGTGCCATATTATAATCCCAATTTCAGTAAAATTATCCCAAAAGTAATGTTGGGGAAAGAATTTATAAAGCAATATGGAGATATTTATGACACAGAAAGTTCAATTTTTCCTGAAGTGAAATACCCTGTTTTAAACGCTACAAAACACGCTATTTTTGAAAATAGTAGGGTTGAAAAGTTTCAGAAAGCGTTTTTAAATGTTGATAAAACGCTTTCCAAAAAAATTCCGTATAAATTGATGGGGAGTTTTATGGATGAATCCAATATGAGTAATTCCGCCTGTGGATTGGGTTCTGAGAAGACAGACCAATTAGTTCACATGGCTTATTTAGCAAGAGATAAAGGAGTTTATGGAGCAAAAATATCAGGTAGTGGTTCTGGTGGAACGGTCGCTATTTTATGCATTGGTGAAAAAGGGAAACAAGCAGTAAGAGATATTTGGACACAATATCAAGAGAGGAATGAGATTGAGGTCAAGTTATTTAGTTGAATAAATAATGTCTGAATTTGGATTCGTCTGATTAATGGATATAAAGATTTATACCAACAAAATCCATCAATCCGCTAATCTAACGAATCCAAATTCAGACATTTTAAACCACCTCAACAACCTCCTCTCCTTCCAAATAAACCAAAATTCCTTCCACTTTTTGATGCCCCATATCTCGATAGATATTCATGTATTGTCGTAATTGAATCTTGTGTTTATCAGATTTTGAACCCGTTTTATAATCCAAAATAATGATTCGATCTTTTAATCGTACCACACGGTCTGGGCGAAGCGGGTTTCCTTTGGGCATTAAGATTTCTCGCTCGTTTTTCACCAAATCTTGATGTACAGAAAAAAGTGGTTTTATTTTTTCTAAATTGATAATTTTGAGGATATTTGCTCTCAAATCTCCTAACTCACTTTCCATAATCAAACCTTCTCTAACGGATTCTTCTAAGGCAAATTCAACATCATAAATTGTCTTGATTTTGGCAAAAGTATTGTGAATTTTATTGCCATAGTCACGACTTTTCTCGAAAGTTTCAATGTCAAAAAGACGTTCTGCCGATTGTCTTAATTTGATAGTATTACTCTTTTCAGAACTTTCAATTGCTTGTATTTCAATTACTTGCAAATTTTTATCTTTTTCAGACTTTATCCTTTTATTTTCTCCCTGACTAATAATTTTGATAAATCTCTCGCCTTCCTCAATCTCAGGACATTCGGCAAAACGGTACAATTGATTACCCACTGTTTTATCAAATTTGAAAGTATCTTTTTTCACAACTAAATACAGACGATCGGTTGGTCGTGTCAGGGCAACGTATAACATATTCAAACTCTCTAAAAACGTCTTTTCCTTTTCGGCATAATATTGAGGAGCAATGACAGTTTCCGCCAATTTGTTGGTAATTCGTAAAGGAGAGGTTTTCAAGGAAGTAATCAAATTGGCTTTGAGTTCAATCTCTTTCGGTAAGTCCGCCCAAATTTCTGAATACAAACTGGTGTCCATTGACCAATGACAATACGGAATAATCACTACAGGATATTCCAAGCCTTTTGCTTTATGTATGGAAGTAACTGTTACCGCATTTTGACCTTCGGGTGTGGAAATCGAAAGTACACTTTTTTTCTGTTCCCAAAATTGCAAGAAATCAGTTAAATGAGTACTTTTCTTGGTCTGAAATTCGAGGACGACATCTAAGAATCTGAATAAGAAATCTAATTCTTTATAATGTTCAAAAAGGTTGAAGGTATTTATAATTTTCTCGGCTACTTCATACAAAGCCATCTGTTGTAAACGGAATGAATGCAGAGCAAATCCTTGCTTCTCAATAAGCTGATAAAATTGGTTAACATCCTTATTTTCAATGGCTTGCTTTATAAATTGATTGTCATTAGTATCAGGAATTCTTTGTAAAACTACACGGTAAAAGAGGTAGATAGCCTCATATTTTGCCAAGGTATTCTCTGGATTCTGAATCACTTTCATCAATGCCATCGTGAGATTGACTGCTTCAGAAAAGTTCAAATTTAAAGAGTCCGAAGAAATGACTTGTATTTTTCTTTCTTTCAAAACATTGGCAACGATACGGGCATGAGCGTTTTTACGGCAAAGAACCGCTATATCTTCATAAGAATACCCCGCAGAAATACTTTCATCAATAATTTCCAGAATTCTGTCAATCATCAATTCATCTTCACCGTCGCCCGTCAGAAAATCAATCTCTACGTGTCCGCCCGATTTTGAATTAGGAGGAATTTGTTGAGCAAAAAACTCATCGTAAACCTTTGGCAAAATCGGTGCAATCACCTCATTATCTGGAGATTCCTTGATAAATTGAAAAATGTCATTGTTAAATTTAATAATCTCTTTTGCACTTCTATAATTAGTTGTTAGATTTTCAGATTTCAAATATTGACGAATACTGGCGTAGCGATCAATCAAAAAATCATTGTCTTCATGCCCCATCACCAAGGCTTCTAAATTCTCTTTATGCAGATGCACAATCAATTCCATTTCGCCTCCTCTGAAACGATAAATGGACTGTTTTGCATCCCCAACTGCCAAGTTAAAATGCCCATTTGCCAAGGAGTTTTCAATCAAAGGCAGAAAGTTGTGCCATTGCAAGGTAGAAGTATCCTGGAATTCGTCGATGAGAATGTGATTAAATTTCTCACCCAAACGCTCATACACGAACGGAATTGGTTCAGTCATCACAATTTCGAGGATTTTACGATTAAATTCCGAAATATGAATCTGCCCCGTATCATTCTGAATATCAGCAATTTCCATTTTTAATTGACTCAATAAAGCTAATTTTTTGAGTTGTTTTGATACCTCTTTATAAAGAATATATTTAGGTTTTTCGTTGTTATGAATCTTCAAAATCTCCTCTAAATAAAGACGTAATTCATCTTTTACACCATCAATTCTTGCCGAAACATCTTTTTTAGCAGTTTTTGAATACCATAAATCGTCATTTAAAGCCTTGTTTATGTAAGAATTTGCCTTATAAAAAACATCTTGATATTGCAGTCTTTGAAAATATGCTCCGACCCCATTTTTTGAATAATAAAAATCTTCCACGTCAATATCTGCCTCGTAAATTGATTCGGAAGCGGCGTTTGCAACCGTTTTAATTTTTGTTTCGATGTACTCGCAATAAGTTTTCAATTTTACCTCAATCGACAGAAAATCAGCGGGTTGAAGTTCTGAAAGCAGTTCTACGGACGTTTGAAATTGGTCAGACAAAAGACTTCTGCCAAAGGTTGCCAACTCCTCTGGCAAACGATTCCACGATTTACCTTCGTTAGCTTTTTCCATCGCAAAACTCTGGATTGCCTCCGTTATTTGCTCAAAATTTTCAGTATTTACCTTCTGAAATAATTGTTCAACGGCGGCATCCAACAACACGCCCGAATCCAGACTTACCTCAAAATTGAAAGGAAAACCCAATTCTTCGGTGAAAGCCGCCACAATTCTCTGCACGAAAGAATCAATCGTTGAAACCGAAAAATTGGCGTACTCATGGATGATGTGTTTGAAAGTATTATTGGCACGTTTACGGAGTTCCCACTCATCAATTTCAACACCGTCTTGCTGCAATTCTGCCAAGATTTGCTGAAAAATACCATCCGATTCTTCAATGTCTTTGGCATCCGTACTGGCAAATTGGCGAAGGTATTTCATGATACGCTCCTTCATTTCTTCGGAGGCTTTTTTGGTAAAAGTTACCGCCAAAATATGGTTAAAATACCACGGAGAAGTCGTTTTTAAGGCTAATTTGATGTATTCCTTCGCAAGGGTATAAGTCTTGCCTGAACCTGCTGAAGAGGAATATATTTTGAATTTTGGGGATTGCATTGGGTATTTATATATTGATTTTGTAAAGTTATGGAATTAATCTATGTTTGTGTAAGAAGTTTAAAAACGTATGGTATGTTTTGTGAATATTGCAGTATAAAAGTACAGCAAGAAATTATTTCATAAACCTTTATTAGGGTTTAATTGGTAAAGTACTCAAGAATAGAAAGCAATATAAAACTTCTATAGTTATTATTGTCATCACCGACAAAAACACAGAAACTTCTATTAATATTGTTGAAAAAAATCAGTACGTCATCAGTCGAACCGCACAAAATAACCAAAAATCATGAATCCAAAAGTTGATTTTTATTTCAATAAAGTCAGTAAATGGCAGGAAGAATATAATAAGTTACGAGCAATTGTTCTTGAATGTGGATTAATTGAGGAGTTAAAATGGGGCGTTCCCTGCTATACATTCCAAAAAAACAATATCCTTCTGATTCATGGTTTTAAAGAATATTGTGCGATTTTGTTCCACAAAGGTGCTTTATTGAATGATTCTGAGGGCATTTTAATCCAACAAACGGAGAATGTACAGTCGGCTCGACAAATTCGATTTACAGACATTAGCGAAATAGCTGAAATGCAAATTACTTTGAAAACTTATATTTATGAGGCAATTGAGATTGAAAAAGCAGGATTGAAAATTGAATTTAAAAAACCAACTGAATTCAAAATTTCGGAAGAATTTCAACTCAAATTAGATGAATTTCCCGCCCTAAAAACTGCTTTTGAAAACTTAACACCAGGACGGCAAAGAGGGTATCTTCTACATTTTTCCGAACCCAAACAATCTAAAACTCGTGAATCAAGAGTTGAAAATTGTATGGAGCAAATCATGAACGGAAGGGGGTTAAATGATTATGCTAAATAAATTGTCAGATAAGTATTTACCAAAAAGTGGGTTCATTGGGATTATCAGCCACCTTTTTTGTAAAATATTGAATTCAGTACAACGATAAAATGATTCTTGATGACTATCATATTTCTCCATGTTTACTCAGAAGAAAACTAAAGCTATCCAATTTTTAAGCAATATGAAAATCAAAAAATCTGAAAATATTTTTACTAATATGGATCCCGCTCATCGGGTAATAATTAGTACAGTTTTTTCTATTATTACTTTTCTTTTCGTTCGTAAACAGCAATTCGACTTTACTATTTTGAGTACACTTTTATGGAATATTTTCGCACTAACTTATATCATTTTGAGTTGGATTGTATTTTTTACAAGCACCACTGACCATATTACAAAAAAGGCAAGAAAAGACGATGGTGGGAAAATATTTGTGTTTTTTGTTGTGGTGTTTGCTTCATTCGTCAGTATGATTACCGTATCAATTTTAGTTGCTTCAAAAGATTCATTGGGCATACAAAAAGCTATTTATTTACCCATAATCATTGGGGGAATTCTGTTATCGTGGACACTCGTACATACCACTTTTTGTTTCCATTACGCCCATCTGTACTATGACAATGAAGCAGGAACCAATAACAATGCAGGAGGATTAGAATTTCCAAACGAGAAACAGCCTGATTATATAGATTTTGCTTATTTTTCATTTGTAATTGGTATGACCTTTCAAGTTTCAGACGTTGAAATTTCCGCTCGAAAAATTAGACGCTTAGCTTTGCTGCATGGTTTACTATCCTTTATTCTCAACACATTTGTAGTTGCCTTGACTATCAACTTAATTGCGGGTTTAAAAAAATAGAAATCGAAATTTAAGAGATAAAAAGAAGATTAATCGTCATAGAACCATTAGATACAATCTTTGAATATAAATCATAGATGGCGTAAAAGGTACGATTTTGTTTGATCCGAAAATCCTTGTAAATCTTCAACAGAAATTAATTTATCGAGTAAAAGGGCTACGACCGTAAAATGAAGCGTTGAATTTGATGGATTGTCATATCGACGTGCGATATATTTGTCAAAATCTTTAACTTCTTTAAAAACAGAGTGATAGCCTTCTCGATTATCGTGTTTACCTTCTTTCCACGCTTGAATTATGGCATCAAACTTTGTAAGCCCGATTGCCAATTCTTTATCCACACATTTTTTAATTAATTCTCTGCAAAGGCGTTTGTCGGCTTTTGATAGTTCTTCCATTTTTTAACTTATGGTTTTATATCCAATGAACAATATGTAAGTTCTTTCTCTAATTCCTCTAATTCAATACTCCAAATATTCTGCTCATTGAAAATACGTTTGATTTCTGAATAATGCGGGTCATTCAAAATCGTTGTTGCAATTGTTGCACTATACGCTTCTTTTCGATTTCCATTTCTCAAAAGATTTTCAAGTGCTTGGATAACTTCCAATTCATGATTTTCATTTGGATTTTGAGAAAAACGAATTACTTGTAAGTATTGCTTGTGAAGTTCATTCTGAGTGGCAGAACGAATTTCATAACGTGGTTTTAATAAATGTTCGGGGTCATTTAAGCCCAAAATAATCACTGCATTACGTCCTTTTTGAGACTTTCCATAAATCACATTTTCAATCATATACAAATGGTCTTTCGGATTATCTCGCACAGGATGAACAATTGGATGAATTCTATCCCATTTCTTTCCATTACAAAACCTACTTGCGGGCAATAAATTATCCCATTCAACAACTTTATCTGGATGTACACTTTTGGGTAAAAAATGTTCCACCTCCATGTACTTCCCCTCTTCTTGCAAACGTATTTCAGAATATGCACATTTGTAATTACTCATTTCGAGCAATGCCTTTTTTATGTAGTCTTCTTTCCAAACACTACTTCCATCCAGTTGAAATTTTGTGGTTAGTTTTGCCACTACTTCTGCCGTTAGTTCGGTAGGTGCTGGGACAGCTTGTAATTGAATCATACTCCAACTGGAATTAAAGAAGACATTTGAATTTGTAAAACTTTACGCTGATAACTACTTGGTGAAAGTATTTTATCTAATTGATTATAAGCACTTTGTGCTTTTTCGTAATCATCTTCCAATACTGCATTTTCAAAATCTTGCATCAGTTGTAAATATAAATCTGACCGTGTTCTATCGCCTAAATTCATTAATTCCGTCAAAATTTCATCAACTGTCCAGCCTTGAAATGAGCCAAAACGTTGTCTGATATTAATGCCTTTCCCATCTGGATTATCATCTTTTTCAAGCATTATCAGATTTACATTCTCAGCAGATTGGATAATTAACGGGCTATGAGCAGTAACGATAAATTGCGTATTTAGGAATAAATCACTCAAATATTTAATGATTTTACGCTGCCATTCTGGATGAAGGTGTAAGTCAATTTCATCAACTAAAACTACGGCTGGACCATGCAGAGGATTTTCTAAATCAGGATATTGGTCAAACATCCGCTTGGCTAAATCTGCCACCCAAGCCAACGTAGCTTGATAACCATAACCCAAATCTTCCAATCTTACCCAACCTTGTGAAGTTAAAAACTCTGGGAATGTTTCATAGCTTGACTTGTCGGGGATTGTGGTGATTCTTATTTCTGTAACTTCTGGCAATAAGCCTCCACAAAGAATATTCTCTACTTGTTTAAATCTAATTTCCGCTCCAAGAATTTCATTGTTGTAGGCAAAGTTTAATTCCTTTAACCATTCTTCTACATTTGAGAGGAGAGTTTTGTTATCAAAAATTCCTTGTGTTTTATTTCCTATAACAGTTTGGCTATCTATCATCATTCGTGATGTACCATAACCAAATAAATTTAAAAATTTTAACAATTTTTCGTCTTCGGGATAACTATACTGGATGCTATTGGTAGTAGTTATAATTGAAGAAGAAAAATTCATCCTTGAAAATAGCTCTCTATTTTCGTTAATAAATCCATCAACAAACTCACTTTCATTATCTTCTTCAATGTTTTCAGATTTTAATATTTTAAATTTCAAGTCCTCTTTTACAAGTAATTGGTCTGCAATGAATGAAATTTTGCAACCAAAAGTTATATACTTTTTAGGAACAATTGTTTGCCCAAATCGATAGGCTAAAGCATTACTTCCTTCTAAATATCTTAATCCTAAGGAAGCAATTAACCTCAAAATTGTAGTCTTCCCAACACTATTATTCCCCAAAATAACAGTCCATTGCGAAGGCTCGCCCTTCCCATTACCCAAATCAATTTCATGATTACCTTTAAAACAGCGTACATTTTTCATGTATAGCTTATTAAAGTAAACGGCTGGTTGGTCTGTATTTTGCCCAAATTTGTTCATAATCTTACATTAAAATTTTCATGTAAATATATCAAAAAATATTCAGTTGTCTTATTTACACCACCTCCTTCAAACTCTCCAAATTCGCCTCCAAAACTATCTGAATATGTTCATCCGTCAAGGCCGTTGAAAGAAACATTGCTTCGTATTGCGAAGGTGCAAGGTAAATCCCACGTTTCAACATAGCTTGAAAATATCTGCCAAAAAGAGCAGTATCAGAAGTTTTTGCATCCTCAAAATTGTTGACAGGTTGATTAGTAAAAAATAAAGTAAACATCGAACCCACGTGATTGAGCGTATAATTCAAGCCTAATTTATTCATATTGGCTTTCATTCCGTTGGTCAAAGAAGTGCCTATTTCTTCCAAACGATTGTAAACCGATGGCGTATTATTCAAGTGATTTAACATCGCTAAACCTGCCGCCATGGCAATAGGGTTTCCCGAAAGTGTACCCGCCTGATAGACTGGTCCCAAAGGAGAAACCATATCCATAATCTCTTTTTTACCTCCATAAGCCCCCACAGGCATTCCGCCACCAATAATTTTACCCATCGTTGTCATATCTGGAATTACGCCACAACGTTCTTGGAAACCGCCTTTTGATAGACGAAAACCTGTCATCACTTCATCAAAAATTAAGATGATTCCTTCTTTATCGCAAATTTTACGGAGTCCTTCCAAAAAGCCTTCTGCGGGTTTTACTAAGCCCATATTTCCCACAACGGGTTCGAGAATAATACAAGCAATTTGCCCCCGATTAGCATCAACTAAAGTCTGAACTGCTGCTAAGTTATTGTACTGAGCCGTCAAAGTATCTTTGGCAACGCCCTTCGTAACGCCAGGACTATCAGGTTCTCCGAAGGTCATTGCACCTGAACCTGCGGCAATTAAAAACGAATCACCGTGACCGTGATAATTACCCTCAAATTTTATCATTTTATCTCTTCCCGTATATCCTCGGGCAACTCTGAGTGCAGACATGGTTGCCTCCGTACCCGAGTTCACCATTCGTACTTTTTCTACGGATGGCACAATTGAACAGATTAATTCTGCCATTTCCACTTCTCTGCGTGTGGGTGCTCCAAAAGAAAAACCCTGCTGAATAGCATCTGAAACGGCTTTTTCGACCAATTCATGTGCGTGTCCCAAAATCATGGGTCCCCACGAATTAATTAGTTCGATGTATGAATTACCATCCTCGTCGTATAAATACGCCCCTTTTGCTGATTTAATAAAAATGGGGTGACCGCCAACCGCACGGAAGGCACGCACAGGTGAATTTACACCTCCAGGTATAAAATTTTTTGCTTTTTGAAAAAGTTGTTCTGAGTTTGTCATGAATAGAATGGAGGAAAGAAAGAATGGAGAAAGGGAGGAAGGTGTTGGAATTAAAAAAGCAGTTGATAAAATATTCCCTGCATTCATTTCTCCCTTCCTCCTAATATCCCTTTCTCCTTCGCCTATCTCGCTAATACAAATTTATAATTTTGAAATGTTGTTACTGGTAATACTTGATTATCTTGAGATTTTTGATAGTCGAATCCAGAAAGCGTGTATGTATCCTTGTAAGAATCTCTGCTATCTAACCCCTTACGGATATTTAAGCCGTTTCTGCCCATGATTCTCCCCCAAAACAGTGCTAAATCATATCCATGAAAGGCATAATAAGAAGGAATAATTCCATATTTTGTTAAATATTCTTTCCTAAAACCATCTACTTCTGGTTTTTCTAAGTCTATAAATTCTGGGTCAATACAATAAACTTCACGTCCTGAAAAGGTTCCATTACTCAAATTTGAGGAATTGAAGGCCTCCGCTGTTGTGATTAAAGGGGACATATAATCTTTTTTATTTAATGCCGTAATCATGGAAAGTCCCGCTTTTTTGTCTGAAGTAGCCATGAAAATATGACTAACTTTATTGATAGGTAATTTTGAAGCAATATCATCCGAATACAATTGTATTTTTTCAAACTTAACTATCTCATAACCAACCTTTTCCATCTGATATCTATAAGTTGTTGCCATGGTTGAATCATTTGCAGAATCAGTGTAATAGATGGCAGTATTTCTACCCAAAAAAGCCTGTTTCCTCGCAAAATCTGAGGCTTTCAAAGCTTGCATTTCGGCGGAAGGTTGAGCCAAAAAAGAAAGATTATATTCATCCAAAATCTTACGATTATTTGACATGGGATTAACAATGGGTATTTGATAATTTTCACAATAAGCCGTCGCTACTTTATTTGTTTCTGTATAAAGAGGACCCACCAATAAGTCCATCTTTTTGAATGACTCATTATTTACTAATTCCAACATATCATCATTATTATTTCCAACATCGTAGGCAAAGAAATTAATGGTAATTCCTTCCTTCAAAAGCGTAGATTTTGCCATTTTCATCCCTTGATAAATATCGAGAGCATACTGATTTTTACGGGGTCTTTCTGGGTCAAGTGTCTCAATGTCAAGGGGTAATAAAACACCAAAATTGTAATACCCTTTCGATTGCTTGCTGCCAGAAGTAGGATAAATCACCTTTGGATTTTCTGAAATTTTATTCTTTTTCTCAAATAGAACACTTTCATCAGGAAATTTTTTCGTTAAATCTTGTAAGGTTTTTTGTGAAGAAATTTGATAAACATAATGAGCCTTCATCTCCGCCAAATCGTCCTGTAAACCTTCGGTTATAATGGATTTTGATATAGTCAAAGCCTCAGCATAATTTTTTTCTTCAAATGCAATATTCGTAAAAAGATAGTTAATTTCGTCTTTTTGAAACCAATTCGGATAAAGTGCTAATAAATTCTTCAATGTTGTTTTAGCCTCAAAATATTTATGCAATTTTGTGGAGGAAAGAGCATCAAAATAAAATGAATAGGGCACAAGAAAGGTTTCAATTCGATTATTACTCAACGTACCAAACTGTGAATGAGCTTTTTCATAATCTCCATTTTTATACGTTTCAAGTGCTTTTTTATAAGCCAACTCGTATTCAGAAACATTTTTTTGAGCATGAATTGTTTGAAAAACACTCAACAAGATTAAAGCAAGGGCAAGTTTTTTTAGCATAATTTTTTTTATATATACTGGTTTTTACAAAGATAAAAAATAAATGAATATCACTTGGTATCATAGGCATTTCAAGGAGTTAAATACTAAAGAATTATACCAAATTCTTCAACTCCGTAACGAGGTATTTATTGTAGAACAAAACTGTCCTTTTCAAGATTTAGACGATAAAGACGCTAAATGTTATCATCTTATGGGTTTTGATACAGATTCTCAAAAAGTGGTTGCCTACACAAGAATTGTACCAGCGGGTGTTTCTTACGAAGAAGCTTCTATTGGTAGAGTGGTCACTTCTCCAGAAGCAAGAAATGGAGGAATTGGAAAAGAACTAATGCGAAAAACAATCCAACTTTTAGAAGAACTCTATGGGGGTGTCTCTATTAAAATTGGAGCTCAATTATACCTTATAAAATTCTACGAATCCTTTGGTTTTCAGCAAGTTGAGGAGATGTATTTAGAAGATGGAATTGAACATATTTTGATGATTAAGTACGACAGGTTTCCAACCTGTTCAATATAAGTAGAACAGGTTGGAAACCTATTATCGTCGCAACAGGTTGGAAACCTGTTCTACTTATCTGATCAAAAATATTTACATAACCACAAACAGGTTGGAAACCTGTTATATTTAAAAATGAAAGACTATCATCACAGAAATCTGCCTCATATTCAACCACTTGGGGGTACATTCTTTGTAACGTATGTTTTAAATGGGAGTATGCCAAGTGAAAAAATTGCTGAATGGAAAACTGAATATGACATTCAAAAAGCACTAATTTTAGAAAATTCAATTAACATAAATGATGATTTATCGAAATTATGGAAGTTGGATTTTGCTAAAAAAGATAAATTCTTTGACACATATACTGGAGGAAATCATTATTTTAAATCGGATATATTAGCAAATATTGTTTCCGACACGCTGCATTATTGGAATAATAAAAGACTGGAGATTTATTGCTTTACAATTATGTCAAACCATGTTCATGCTGTTTTTAGGCTGTATGATGAGCATGAGTTAGCAAAACCTCTTTATTTAGAGCAAATAATGCACTCAATCAAATTGTATTCTGCAAGTCAATGTAATAAACTTCTTGGTCTTGAAGGGAAGTTTTGGCAAGATGAAAGTTATGACAGATTTGTAAGAAATAACGATGAATTGAAACGAATTATAAGGTATGTGGTGTATAACTCAGTTAAGGCTGGACTTTGTGAAAAGCCTTCTGATTGGAAATGGACTTATATTAAACCAGAATATAATGATATAATGTAAGTTTCAGTACAACAGGTTTCTAACCTGTTGCGAATATCAATAGGTTAGAAACCTGTTGTACTGAAAAAACTGACTAACAACAGGTTGGAAACTTGTTATACTTAAAAAACTGACTAACAACAGGTTGGAAACCTGTTATACTTAATAATGAATAAACAACAAATCCAAATCATTTCAAATTCGGTGGGCGTGATGACCCATCAAGTACAAAATACAATTAATCTTTTTGATGAAGGCGGTACAGTTCCCTTCATTGCCCGATACAGAAAAGAGGCAACGGGAAGTCTTGATGAAGTACAAATATTGGATATCAAAGAACTTTGGACGAAGCTAAAAGATGCTGATAAACGCCGTGAGGGCATTATTAAGTCCATTGAAGAGCAAGGCAAAATGACTCCTGAATTATTACAAAAACTTCAAAATGCCTATTATCTTCAAGAATTAGAGGATTTGTATTTACCTTATAAACAAAAAAGAAAAACTCGAGCAAGTATTGCCATTGAAAAGGGTTTAGAGCCATTAGCGAAGGTTATTTTTGAACAAAAAGAAAATAATATTTCAGTTCGAGCGAAAGCATTCTTGAATGATAAAGTAGCCAATATTGAGGACGCTTTGCAAGGGGCAAGAGACATCATGGCAGAATGGGTGAATGAAAATGTGGAAGCTCGTAATGCCATCCGTAAGGTGTTTGAACGTGAAGCATTTGTTTATGCAAAAGTAAAGAAAAACAAAGAGGAAGAAGGAGCAAAATATCGTGATTATTTTGACTTTAATGAGCCACTGAAAAAAGTGCCATCCCACCGACTTTTAGCCATCAGAAGAGGTGAGGAAGAAGGATTTTTGTCGGTAACAATTTCACCCGACGAAGATAACGCTTTAGGTGCTTTGGATAGAATCTTCTTGCGTGGATTGCCCGAAGCTAAGAAAGAAGTTGAAACTGCCATTACTGATTCCTACAAACGATTAATGAAACCATCAATTGAGAACGAATTTGCGGGACTCTCGAAGGGAAAAGCAGATTTAGAGGCTATTAAAATATTTGCTCAGAATCTTAGACAGTTATTATTGGCTTCTCCGTTGGGACAAAAAAAGGTACTCGCCATTGACCCTGGATATAGAACTGGATGTAAGACAGTTGTATTAGATGCTCAAGGAAATTTGTTGGCTGATACCGTAATTTATCCCTTTGGTAAGCCCTCAGAGGCTCAAGATAAGGTTTTAGCTTTAGCTGAAAAATATCAAATTGAAGCAGTGGCAATTGGAAATGGCACGGCTGGACGGGAAACCGAAGATTTTATAAAAAAATTACCCTTTAAGAAATTACCTCAAATTTTTGCGGTTTCCGAACAAGGAGCATCCATTTATTCTGCCTCGACCATTGCTCGTGAAGAATTTCCCGACAAAGACATCACAGTGCGTGGAGCCGTTTCCATTGGTCGAAGATTGATGGATCCGTTGGCTGAATTAGTAAAAATTGATGCGAAATCTATTGGTGTTGGGCAATATCAACATGACGTTGAACAAAATTTATTGAAAGATTCGCTGGATTCTGTGGTGGAAAGCTGTGTGAATGCGGTTGGTGTAAATCTTAATACTGCCTCCAAACACTTGTTGAGTTATGTAGCAGGTTTAGGCCCAGCGATTGCAGCAAATGTGGTAAAATTTCGTCAGGAAAACGGAGATTTTACTTCACGCAATCAAATCAAAAAAGTGGCACGTTTGGGAGACAAAGCCTTTGAACAATGTGCAGGATTTTTGAGAATTCAAGATGCAAAAAATCCTTTGGACAATTCTGCAGTACATCCAGAAACATATCCTGTGGTTGAACAAATGGCAAAGGATTTGAAATGTACAGTCAAAGATTTAATGACCTCTGGCGATTTGAGGAAAAGATTGAATTTGACTTCTTATGTTACTCCTAAGATTGGATTATTGACCCTTCAAGACATTTTGAAGGAATTAGAAAAACCTTCTCGTGACCCCAGAGAGCAATTAGTTGCCTTTGAATTTGACCCAAACGTAAAAAAAGTCGAGGATTTATACGAAGGAATGGTTTTACCAGGAATTGTTACAAACATTACCGCTTTCGGATGTTTTGTTGATGTTGGCGTAAAACAGGATGGATTAGTCCATATTTCACAGTTGGCAAATCAATACGTCTCCGACCCGAATCAAGTTGTGAAATTACAGCAACACGTGCAAGTGCGGGTGATGGAAGTGGATATTGCACGAAAGCGTGTTGCTTTAAGTATGAAAGGGGTATGAGATAAAATATTAACAATCTTAAAAGGGACAGCCTAAAACCTGTCTCTTTTTTTATGTACGATAATGATTGAAAATACTTAATTTAGATAAGTTATCTACAAAAAATCCTTTATCGTCGCACATTTTATCATTATTTTATATTTTCTTTGCAGTACAATCATTGCTAAATGATTTATCGGTTAATATAATATTTGGCGAAAACCACTAATTACTTCAAACAAATATTGTAAATCGGTTGTTGATTTGTTTTTAACCATTTTCTAAAAATCACATGAAAAAATTATTATCATTAACCCTGATATTGCTCGGGGCTGTGGGTAGTTTATTTGCCCAAGAACGTTCAGGTAAAGTTTCAGATGGCATAAATAATGCAGGTTTGCCAGGCGTTAACGTAACTGTTCAAGGTACAACTACTGGAACCGTTACCGATGCCAACGGTATGTACAAAATTGCTGCCGCCTCTGGTAGTAAATTAGTTTTCTCTTTTATTGGATTCACATCAGTAACCCAAGCGGTTGGTTCATCAAACACGATGAATGTTCAGTTGTTTGCTTCAAATACTGAATTGAGTGAAGTTGTTGTTTCAACTGGTAGCCGTAATGTGCAACGTACTGTTACGGATGCGGCTGTTCCAATTGATATTATTGGTGCATCTGACTTGAAAATAACTGGTCAAACAACATTTGACAAGGCTCTTCAATACACGGTTCCATCTTTCAATACGGTAAATACGCCTGTGAATGATGCAACAACATTGTTAGACCCTTGGGAGATTCGTAACATGGGACCAAGTAGAACCTTAGTTTTGATTAACGGAAAGCGTAAAAATTTAAGTTCATTGTTGTACGTTCAGTTCTCACCAGGACGTGGAGAAACAGGTGTTGATATTTCTGCGATTCCTCAGCAAGCGATAAAACGTGTTGAAATCTTGCGTGACGGTGCTTCGGCTCAATACGGTTCTGATGCCATTGCAGGTGTAATGAACATCATTTTGAAGGATAAATACGAATATACTTCATTGAATTTCAACACAGGAATTACTTCTGCGGGAGATGGTGGAATGTATGGTTTAGCGTTGAATGGTGGTGCAAATTTTGGAGCAAAAGGATTTGTAAATTATACAGTAGATTTCTCTCAACAAAATACAGCGGTTCGTTCTGGAAATATTCATTTACCAACTGAAATTGCTACTTTTGGAGGTGGTGCTGCACAAGACGCTTTAATTACAACTTACCTAAAAGACTATCCAACTGGTGGAAACATCAACGGAACGGCGGAGACAACTGCGGGTAAGTTCCTCATGAACTTTGGCGTTCCAGTTGGAGAAAATCATGAATTTTATGGTAATGGTGCAATGGTAGTGAAACGAGTTTCAAGTTTTGCCAATTATCGTACACCATATTGGAGACAAGACCGTGGTTTATTACACAGTCCAACCGATAATGGTGGTAAGAATTATTTAACTGCGGCAACTTTGGCTTTCCCAACGGATGGGGTTGATTTATACAAAGGATACCTTGGATACGTTCCAACATTTGAAGGTGATTTACTTGATTATAATGCGACGTTAGGCTTAAAAGGTGAAACCAACGGTTGGAAACACGATGGAAGTTTAACGATTGGTGGAAACACTCAGGAATATACGGTTGATAATACCGTAAACCGTACCTTAGGAAAATCAAGTCCAACACGTTTCAAGCCAGGTGGATTTGGATTTAGTCATATCGTTGGAAATATTGATATTTCTAAGGCAGTGACCGATAAATTAGGCATTGCATTTGGTATGGAAGCCCGCACGGAAGCCTATACAATCAATGCTGGTGATGAAGCATCATACACAGGAGAAGGCTCAAACTCATTTCCAGGAATTAATAAATTGAATGAGGGTGTAAATAAGCGTTTTAACGTGGGTGCATATTTTGACGTAAGTTATGATATTACAAAAGATTTCTTAATCAACGGAACTGTTCGTACTGAAAACTATTCTGATTTTGGTTCAAAAAATGTTTGGAAATTGGCTTCTCGTTATAAATTAGCGGATGATAAATTAGTATTAAGAGGTTCGGTTTCAACGGGTTTCAGAGCTCCAACTTTACACCAAACTTTTGCACAATCTGTTCAAGCAGCATTTGCAGGTGGTACAATTCAGTTATCAGGTTTGTTTAATAACCGTTCTGCACAAGCTCGTGCTTTGGGAATTCCTAATTTGAAGCCTGAATTAGCAACCAATATTACTTTTGGATTTGGATTTAATCCAACAAAAAATCTTAGTATAACAGTTGATTATTATAATATCAGAATCACAGACAGAATCGTTTACAGTTCTTCAATCAATACGGATGATAAGAAATTAGCGGTACCAACTACTGATTTAGGTAGAATTCTGAAAGGTACTTCGGTAGGAAAAGACAATTTTGATTTAGCAAGTGTTCAATTCTTTATCAATGGAATTGAAACTGTGAACTCAGGTCTTGATTACGTAATTTCGTACAGAAATATTGCTTTAGGTACTGGTAAATTGGGCGTAAGTTTAGCTGGAAACTTTGTATTGGATAACTCAATTGTTGGAAGTCCAACTACCCCAAAGGCAATCGCTGATGCAGGTTCGAGTATTTTGAATACACAAATCAAGTCATTATTGACTGATAGTCGTCCACGATACAAGTCGATTTTGTCATTGAATTATTCTCTTAACAAGTGGAATTTCAATTTAGCAAATACTTTGTTTGGTTCAACTTCATTCCAAGATTTGGATAATGGTGGTGGAGATATGGAAAATGTGAAAGCTGAATTTTCACCGGCAATTGTCTCTGATTTAAGTGTAGGCTATAACATTAGTAAAAATGTTTCGTTCACAGCAAATGTAAATAACTTGTTGAACGTTTTACCAAAGTGGGATTTATACGCTCTAAACTCAAAAGGAGAATCAGCCATCAATACACCTGAGAAAAAAGCTTTATTGAGAGGTTTCTTAGGGTTTAGTGGTCGTTATGATATTCTTGGATACAATGGTTCACAGTTCAGTCAGTTAGGAACGATGTTTAATGCAAACTTGCAGATTCGTTTTTAATTTAAATCGTTTTTTTCAGTACAACGCAGGCTGGGTTCAAAACCCAGCCTGCGTTTTGTTTTCGTAATGGTCTAATAATCTGATAAAATGATCAAGTTTTTTTACTTTCCAATTTCCCAAATCACGAAGCAATTCAACCTTTAATCACAATTAACTTTAATCCATTACCAAATACGGATAAGTCTTAGTAATTTTGCAACTTAATTTACGACTAATCGAATATTAATTTAAAAGCGAGTTTTAAACTCAAAAATGTACAAGAAATAATGATGGATAAGAATCAAATCACGGGTTTAGTATTGATAATGGCGATGTTGCTGGGTTATCAATTTTTCTTTGCCCCTAAGATTGAACCAGAGAAACCACAAGCAAAACCTAAAACAACCCAAACTACAGTTGCCCCCCAAAAAGTTGCTGTTCTCGATTCAAATGCCGCAAAAAATGCCGCAGGAGATTTTGCAAATGCAGCCGTAGGAACAAATAAAGAGGTTGTTTTAGAAAATAAAGACATTAAAGTAACTTTTACATCACAAGGTGGACGAGTAAAACAGGTTTTGTTAAAAAACTATGAAACTTATAATTCTTTTTCAGAAAGTAAAAAACAACCATTAGTGATTTTTGACCAAGATTACGATAAAGTTTCTCTTGAATTACCAACCACAAAAGGAAATGTAGATTTGAATAAATTGTTTTTTAACACTTCTTCCGTTGGAGGTATGGTTGCAGAAGGGAAAACAGATAAAGTAGTTTTTGATTTGCAATTAGCTAACGGTCAGACAGTTGAACAAACTTATACACTTACAGGTGCTGGTTTTTTATTGGATAATGATTTGAAACTTACTGGTTTAGACGGCATTTTGAAAAATGAATCAGTAAAAATGAATTGGGTTGAAAATGTCCGCCCAACAGAGAAAGATTTTACTGAAAATCGTAAAGCAACGGTTAATTATTTAATTAGTGACGGTGAGAATTTTGACCAGTTATCGGAAGTTCCAACGGGTTCGGAAGAAGAGAAATTAGACCAACCTTTAAAATGGGTAGCGTTCAAAAAGAAATACTTTTTATCAAGTTTTATCACCAAAAACGACCCAATTCAGAAAGCTAATCTCGTGGCAACTGCTAACGAACAAGATTCAGTAAATATCAAAACGCTACGTGCCAACATGGATTTGAATTTGGCGGGAATCAAGGCTGGAAAAGGAAACTTTCAATGGTACTTTGGACCAAACGATTATAACATCATCAAAGACGTTGCACCAGGTTTTGGAAAGAATGTAAAGTTGAGTTACGACATCTTTTTGCCAATCACCCGCTACATTTTCGTTCCGTTATTTAATGTGTTGGAAAAGGTTTTTGCAAATTATGGTTTATTGATTATTGCTCTGGTGTTGATTATCAAATTTGCTCTTTTGCCACTTACTTACAAATCTTATGTAAGCATGGCAAAAATGAGAATCCTACAACCTGAATTAAACGCCATTAAAGAAAAAATTGGCGATGACCCCGCTAAACAGCAACAAGCTCAAATGAAATTGTATGGCGAGGTTGGCGTGAGTCCATTAAGTGGTTGTGTCCCTGTATTGGCAACTATGCCCGTTTTGATGGCAGTTTTCATGTTGTTTCCCAATTTAATTAACCTTCGTCAACAATCGTTTTTGTGGGCAAATGACCTTTCAACGTTTGACTCAATTGCAACCTTACCGTTCAGTATTCCTCTATATGGCAGTCATGTAAGTTTGTTTACTTTATTAATGACGGTTTCAAGTATTGCCTACGGATACTATAATAATCAGAACACGCCCGACCAAACAGGACAACCGATTGACATGAAGAAAATGGCTTACATTACGCCAGTAATCTTTATGTTTGTGATGAACTCTTTGCCAGCAGGTATGAGTTTTTATTATTTTATCTCAAATATTGTAACAATCGGTCAGCAAATTGGGATTCGTAAGTTTGTAGATGAGGACAAAATCAAGGATATTTTGGATGATAATCGCAAGAAAATTGCTGCTGGTGGTGGTGCTAAAAAATCACGCTTTTCTGAATATATTTCCAAACAGATGAAAGCCGTTGAAGAAGCACAGAAAGCTCAAGCACCTGTTGACACCAAGAAAAAGAAAAAGTAATCCTATCGTTTTTCGTAAAACAGGCAATAGAATTTAAAATCTGTTGCCTGTTTTTTGTTTCTTAGATAATTGCATAATTTTACAAACAAACTCAAACTAATTAATATGAAACAAGGAAAAACAAGATTTGATTTTCAATTAAATAAAGTAAATGCACTACTGACAGAATCAAAAAGACATGAAAATCCAGCTCTTTGGCTATTTCTACATGATTTAAGAACGCCAATGTTTATGTTAGAAAGTTTGGCAAAAATGTACACCCAATTTCATAACAAAAATTTTTTCACAGAACTCAATGAGCGTTTCAAAGAAATAGAAGATATTTTAGGAGCAGTTGATTATTATTCAGCATTTCTAAGAGACTTTCACGCTGATGAGAAAGTGCCTGAATCTATTAAATCCTATTTAAAATCAAAGACAAGTGAAAAGCTTGTAAAATTCAATGAAATCTTAACAAACGGCGGTTGGAACAGTGGGAAAACATTAAGAAAAATTAATGAGGGCTTGGAGATTGCTAAGTGGCAAGACCAAGAAGAGGAGATTTCCAGTATCGAAAAATACTATTATAAGCAAATAAAAAAAGTACACGAATTTATTAATCAAACTACCTTTAATTTCAATAATGTTGAAGCAGATGTTCATGAGTTACGAAGGAAACTACGGTGGCTCAGCATTTACCCACAGGCTTTTCAAGGAGCCATTCAATTATATGAAAGCAAGGGGAGTGAAACCCAATTAAAAAAGTATTTAACCGAAGCAACCATCTCTTCTCCATTCAACCAATTGCCCGAGTCTGATAATCTTGAGCATCACTTATTTTTGGAGAAAAACCACTTTTTAGCGTTAAGTTGGATAATTTCTGAGTTGGGCATTCTGAAGGATAAAGGTCTAAAAATCACCGCATTAAAAGATTCTTTTCAAGAAGTTTTCTTTTTAAAAGATGAGGAGGCTTTCAAGGAGGCTTATCTTGTTTTAGGAGGAGAATACCCAAAAATGGAAACGTTATTAAAAGACGCAAGTGTTGTGTCACAGGCATTTTTTAATGAAAAAATATTGGATAAATTAATTTGGGGAGTAGATTGAGTCAGTAAAAATCTTATGAATAATCAAAATAAACCATTAAGAATATGGGCGGGATTAATAACACTATATTTAATTTGGGGTTCAACTTATCTCGGAATTAGATTCGTAGTTGAAAGTGTGCCTCCATTTATGACTTCTGGAGTGCGTAATTTCTTGGCGGGATTGATACTTTTACTATTCGCAATTCTTTCAAAAAAATATAAAAAGCCAAGTCGCAAAATGTTGATAGCCACGGCTTTATCAGGAGTTTTTATGCTGACCATTGGAAATGGACTAACAACCAGTGCTGGACGTTGGATTCCTTCGAGTTATTCCTCTCTTTTTGCCGCATTGAGTCCAATAATTTTGGTATTATTGCTTTGGAATTTAACAAAAGAAAAACCAAAAAAGAAAGTAATAATGGGATCAATCTTGGGATTAATTGGTGTGTGTGTTCTAATGAGTCTTAAATCATTGGCTATAAAAGGTACTGAACAATTTTATTTTTTGGGGGTAGTTTTCCTCTTTTTTGCGGTTTTGAGTTGGAATATTGGTGTCATTATTGTCAAAAAAGCTGAAATTAATCAATATAATTCATCGCAAATTGCTGGAACTCAAATGTTTATAGGAGGTAGTTTATCTCTCATTATCAGTCTTTTACTTGGTGAATTTGACAACTTTCAGGTTGAGAATATTACTTCAAAGGCTGTATTTTCTTTTATTTACTTATTGATTTTTGGTTCAATCATTGGATTTTTGGTATTTGGTTGGTTATCAAAAATTGCTCCACCTACGCTCGTAGCCACTTATACCTACGTGAATCCGCTTGTTGCAATGCTACTTGGGGCTTTACTGGCAAATGAGCAATTGCATCCACTAATGCTCTTAGCGGGTGCAATAATTATCACGGCAGTGGTTTTGATTACCTCTGCTAATCGAAAAGAGATTTTACAACAAAACTAATCGCCCCCTTTTTCGTTTTTTTTGATATTCATAAACTAAACTCTTATTATGATTCCCAACTTGTTTTCTCCTTTAAAATTAAGAGAAATTACTTTCAAAAACCGCATTGTTGTTTCTCCGATGTGCCAATATTCCGCCGAAGATGGATTTCCAAACGATTGGCATTTTGTCCATTTAGGAAGTCGTGCAGTTGGTGGGGCAGGTTTAATTTTTACGGAAGCAGTCGCAATTTCACCCGAAGGACGTATTTCACCCGCTGATTTGGGTATTTGGAAAGATGAGCATATTGCCCCACTAAAACGAATCACTGATTTTATTCATCAAAACGGTTCTGTTGCTGGTATTCAGTTGGCTCATGCTGGATATAAAGCGAGTTCTCAAGAACCTTGGAATGGTCGTAGTTATATCAGACCCGAAGATGGTGGTTGGGAAGTTTTCTCGCCGAGTGAAGTGATGCTTGCAGATGATAAATCATTGTCCTCAACCTTGTCATTAGAAGGGATAGAAAAAGTACGTGAGGATTCTAAAAAGGCCGTTGATAGAGCGTTAAAGGCTGGTTTTAAAGTAATCGAAATTCATGCGGCTCATGGATATTTACTTCATGAATTTATGTCTCCTTTAATCAATAAACGAACCGATGAATATGGTGGAAGTTTTGAAAATAGGATAAAATTATTGTTACAAATCACGGACGATTCCAGAGCAATCATCCCTGAAAATTTACCACTTTTTGTCAGAATATCTGCCACTGATTGGCTTGAAAATGGATGGACAGTTGAAGATTCGGTTAAATTATCCGCAATTCTGAAAGATAGAGGGGTTGATTTAGTGGATTGTTCTTCTGGAGGATTAACTCCACCAGAAAAAATACCCGTTGGTTTTGGTTATCAAGTACCTTTCGCTCAATCCATTCGTGAGGAAACGGGAATGAAAACTGGGGCAGTTGGAATGATTGTTTCGCCACAACAAGCGGATGAAATAATCAGTTCGGGAAAAGCTGATTTAGTATTTTTAGCCCGTGAAATGCTCCGTGACCCCTATTTTCCAATGCGGGCGGCTTATGAACTGGGGTATGATACACAATGGGCTAAGCAATACGAGCGAGCTAAGCGGGTGAAGAAATAGTTTTTTGAGCGAAATCTTCTTCACTTAAAAATAAAAGGAAAAAAGATAAATAAAATAGTTTATTTATTAGACGTGGGAAATTGTCGGTTCAATTATTCGAATATAAAATAATGGTAAAGATGACTTTTGGAATTTACTACGAAAAAGTGCTATTTGAAAATTATCTTCAGAACACTTTCAAATAGCTCTACAAGCTATTTTTAACTTGAAGATTGTTATGCTTTTTCGAGAAGATAATTCCTAATCCAATCTTTCTTAACGCCATCAAACTGATTGTAGTATTGAGCAATCTCTCTTAAATCTTCCTCCATATTTCCCGATAAATAAAAAGGTTCACGAACGATAATTCTTTTATTTGGATAATCAAAAACAACCATTATAATTGGCACTTTTGCTTCTAAAGCAATAAAATAAAAACCCGTTCTGAGCTTGGAAACCGCTTTCCGAGTTCCTTCTGGGGCTAAGGCAATGTGTAAGCTTTCCGTAGAATTAAATAGCTCAACCACCGAATCTACCATACCTGTATTACTGAATCTATCGACAGGTTTTCCTCCTAACCATCTGAAAATGAATCCAAAAGAGCCTTTAAATAATTCAGCTTTTCCCAAAAAACTTACTTTCGTTTTAAGGCTTGCACGAGCAAAAAGACCCACTGGAAAATCAACCCAATCAGCATGGGGAGCTACAATAATAATACTTTTTTTGAGGGGCGACGGGATTTCACCTGAAAGTCGCCAACCCAAAAGATTGAAGACTGCAACATAAATTAAATTAAGCATTTTCAAAAGTGGTTGTCATTACTAATTAATTAATAAAGAAATAATTTCTTAAATATAATTATTTCTTTATTAATTAGCAATTTATTTAGCAGAAATGTCAATTTGCATGAATGGATAGGGTGAGAAACAAAGGATAAAAATTATGAGTGTGAGCCAACCTAAAAGTTTGCGTTTTAAATCAAGAGGTTCGTCTATTTCCACTTCGGGATGATAAATTCCCAAGAATCTACCCAATAAAAATATAAATGGTAGAAACCCAGAAAAACCGTGTAACGTGGAAATTTGAGGAATATAACTCAGTAAAAATTGAGTCACAACCACCCCTAAACTCAAAGTCCAAGCTGTAATTTGGGTTTCAGAAATTCTTGAAAAGCAGATTCTAAGAAAGAAAATATACGCCAAAAGCCATGATATAAAATCTGTTTCATCTGTATATTGACCACCCTTCCCAATCAACTTTATTTCGTTGATTGAAAACAAGCCATAACCTGCAAAAAGGGCAAAACTGATAAAGATAACAGGGGAAATGACTTTGAAGTTTTTCTTTCCGATCAATCCATAAAGTATATGTCCTCCATCCAACTGTCCGATTGGAATTAAATTTAATGCCGTAAAAAACAAGGATAAATAACCTGCCCAGATGAAGGGATAGTGCATTATTTCAAAATTTGGGGGTAATAATTTGGGGTCAGCCACGTAGTTTTTAAAGAATTTGAATAGCAAGTTATCTCCCAAAACCAATTGTCCATTCATTCCTTTAATATCTCGCAAAATTTCAGTGGGATAATTTGCTCCAAACTTAGCATATTCTGGGTGGATTGTAAAAATATATTCTAACGGAGGAAGATTTGTAAAACCATAGTATAATACACCAAGAGCCACCACAAAGCCTGCCAGAGGACCAGCAATTCCAATATCAAAATACTCTTTTCGTGAGCGAGTACGCCCGATGATACGAATCACCGCTCCCATCGTACCAATGCTCATGGTAATAGCACTCAACCACATGGGAATGTAATAAGGCAATGAAACTTTAATTTTATAGTAGCGAGCCATAAAATAATGACCGAATTCATGAAAAGTTAAAATTCCGAGAAAAGGAATTGAGAACTTTAATCCTTGCCAAACATCTTCTGGAAAACGCAAGGCTTGATTACCCTCTTCAAAAAGAAAAAAATGTCCTGTGATGGCTTCAGCTCCCGCTAAGGTGGTGGTAATCAAGGTTGTAATAAATAAAACAGCTTGAATTATCTCGGTCTTATACTTCATTATTTGAGTTTTCGTTAAAATAGAACACGGATTAAACGGATTAGAGACGGATAAAGTTTACTTTCCGTTAAAATCCATTTAATCCGTGCTGGCAAATTTCATTACTTTAATTATACACTCCCATGCCACTAAATTTATCAACTCTTTGATTAATTCTTTGAGCAGGAGTAAGTTTTTGTAATTCTGAAATTGTAGTTAATATCACATTTTTAACCATTTCAATCGCTAACTCATGATTCAAGTGAGCTCCACCCAGAGGTTCTGGTATAATTCCATCAACCAAACCATTGCCTTTCATATCAGTCGCAGTCAATTTAAGAGCCTCCGCAGCCTGTTCCTTAAAATCCCAAGTTCTCCAAAGAATGGTTGAACAGTTTTCAGGAGAAATTACGGAGTACCATGAATTTTCTAACATCAATACTCGGTCACCAATTGCAATTCCCAAAGCTCCACCCGAAGCACCTTCACCGATAATGATACAAATTACTGGTACTTTTAACATGAACATATCACGAATATTACGTGCAATTGCCTCACCTTGACCACGCTCCTCAGCTTCTAAACCTGGAAATGCACCAGGCGTATCAATTAAGGTAACAATGGGTTTTCCAAATTTTTCTGCCATTTTCATCAAACGAAGGGCTTTTCTATAACCCTCTGGATTTGGCATTCCAAAGTTCCTAAACTGACGTTGTTTTGTATTTCTTCCTTTTTGTTGACCGATGAACATGACCGTTTGATCACCAATTTTCCCGAATCCTCCAACCATTGCTTTATCGTCTCCTACCGTTCTATCGCCATGAATTTCAATGAATTCATCGCACATTTGGTCGATATAATCAAGCGTATATGGGCGTTCTGGATGACGTGAGAGTTGAACTCTTTGCCAACGAGTGAGGTTCGTGAAAGTCTCTTTTTTGAGTTCCTCAATACTATTCTCCAACTGAGAAACTGCCAAAGAGACATCAACATTATTGTCGATTGCTAATTTTTTCATCTCCGCCAATTTGGTTTCGAGAGAAGCAATCGGTTTTTCAAAATCTAACAAAGTACGCATAAGCAAAAAAAAACGGAGCGAATCCGCAGGTTAGTGTGGGTGCAAAATTAGTCAATAATGTTTTGAGAGATGCAATAATTTTGAAAATTTGGTAAAACTGGGTTGATTTTGAACCTCCTAAAATATTTAATTACGGAAAATATTTTTTTGACAAGGTAAAATGTTAAATTTATAAAAAAATCAGCACATGGAATTACTTGAAAAAATAGCTTTATCAGAAAGTCAAATCCAAAAAATTGAGGATGGAGGTGTCGTTACAATCACTGCCTCTTGGGA
>JAYVIV010000085.1:0-4436 GCA_043769985.1 Arcicella sp.
AAGTCAAGCCGTAACAATGACTCCGCAACAAGAAATTGCGATGGGTTTGCAGTCTGCTCCACAGATGGCATCAGAGTTTGGAGGACTGTACGAAGACCAGAAAGCACAAAATGGCGTGAAAGCGGTTGGAATGAAATTGGTTAATAATTCAGACGCTGCAAAGTCAGAATATCAATTTAATTTTCATTTATTAGCCGACGATCAAACTATAAATGCCTTTGCTTTGCCAGGGGGGCAGATTTTTATTACGGTTGGATTAATGAAAAGACTAACTTCAGAAGACCAATTGGCAGGTGTTTTGGGTCATGAAATCGGGCATGTTATTGGTCGTCATTCAGCTCAACAAATGGCGAAAGATGAATTGACAAACGGGCTTCTGGGAGCTGCCGTTGCCGCTACTTCCGACCCATATAGTGCCAATAATTCAGGGGCAATTGCTCAATACGTGGGAAAAATGATAACCATGAAATATGGTCGTGATGATGAGTTGGAATCTGATAAATTTGGGGTTAAATATATGCTCCAAGCGGGCTATAATCCAGAAAAAATGATTGATGTAATGGAGATTTTGAAAGAGGCTTCGGGTGGTGCCGACCGCCCTTCCGAATTTCAAAGTTCGCACCCCGACCCAGATAATAGAATCAAAGAAATTAAAAAGGCTTTGGAACAGTATAAAAAGACTGGTAAATTGGAGTGGTAAATAGATATTAGACCACGGATTTGACAGGATACTACGGATTTACACGGATTTTTTATTTAATTTTACAGTAAAAAATCCGTGTAAATCCGTAACATCCGTCCAATTTGTGGTCTAATTCAGTTTCGTTAGAAACCATTTCAATGCCCACCAGCCATTTTAATTTCCGTTGAATCTGAAATTTTGCCTGATTTCATTAACATCGTTGCACCTGCCGCAATTAGTAAAAGCACTCCTCCAAAAGCAACGGCTTTACTTGGGTCATTATCCAAAAACGTTCTCAGAATGTACCCAAAAGTCAAGGTTTGAATTAACATTGGAATCACAATCATCATGTTAATTATACCCATATAAACTCCATAACGCTCTTTCGGAATTGCCGAGACAACCATCAAATAAGGAATGCCCATCATACTCGCCCAACCAATCCCGAAGCCCGTGATGGCTGGGAACAACAGATATTTGTCCTCAATTTGCGAGAAAGCTAAGAACCCTAAACCTGCCAAAACTAAGCAAAACGCATGAACCAATTTAGGCGAATATTTCTTGGCAAAATATACTAAACTAAAAGCCACTAAAAACATTACAATATTATACCAACCATTCACTAAACCCGTCCAGCCAACTGCCTCGCCATACAAGGTTGGGTTATCTTTTGGGGTGGTATGGTAAACTGTTTGGGCAATACTTTTAGAAGAATTTTGCCAGTAACAAAACAAGGCATACCACTGAAATAAATATACCAAAGCCAATTGCCACATCACATTTGGCATATCTTTAATAGCACTAAAAATATCAATAAATGGAGAGAATATACTCAATGGATTGGCTTTTATTTCTTCTAATTCCTCATGAGTTGGCGGAATTTCGGGCGTAGTTTTCGTACTCCACCAAATTGAACCAATCGAACAAACGGAACCTAAAAAGAAAGAAGCGTAAACCCACGTAGGCAAAGAACCTGTTTTTCCAATAAAAATCATAGGAAAAATAAATAAAGAAAGATTAGAAAGTGTTTGCCCTAAACCTGTAAAAAAACTCTGTGCCTGAAAACCCGTAGGCTGTTGCGTTGCATCTAATTTATCAGCAATAAAGGCTCTATATGGCTCCATGGCGGTATTATTGCCTACATCCAAAATCCACAATAAACTTGCTGCCATCCATAATGAGCTACTGAAAGGATAAACTAACAACGCCAAACTACACATAATTGCTCCAATCAAAAAGAAAGGTTTTCTACGACCAAAACGGGGTGACCATGTTTTGTCAGACATGGCTCCAATAATGGGCTGAACCAATAGTCCTGTCATAGGACCCGCCAAATTTAAAAAAGGAATATCATCTGGATTTGCCCCTAAAAAATCGTATATTGGATTTACAGCACTTTGTTGAAGCCCAAAACTGTACTGAATGCCAAAAAAACCGACATTCATGTTGATTATTTGGGAAAACGTTAAATGTGGTTTCTGCATAAATATTGTTTGATAAAAATGGATTATTCTGTTTCACAATATTAGCAAATAATTGACTTTTATAAAGATGAAGGTTGACTTTTCTTTTTATTGAAGCTCGAAATACTATCGGGAGGCGCACTCTTCGAGTTACAATAATTATCCTCAAATTTATTACCTTTGAACTATGCTACTTTTTACTTTTCTATTTACACTTTTTACTCAGCATCCGCAACTCCAAAATGCAGATAGTATGCTTGTTATCAAGCATATCAATATGGTTGGTAATAAAAAAACTAAATCAAACATAATCCTTCGAGAATTGGATTTCGTGGTTGGCGATTCTCTTAAAAAAGCAGATTTAGATAAACGTTTTGACCTCAATCGTAGGAAAATAATTAATACAAATCTTTTTGTAACAGTTGAAATAAAGTCAACTCAAACTATTGATAATCAGTTGATTATTGATATAATATTGCAAGAGCAATGGTTTGTTTTAGGTTATCCTGTTTTTCAAATCATTGATAGGAATTATGCCGAATGGTGGCAAAGAGGAGCAGATTTAAGCAGAACAACATACGGAATAGACTTAATCCACAGTAATTTTAGAGGACGGGCTGAAAGAATAAATTTAAGGCTTGAATCAGGATTTACCCAACGAATTGATGTGGGTTATCGAATACCTTACATTGATAAGGCTCAAAAAACGGGGATAGGATTTAATTTGTCTTACACTACTACTAAAAATCTTGCCTTTAAAAGTTTATACGACACGCTATTTTATTTCAAAAGTCCTTCAGATCTCATGAGGAAACGGTTTTTAGGAGCCGTTTTTTTGAAAAAAAGATATGGATTTTACGATAATCACACGCTGGAACTACGTTACAATAACAATTCAATTGCCGATACTATCGCAAAATTAAATCCTAACTATTTTCTCGAAAATCGTACTTCCCAAAAATATTTTCAATTGAGTTATTATTTTAATTATGATTTTCGTGATAATGTGGCTTATCCTTTGCGTGGAAGACGTTATGAGTTGTCAATCAGCAAGTTAGGAGTTTTATCGAATGATGATATCAATCAATTAGAAATTACGGGAGGATATTCGTGGTATAAACCTCTTACAAAAAAACTCTTTTACGGATTAAATCTTAGAGCAAAAATTTCTTTTCCAGAAAAACAATCTTTTTATAATACACGTGGGTTGGGCTATTTTCAGGAATTGGTGCGTGGTTATGAGCTATACGTAGTGGATGGAAATTCGTTTTTCTTGGCAAGGAATAACTTTAAATATCAATTAGTAAACAGCAAAATTCATCTCAAGTTTTTAAAAATAAAGCAATTCAACACTGTTCCCATTGGTATTTATCCAAATGTTTTTTTGGATTATGGATATGTACAAAGTTTTAATACAACCGAAAATAAGAGTAAATTATCTAATCGGTCAATTTATGGCGGTGGTTTCGGATTTGATTTTGTAACGTACTACAATATGGTGGTTCGCTTCAACTACGCATTAAATGACCGAGGAGAAAAGAATTTTGTATTCGGTATTGGGAGGGAGTTTTAGTCAAGCCCCCTGACCCCCGATGGGGGAATTTTGGACTCCGAAGAAACGTCCATTTTTTATTTCCCCCTTCGGGGGTTAGGGGGCTTTGCTATAAAAGACAGAAGGAGACGTTAAAAACGTCTCCCTGTGCAAATTAATAGTTCTACACCTATTATCTTAAATATCTTTATTGGTCGGGGTTTAAAAACATGGGGCAACAAAGGTTGCCCCGTTTCCTAAATACCTAACCACTAATTTCTTTTTGACTATTGTGCTTTCACAACACAAAAATAGTTAACAAAATTCTAAATTCCCTAAAAAACTTTTAGTTTTTTCTAAAAAATCTTTTTTCTTTCTTCTCGACACTGAAATTTTCTTCCCATCTTTCAATTGAACAAACATTTCCTCTTTAACATCGAACTGAATTATGTAGTTCAAATTAATTGCGAATGATTTGTGAACTCGGACAAATAATTCTGTGTCTAATTTGGCTAAAAAATTTTTCATGGTACGTGAAACCAATAATTTTTTACCGTTATTAAAATAAAACATCGTATAATTACTAATTGCTTCAAGATGGCTAATGTCTTTCCAAGCCACTAAAATTGTTTTTTTGCAAGAAATTGGTAATGAAATACTGGCATCTTTTAAAGATAAGTTTTCTTTAATAACACAAGAATTAAAATCTCTCTTAAAACTTGAAACCCCAAAGGAATTTGCATTAGTTAAGGCTGTTACC
>JAYVIV010000086.1:0-24148 GCA_043769985.1 Arcicella sp.
CTATAAGGTTTTAAAAACCTTATAGGTTTGATTATCAGAATTTTACGAATAAATACTGCACTTTTAAATAGTTAAAACTAATATGGTACAAGTACTTAACTGCAATTATTCTTCACTTTTCCCTTTTTTCGCTTGCAAAAGACCATTTTTAATTAATTCGTTTTTCTTCCACATTGCTTTTTCGGATTTTAATTTAGCTTTGTCTTCATCGCTAACTATCTGTAAATCAGATAAATTTGGACATCCTGCATTCACCCAAGCCGTAAACCAAAAGTCGGCAACTGTTCTGGAAGCATCTAACATTCTTTCGTTTACGGTATTGCCTAATTTGACTGCATAAGCCTTTGCAAAATCGCCTGAGTAGTTTTTTCGCATCTGCCCAAATCTTTCTGAACGTTTGAATTTTTTATCTTCTGTAAAACCTTCAGAGGCAGCAATTTCGTCCGAAAGCACTTTTTCTAACATCATATTAGACTCTCTAATTTTAACCCAAATCGTTTCCAGTGGCTTTTTTAAATACTTGGCTTTGTGGTTTTGGTACAGATTATAATTTTCAATATTCATTTCTGGAACGGTACTTTCCCAAAGCGAATGCAGACCTCTTTGATTACTTAATTGACCGTCGTAATTAACCGTGGTGTGCAAAGGAACGTGGGCATCTGCAATGTAATGTCCCAAATCAGCAGAATAATATAAGATGCTGTCTTTCAACTTATTGCGAAAAGCATTTGTTAATTTTTCTTGGAGTTTCATAATCTCCCAGGGTACTGTTCCGTATTTTCGGAGGGTGTCGGCAGAATATTTCGTTACGGCTTCTTCCCAAGTCTTTGGCATTGAATCTAAAGGGTACTTCCCGAAAATGGGAGCGTCAATATCAATAAAATGTTTAGTGGCTTCCCTTGGGTCGTCTTTGCGTCTAACGTCTGGTCTAACAGAATTATAGATTAAATAATCTTCATTTTTAAAGAAAAAAGGTTGAAGTTTTTTCGGAAGTGAATAAATAGCAATTTGATGAATTGTTTTATGTGCCAAAAAGCCCCACGAACAACAACTCAAAATGACAACAGAAGCTGCGATTTTCAATAATAAAGGATATTTCATACTTAATGAATAATGTAAATTTGTTAAATGAAGGAATATGCGTATTTTTTTTTAGTGTAAATAATTCAAAGCATTAGCTCAAAGTAAAGCACGTCTGGTAAGGGGTTAAAAACATAAGGGGCAGTCTCTACAAAACCTCGAGAACGGTACAATTTTATTGCCTCTTTCAAAGAAGTTACCGTATCCAATTTCATCGTTTTGTAACCTGCTTTTTTGGCAAAATCTATCAATTCATCCACCAATTGTCCCCCAAAAGCATTTCCTCTTGCAATGGGTTTGACATATAATCGCTTCATCTCACAAATACCTTCACCAATGGGTTTAAGGGCAACACAACCCATTACTTGACTATCCTCTTTTGCCAAAATAATACAACCCAATGGCAAACCATAAACATTGTGGAGGGTTCGCAATTCATTCTCAAAATCTTGGAAACACAAGTCAACCTGTAAGAATTCTGCATATTCTATGAATATTTTTCTCACCTCTTCCAACTCCTCCAATGTATATTTAACGTAGTGTAATTGCATAATATGAACAATGTTTTTGAATTATCGAAGATGACAAAAAACTTCTGAAAACATAGAATTACTTTTGGAAATGAAATTACAACAAATATTCCGAACCATCATTGAAGACAACACAGTTCATGCGAAGTTTTTGAACACTTTGTCGCTTATGGAAAACACCGGTGCCAGAAAAATATCGGCTTCTGAACACAAAACAAAAGTTTCGTTTCTTATCTTAAAACACGCTTGTGAAGAGGCCAGACACGCTTTTTACCTCAAAAAACAGATTTCTAAAATAGCAGATATTGCTCATTATCCAACTTATGAAAATCAATTTCTTTTGGCACCTTTCGCCAGTTACACTTATTTACAAAGTTTGGATATTCAAGTTTGCAGATACTTAAAGAATACTTTAGAATTAAAAGGTGAGGCTTTAAAATATGCGGCATATTTACTGGTAACTTATTCTATTGAAGTTCGGGCGGATGAACTTTATCCTATTTATCAAGATGCTTTGGATGAAGCAAAATCTAAGGTGAATGTGAAATCAATTATTGTGGAGGAGGAAGGACATTTAGCCGAGATGATTGAACAATTGAAAGCCTTTTCACCTGATTGGGAAATTCATGCCGCAAAAGCCTGTGATGTTGAGCATAAACTTTTTGAAGATTGGACGGTGGCTTTGGCACAAGGATTGAACGAAATATCATCTTTTTAACTTAATTTTGCCCTTTCAAAACCTGTCAATCTGACAGAAAATAATCTATGGCAAAACTTTTGAACATAATAGAGAATTATAAAAATAAAGCGAAAAGTGCATTTAAAATGGAAAATAAAGACGAATTGCCAATTGACAGGGAGAAAGTAACTGAAAACACTGACATTGTTTCAGAAGAAACACTTGTTACACCGATAGAAGAATTACCTGAATTGTCGGAGGCAGAAAAACTACAAACAGAATTATACGAATTAAAGGACAAATATTTAAGACTTTATTCTGATTTTGACAATTTCCGCAAACGGACTGCCAAAGAAAAATTAGAAATGATTCAGTCGGCATCCGAACGTGTGATTGTAGATATTATTCCCGTAATTGATGACATCGAAAGAGCAACTGCCAACGCACAGGAAGGAGAAATTTCAGAAGGTATTCATTTAATTTTCAATAAGTTGTACAATACTTTGACAGTAAAAGGTTTGAAGCCGATGGATGCCAAAGGTGCAGTTTTCAACGCCGATTTACACGAGGCAATCACTCAATTCCCAGCCCCAACAGATGAAGATAAGGGTAAAGTTTTTGATGTAGTTGAAAAAGGATATTATTTAAACGATAAAGTAATTCGATTTGCGAAAGTCGTAGTAGCGAGTTAGTTAATAATTAATAGATAACCGAGAATAGTTAATACGAAATAGCAATAAAAATATGAGGTAGTTTTAAGTGATTTTCAGACTGACAAACAGATGGTTTTATTAATCAATTTGTCATAAATATTAGAAATCGTAAAATTATTACTTATTAATTGTTAATTATTAACTGTAAAAAATATGGCAAAAAGAGATTTTTACGAAGTTTTAGAGATTTCGAAATCAGCTTCGGAAGACGAAATAAAGAAGGCCTATCGCAAGATGGCGATTAAATACCACCCTGACAAAAATCCAGGAGATAAAGCCGCTGAGGATAAATTTAAAGAGGCTGCTGAGGCGTATGAAGTTTTATCTGATGGGCAGAAAAAAGGTCAATACGACCGCTTCGGACACGCAGGAATGGGTGGATCCGCTGGTGGTGGCGGATATGGCGGTCAGGGTATGAACATGGAAGATATTTTCAGTCAATTTGGAAATATCTTTGGTGGTGGCGGAGGTCAGCAACAACGCAGAATGCGAAAAGGAACCGACCTCAGAATTAAGCTGAAACTCAACTTAGAGGAAGTGGCAAATGGCGTTGAGAAAAAAATCAAAGTCAAACGCCATGTCACTTGCAAAGCCTGTACGGGCAATGGTGCAAAAAATGGTACTGAATTAAGCACTTGCCAGACTTGCGGCGGGGCTGGTCAGGTTCGTAGAGTTCAGCAAACGATGTTGGGACAAATGGTGACAACTTCCCCATGTCCTACTTGTAACGGTGAAGGAAAACAAGTGAAAACTCGTTGCGATATTTGTTTTGGCGAAGGTCGTATTTTGGAGGAAGAAATCATTCCAATCAAGATTCCAGCGGGTGTTGCCGACAGTATGCAATTATCCATGTCTGGCAAAGGAAACGTTCCTCCACGTGGAGGTGTTGCGGGAGATTTATTGATAATTATTGAAGAAGAACCCGATGAAGTGTTGCACAGAGATGGTGTAAATGTGATATTTGATCTTTATCTCAACTTTGCTGATGCTGCACTTGGAACGGCAATTGAAGTCCCAACGATTGGTGGAAAAGCCAGAATCACGATTGAACCAGGTACTCAGGCGGGAAAGATTCTCCGTTTGAAAGGCAAAGGAATTAAAGAACTGAATGGTTATGGTGTGGGTGATGAGTTGATTCACGTGAATTTATGGACTCCCAAAAATCTTACGAAGGAAGAAACTGAGATGCTTGAAAAGATGAGAGCTTCACCAAATTTTGAGCCAAAACCAAACAAAAATGACAAAAATTTCTTCGAGAAAATGAAAGACTTTTTTAATTAGATATTTAGAAAAACAGAAACAAAAACAGGCAATTCTTAATTTGAATTGCCTGTTTTTGTTTTGTCCTTTGTCATTGCGAGCGTAGCAAACTAATCTATTAGTTTCGCCATTGTTGGTCTTCCATTTGAGCAAAAAAGTAGCGTGCCGTTGTGCGGTGTTTTCAACCCACAACACTTGCGGAAGCACTTTGTGCAAAGAAGTTATGAATTTTTAAAACATCAAAAAGGGTCATTGATAGCAATCTAACGTCCTTTTTTAATATATAAATGAGTCGTTTTGTTAAGTTTATAGTTCTCTCCCGAATGTGCTTCCGCAAGTGTTGTTGGTGAAAAACACGCAACAACGGCAGACCAAGTTTTTTGCTCAGATGAAACACCAACAAGGGCAAAAAACTTTTTATCCAACTCTCTGAATTTGCCGAATAAAAAGACTTAAGAACATCTTCTGGCTTGGAATAACCAAGCATTAAAGTATCTTTTACTTGTATTATTTTTTGCGGAATAGTGTAAATTCTAAATATGATATTATTGGTATTGTTTTGTCCAAAAATGTTTGATATGTTTATTAGAACAAACAAGACAACGAATGATTTTTTCATTTTTTTCTAAGTTTTAAGTAATAAATTAATATGGGTAATAATGAGATTAATGAAACTGTACTATACCATTCATCCCGAAAATACCAAAAACTGGATGGGCTTGGGTAATTTTGAGTTCTTCGATATAGCGTATTTCCTGATAGTTTAAAGTACCAAACAGGTATTGAATCCAATCCTGGGTCGGGTCTAACTTCTAATCTAACTTTGTTGATATTTTTTCCCAGTAAACGACCTTGATAAACAGTCATAGTATTTTTAAATCCACCACCCCAACTCAGATATTCAAGATTTACTAAAGTATCCCCTGTTATATTTTCAGTAGGATAAAATAAGGAATATAAGTCTTTTGGGTTTTCAAAGTTATTTATTACTTCTACTAATAAAGTCAAAAACGCAAGTATTAAACCACATTTAACAAAATTTTTTCTCATTTATTTTCCCAAAGTTTAAATTGTTTATAAAAAGGAGAAAGCTCATATTTTAAACCTGCTATAGTTATAAATCCACCCATCCTTGTATCTAAATTTATGCCGTCTCTGAAATAATTGATCATAAAATTACCATTTACCATCCCAATCGTAAGTATTTCTGCATTGGTCATGCCAGATGCCGTTGCACCAATGGAGAACAAAGGAAAATCTTTTAATACACTCACTTCCGCTTCCACACCAAACTCAGCTTTTAGACGAATGATAGCAGGGTTTATAATGGCTTTATTATTTATCCAATTACTTGTATTTACCCACTTTTTTGATACTTGTTGAACCTTTATCTCACCGCCTGCATCGGCTTTTGCTTTCACTACCACTTGTGCCTTGACATTATCCTTCACGGGTTTAATCCAATTACTGGGCAATGGCAATTGGTCAAAAGGTATTCCCCATACAGGCCACTCCGCTGTTCCCTGTATTCCTGCTTCAAAACCACCACTTACCTCTCTTGAACGGTAATATTTGGGAGAATTACTAGCTTCTTCATTTTTTTGCTTTTGTTCAAAAGGCGTAACATTGTAATACCATGAAATTTTAGAGCCATCTTTGTCTGCTGCATTTTTTGCGTGTTTAAGGAAAGGTACTTTATCCAATATATCTGCTACTTGCTTCGTTTTTTTAGAATACTCAAAAGCATCTTGAAGTAAATAGCCAAAAAAAGAATCACAGGTAGAAAACCAAAGCCACTTTTCACAATACTCCAAATGGCTATTCCTGCCAACATTCCAATACTAAAAGAATTGTATTTAGCAAATTCCTTTCTTTTATTTTCCTCTTGTAATAATTCTTCGTCGGTGAATTCTGTGAGGGGTTTATTATTTTCCATTTTTGCTCATGAATTGCGTGATTTGATTTCTGTTTGTATTTTTTTAAGCCCGATAGAACAGAATATCCGATCATAAGTAATAGAATAAGTAGTTGTTCGTATTTCGATGTTCGACATTCGGAGAATAACTAACTGATAATCAAATATTTACTCCAAATAAAAACGTCGTTTAAATTACATTGATTACTTAACACTGGCAATTAGACCTGTAAGCAAACCTCGCTGAAATTGGAGTCTTTCAAGGTTTTTGTTTTGAGCTTGCAGCTTTCTTTTATTTTTATTTGAATATTTTAATGATAGTTTATTTTTTACTCCACCGATGTCTGTATCCCCACAAACAACGTATTCATTTCTTAAACATCCTTTTCAAAGTACAAATAAATATAAACTGCCGAACCGAATCCAATGGAATTGGTTGAAGTTAATCTATAACCCTTCGCAGCATACTCGTCTAATTTTTCTTGAATTCCAATTTTCGAGCTTTTCATAATATGCTTTGAATCAAGGGTGATTTTTGAATAGAAAATAAGCGTTTCAACTTTGTAATCTTTCATCATGGTATGATTTTTTATGAAAATTTAATTGATTGATACTAAATATAGACGACCGAATACATTTATGTTAAAGTTAGATATTTTATTTTAAAATGCTAATTTATTGGATGAATAATATGACTATTCCAATTCACTATATTTTTATATTGAAAAACAAAAATCATGAAAAAAATTGCTATTATCGGTAGTGGTGCTACGGCCATTTATCTGTTAAAACATTTAATGGACAATACCAACGCTTTAAAAAACCATATTGAAGAAATTGCCATCTTTGAAAAAGGTGACATTTTGGGAATGGGAATGCCCTATAATCCTCGAACGACTGATTTATATAATTTGTCTAATATTGCCTCCGAAGAATTGCCAGAATTAATCATAACTTTTGTTGATTGGTTGAAAATGCAAACCAAAAAGACCCTTAAAGATTTGGGCTTGGCAAATCAAGAAATTAATAAGTCAGAAGTTTATAATAGATTAGCCTTAGGTCAGTATTTGCAGGCACAGTATAAGGAAATTATTAAGAAATTAATTGAAGAAGGAATTGTCGTGAAAGAATATTCCAATTCAAAAGTTATTGATATAGATTATATATCTAAAAATCAACAAGTTACATTAAAAATATTAAAGGGAAATTCCTATACTTTTGATAAAGTTGTGATTGCAACGGGTCATATATGGACTGAAAAAGACGATGTTGAGTCAGGAAATTATTCATCCCCGTGGCCCATCAAAAAGATTCTACCCAAAAAAAGCCAATTTCATAATTTCAAGATTGGTACCTTAGGAGCATCCCTAAGTGCTTTTGATGTGGCATCCTCATTATCAAGGAGGCACGGGGAATTCAAAACGGATAAAACTGGGAAAATGACTTTTCATCCCGCTGAAGGGGCTGAAAATTTCAGTATTACCTTGCACGCTGCCAACGGGTGGCTTCCACATTTGCAATATGAGCAAGAAGAGCCAATGCGGGAAATCTATCGTCATCTGACAAGGAACAAAATCTTTGAAATCCTTGATGATGAGGGCTATTTAAGAATGGATATCTATTTTGATGAAGTTTGTCGTCCCGCCTTAAAAACAGCTTTCAAGAAGGATAAGATGAAAAATATGGTTGAAAAGTTGAGCAATGATTCTTATTTAATGACAGAATTTATTGATGATATGACTACCAAGCACCAATACTCAAATGCTTTTGAAGGAATGCGTTTTGAGATGATTGAGGCAAAAGCATCAGTGCAAAATAAGAAGCCAATTCACTGGAAAGAGGTGATTGATGATTTGATGTATGCCTTGAATTTCCATGCAGAATTAATGCCTGCCGAAGACCACCTGTATTTTCAAAAACACATCATGCCTTTTTTAATGAATGTTATTGCCGCCATGCCTTTGCCATCGGGCAACTTATTATTGGCACTTTATGATGCCAAGAAATTAGAAATTGTGACGGGATATGCAACCCTTTCTGGAGAACACAAAAAGGGATTAACGACAGTTAACATAAAAGATGGCGAGGCGGTTTATCCAATTGATTACAAAATGTTCATTCAATGTGGAGGGCAAAAACCTTTAAACATTGATGATTATCCATTTCAGTCTTTGGTGAAGAAAGGCATTGTTAGAAAAGCAAGAGTCAAATTTTCAGATAATGATAAAGCAAAAAATCTTTTAAAAAGCGATAAAAAAGCGTTAGTATTAAAAAAGGAGAATGAATATTATTATGCCACGGGTGGCATTGATATTGATGGGAGTTACAGCGTAATTGGCGAAAATGACAAACCTAATAATTCCATCTATGACATTACTTTCACGCACATAACAGGCATTCGCCCCTACTCTTACGGACTACAAGCCTGCAGTGCCACGAGTCATATTTTAGTGCAAGCATGGATAAAATCCTTAGAAGAAAACGTTGAAATTGTGGGAAATATTGAGGAGATTACGGAGATTTATGAATTGACTCCTGAGTTGTAGGAAATAAATTTGAGAAGCAAAAATAGGCATTCTGACTTAGACTTGGCTGTTTTTGTTTTATTATAAACATAAAATTTATGGAAAATCAAGAAGAACAGAAGCCTTTTAACATTCAAGATATCAATGTGGAAGAATTGCATAAAGCGGTAAGGTTGCATAAACATATTTTTAATAAATTTGAACAAATCAATCATACTGCTGCGGGCAAAAGGGGACTAACGGCTGAACAAGTTGCCACGATTATTTGCCGAGAAAATCCACAATTATTGGAAATGGTTGAGATAAAGGAAATCATCGTGGCATGGAATACTGACCGCCAAGATTTGAAGGAATATCGACGTAGAGAGCGTATGGCGAAAAAGGGGAATGTTTGAGAATTACTGATTCGAAAATTTTGTCCTTCCTCGGTCGGTAGAACCACTCTGTTCCATGGCACGGTGTCCTCACCAGACATCATGCGAAAGCAATGCAAATATTTGATTTTCAGTATTTTATGAGAAATAAATAGGTAGGCGAATTGCTTTCGAACAGTATCAGGTGAGGACACCGTGCCATGGGACGGGAGTGATTCTACCAACCAAGGAAGTAGGACACCGAGCCACGGGACGTAGTGATTCTACCAGCCAAGGAATTATAAACAATTGAGTCAAACGAAAGACCTACATCTTCGGGGTCTTCAATTTTGGTATAAATTAAAAATCCTCCTACTTTTGAATCTAACCACTATCTTTACAATACAAACAGTAGCATTTTCCCACTATGGCAAAAGACGTTTATCACGATTTAGTAAAAGAGGCATTGGAAATGGAAGGATGGTTAGTTACCCACGACCCTTATTTCCTGTCAGTTGGAGTGGGTCGACGAAGAGTTGCGGCTGATTTTGCGGCTGAAAAATTTATCATTGCTGAGAAGAATACTGAAAAGATTTTAGTTGAAATCAAGAGCTTCATTACTTCCTCAAATATCAATGAATTGCATCATTCTGTGGGTCAGTATGATTTCTACGCACTTTTACTGGAAGAACAAGAACCAAGCCGTATTCCATTTTTAGCAATGCCAAAAGATGCCTATGATGATTTGATTCGAGAACCAATTGTACAAACATTTTTAGATCGCCATAACGTTAAACTGATTATATTTGATGTTCAAAATCCAATTATTCACGCATGGAAAAGATAGCTCAATATCAGAAAATCATCAAGAAAATTTTAGACGATTATATTCTTACGATGCAGTCTAATTTGGATGAAGAAATTTATTTGGTTGAAGACCCCAATAAATTAAATTACTTGATTTACCACAATGCTTGGAAACATGACAGTCGAAGTTATGGTTGTATTCTGCACGTCCGTATTAAAAACGAAAAGGTTTACATTGAATATGATGGCACAGATGAAGGTTTCGCTGATGTGTTTGCAGAGTCAGGTATTCCAAGGCAAGATATAGTTTTAGCTTTTCATGCCCCAGCAAAACGTTCTTACACGGGTTTTGCAGTGGCTTAAAAATATATTAGAATGAAAACACTCGAAAAACCAATAATTGGAAAGTTGCCGAAGGCAAATATTGTTATTGATAACGATAAATATGCTTTTCTTAATGGTATTGAAATGTTTGCAGAAAAAAATATCCGTGCCAAAGAAAAACTTAGCAAGATTAAGGTCCCAGAAGGATTTGGTTTAAGGTAAAGTCAAAATCTTCCATTTGTAACACATAAAAAAACAGGCAATTCTGAATCAGAATTGCCTGTTTTTGTTTTTATTCTAAATACAAGAGTTAAGCTACGTTAATTTATTGCAAGTTTCTGTTTTACAGATTTAACAAAGCTTACAGTAACTCCTGCAATATCAGCAATTTGGTTAAGTGTTTTAGTCCCTTCCTGTAAAAGGTATGCTACAAACTTCATTTGCTCTTTTTCTCGCCCTACCAAAAAAGCTACATCTTTTTCTTCGTCAATATATTTTGCGATGCTGTCCATAACGATTATTTTTAATTTTTGTTCTAATTTACGCAACTGTGCTAAAATACGCAACTGTTTGAAGTATCTTTTTAACGCTAAATCCCCCTCAGTAGTTTCTTCAAGTCTTGAAATAATGTGTTTTAGTGCATTTTCAGGTGTTTCTTTATTAAAGTTAGCTAAGACAGACAAAATAACTTCTTCGGGTTGATTCGAGTTGAGAAAGATTTTGTAATCTATGGTATTGAGTGCCAGTAAATTGTATTTAAAAGTCAAGTCAAGCGTTTGAAGCGAACTTTCCATTGTTAGCTTACCTTTTCCTAAATATATCACGTATTGTCTAACTGGAATCAAATACTTTCTAAAAAGCATTGCTTTGTAGTCAAGCATACGATGTACCATGTCATCATCATTTTTAACCTGAAATTCAATTTGAAGTACAAAAGTGTTCCCTTTGTCATCGGTAATTTTCTTTAAAGTATCTGGTTTGCGTTCTTTGGTATGTTGAATATCGTCAGGTAATTCTTCCATAGAAATAGCTGTAATTTCTAACACATTTTGCATGATACTTGAAATTACTGCCTCAATATTTTCCTTAAGAATCTTATCGTATTGTGAGGATTGTCTCCCACTTGCATGACGTTTTTCCTTTTGTGGTTTCATTTAGCTAAATTACTAAAACAGAGTGAAAATCTCAAATTTAGCTCACGAGAAGAAAAACTCCAAATGCTATCGCTTCAATCAAACAGATTGGTTTAACGAAACTCCGATTCGTGCCTTGCAATGATATAAAAGTAAACATTTTTATAGGTACAGTACGCTCAGAGCAACGGCTGGCTACTTTTATTTCTCAAAAGGAAAACCAGCAACGGCACAAAAAGGTATTTTTTGTTATAAATTACCTTTGTCATAAAACCGTTTGGGCAGTCCATGTTCTTTCAGAAATGCTCTGGCGGCATCAACTTTATCCTTACATAATTCTTTGCCTATCAAATGGTCGAGGGCAGGATTGTATGTATTATTACTTGATTTGATATTCTTAGTTGCTATTTTCATAATACTAAAATAACTGTTTTTTACGTGAAATCAAAAAAGCGATATAATTTTTATCGTTCATAAAATCTTGCCATTCATTAACTTCGTAACCCTCAATATTTACGAGTTTACTAATTTGAAAGAAATACCTATTAATTTTCATCTGATAAAGTCTTGTTCTTCTTGGCATTTCACCGTTGGGTCTGCTCCCCATGAAGAATATGCTTGCGTTTGGATATTCATCCCAAAATAAATTAGCTGTTTCTGCAACTGTGGCTAAGACCTTTTCAGTATCACCATTTTTACTTGTTATTTGATCATCTAATTGGTTAGTTTCTTCATTCCAGTCTCCAAAGCCTAAATTATAAATAATTGAATCATAAGGAAGTCCAATATCTGTTGGACTCTCAATTCTGGTATAAACTACCATTTTCTGAATAACTTTTTCCCCAACACTTTCAAAAGTATAAATCAAATTATCAACGGTACTTTCGGTTTTGTATTTTTCTATTTGCATTTATTAGTGGTAAATAATACGCTTATTTGATTTGTAAAGATAGTAATTGTGAGTAAAAACAACAGCGTATATCTTTGAAAATCTTACTATTAAATTTAAAACAGATTGGTTTAACGAAACTCCAATTCGTTCCTCGCAATGACACGAAATCAAATATTTTTGTAGGCAAAGTACGCTCAAACGGCTTTTTGCTAAGCGTGAGTTGGGGATAGTTAAGCTACTGCGGGAACTACTTTTTTGAATTTATATTTCTTTCCTAAGTTCAACAACGAGCGGACACTCTACGAAGTTTTAGGTCGTAGCGGACGCTACGACCAGATACAGATATTGCGGGATTCTATTCTTGACGATATATTTTTTCCAAATCTGCAACTTCTAATTTTACAGTTGTAATTTTTAAAAGTCCACTACTTAATGCAGGTCTATATAAGTCTATAATTCTATTAAAAACCCTTGTGTCATCTCTGTCTCTTTCAGGAATTTCAACTAAAACTAAATTCAAATAGCAATTTGATTTTTTAAATTGTCTATAATGATGAATTTTACTCAACATTATATAAAGTCTGTCAGTAATCATTGAACTCATTATTGGTGTTGGTCTAATCTCAATAAAAACTTCCTTATCAATGTCATTTATATAACCATCATAAACTGGACTTGTATCGCTGATTGGGTCAATACCTTCAAATGCTTGAAGTTTAACCTCTTTAAACATTTTTGAAACATCAATACTATTATCTCGAATGAAATATTGTAAACTAATTTCTTTAACCTTTCTAAAATCAATACTTCTCTTTTCTGGTGTTGTTTTGTTTTCTTCCTCTTGTTCAGTTTGTTTTAATTTTTCTACTTCTGGCTCATCCGCTTTTATAACAGTAAACTGTTTCATTGACTCTGGTGAGACTCCATAAATATTTGTGTTAGATTGTCTTTGTGAAAAGTTATTTGATAGTGAAATTATTTGTGTTAATAATTCTCTTTTCTCACTCTCAATTTGTTTTATATCTATCTCTTTTTTTGCAATAACAGTCTCCTTTTCAACTATCTTTCTGGACAAAGTTAAAATTTTTCCTACTGAAAAATTATCAAATGATTCTGACAATGCCAACAGAATTGCAAATGCAAGTAAAACTATGATGCCAGATGAAATATCGGCAATAGGCTCTCTCAAAAAGAATTTGTAAACTATCATTGAAATAATAAGTCCTACAAGTAGAATTAGTCCAATTCTTACGAACCAATTTATCTTTTTATCATTGTATTGATTATCCATTATTTATTAGTTTGTTAATTTTTCTTGGTTGTTTGAAATATAAAATTTAGAGCAAATAATTGTTATAGTTTTATAATGTTTATTTTACTTTTAAAACAGGAATAAACTCTAATTACTACAAACATACATCAAATAAAACCATCCAACAACAAATATTATTAAACGGCAAAAGGGAGCAAAAGAAGACAAAATCTTCCTTTACTCCCTTTCTCAATTCCTCTAAAACCTATCGCATCAAAGTCATACTCCGCACAAATTCCTTTCCGTTCGATAGTCGTACCACATAGAAATAAGTACCATCTGGTAAGCCCGTTTTGCCCGTTGGGTTGATGCCTTGGTTGGCGGTTCCGTCCCAATTATTTTGGTATTCTTCTTGGGCGTAAACCAATCCTCCCCAACGGTTATAAACTTGCAAATTGATGATTAATTCCTTGTTTGTCAGGTCAATAACGAATAAATCATTAATACCATCACCGTTTGGCGAGAAGCCTTGTGGAATGAAAACTTCCTTCGGTTCTTCGCTTGGTTTCTGTACGCTAAATAACATAAATGGCGTTGGTATTGAATCATCCGTTGGGTCATTATCGCCGTCTGGATTGATATCCATGCCATTGTTAGAAACGTCCTGCACAATCTCATTTCCTGTCTTCGCCATCACGTTGGCGGAGTTATAGAAAGTATCAACTTTGGCATCCGTAAAATCAACTCTGACCACCAATTGAATGCCCTTAATCTTACTTTTCGCCAAGCTACTGAATGAATCAGTTAAGAGCATTTGGTCGGATTGTCCGTTGTAATTTTTATTAACCGTTAACCCCTCATCTGCTTTTAAAGAAATAATTTCCTTAATTTTTGCTCCTTTCGCTGTGAATACATCATCAAGATTATCAAGCACTTGGAGTTTCTCGAAGTCAGTATTTCCTACGTTTACTACTCTGAAATCGTAAGTAATATCATAGGTTTTACCTGATATTAAGACTGGTTTCTGAGCTTCCTTACAAAAGGCAATCATTGGTTTATTGGTCGTCAACAAACTATCTTTCCTACAACTCGAAACAATGAAATAAGCAGCAACGGATGGTTCAGATTTGCAAGTCCCTAACTCACAAATTGCGGTGAATTGGTATTGCGTTTTAGTTGGTTTTACCAAAATAGTTTGCCCCATTTGTCCATCCGACCACGTAACTTTTCCATCCTCGCAACCGTGTGCTTTCAACACTTCCGACTCGCCCAAACATAGGCGTTCACGTCCGCAAGTGATAATTGGTTTTTCGATTCCAGCCTTCACTGTAATCTCATTCGAGCGTGGACTTTTACAATTTTCTTCTTGACAAATAGCTGTATATGAAGTAGTTGACATAATTTTATCCCTCATCGTAACCCCCATTTTTCCATTCGACCATACAACCATTCCTTTGCAACCACTTGCCGTAAACGTTACTGAATCACCCGCACAAAGTTGGATTTTATTGGCAACAATTGCTGGAATAGGTGGCAAAGTAACTGTCAATTTAACCTCTTTCGAGACGTTGCTTTCACAAATTATTTTGTATTCGCAATTCGATGATTTCAAACAAGTTTCGTATTGTACACAGACAGCGGTATAAACCACATTACTCGTTGGATTTACTGTGATTGAACTACCCACTTGACCGTCTGACCATTTAACCGTACCTGCACATCCCGAAGCCGTCAAAATAGCACTATCTGAACAACTTAACTCGGTTTTCGACGCAGTGATATTTGGTGCAGTTTTGTTGCAAGGTAATTTCGCACGAACTACACAACTGGCTTCATCGTCTTCCGTTCCGTCAAATTTGCCATTGCCTGGGGTTGAATCTGGGTCTGGTTGGTCGGATTTCGATACTTGAGCTTTATTTACTAAACTGCCCGCCTTGGTTACCAAAACTTTATACCCAAACACCGCAATTCCACCTTTTTCGATGCTCGCTGCCTTGAAAGTGATTAGGTTTCCAACCAAAATTCCGTTGTTCGATTCCAATAATTTCAAACCATCGGGCAGTAAGTCCGACACTTCAACATTGGTTGCTTCCGATGGTCCAGCGTTGTTCACCTGCACCATGTATAGGAGCGTGTCGCCAACGGTTACTTCCGTATGATTCACAATTTTATTCAAACTCAAATCCGCTTGCTGAACAATAAAAGTAACCACTCCAACATCGTCTTGACCGTCTTCCGTTCCTGTATTTGGCTGAGAATCAGAGTCATACTGACGAGTATCAAAAATTTCAGCTTTGTTCGTAATCAATCCACCTTTCAATACTCGTGCTTTGAAAGTCAAATCAACGTAGGTATTTGGTTGAATTATTGGGATAGTTCTACTCAAAATTCCTTCGCTCGAATTGTAAAAGTCTATTTTTTCAGTCATTGCTAATCCCGCTGGTAGATAATCTTTTACGATTGTATTTCTGGCTAATTCTGGTCCTGCATTGCGTACTCTCAGCGTAAAGGTTATTTCTCCGCCTACATTTGGTTTGGCAGGCGTTCCTGTACTGTTCGAGACAAATTTCTCCAAACTCAAATCCGCTCCACGGCCATTCACCGTTACAGAATCCGTATCGTCCTCACCATCTTCCGTGCCTGAATTTGGACAAGAATCTGGGTCAAATTGGTCGGCTTTTGTAATTTCAACCTTATTGGTTATCGGCTGTTGGTTATTGGCTGTTGGCAAAATTTTCGCTATAAATGTCAATTTCCCTTTTCCTCCAACTTTCACAGAATCGAATTTTCCAATCAAACTTCTTGACGTTTCGTTGTAGTCAAAATCATTTGAGGAAATGAATTTTAATCCATCTGGTAAGATATCTCTAACGTGAATGTTTGTTCCAGTATTTGGTCCATTATTACTAACTGTTACCGTAAAAGTTACATTCTGGCTCACGTTTGCTTTCCATGGAGAAACGTCTTTTCTAATGCTCAAATCAGCCGTCCCCGCATTGATGGTTACGCTCGCTTCGTCGTCTTCGTCATTATCCGTTCCATTATTTGGTTTTGAATCTGGGTCGAATTGGTCACTCTCAATGATTTGAGCGTGGTTGGTTATTGGTGATTTGTTATTGGTTACTAACGCTACAAACGACCACGCTTTACTTTCGCCCGATTTAATTTCATCAACTGAAAGCGTTAATTTGCCTTTGTTATTTAATACATCATCACTACTTTCCACGAATTTCAAACCTGTTGGTAAGATATCTTGAACCTTCACATTTTTTGCTGTGATTGGTCCATCATTTTTCACCACGATAGTATAAGTGACTGATTCACCAATATTTACCTTATATTTATCAACCTTTTTCTTCAAACTCAAATCGGCAGATTGAATGCAAACTGTTGCAGAATCGATATCATCTTCGTAAATATTTACGCCATTTGCTACCTTAGAATCCGGGTCAAATTCTGATGATTTCCAGATTTCTGCCTTGTTGGTCAGTACGCATCTTTCTGCAAATCTGTTTACCAAAGCCGTGTATTCTATCGTCACGGAGTCGTCAGGGGCGATGATTGCAATTGGTGTCGGATTTCGCAATACGTTCTTCACCGATTTTAAATCATAACTTTCAAGCATCGTTAAGCCCGCTGGCAAATAATCTTGCACCTGAACATTGGTCGCTTCATCTGGTCCCGCATTTCTGATGGTCAGTTTGTATGTCAAAGTATCTCCCAAGTTTGGCTTCAAATTATCAACCGTCTTTCTCAAACTCAAATCTGCCTGTTTTCCGTTAATTATCACGCTGGCTTCATCGTCTTCGCCTTTATCCGTTCCATTTCCGTGAGGAGAATCTGGGTCAAATTGGTCAGCTTTTGAAATTTCCGCTTTGTTGATAATGGCAGAATTTGAAGTTACACGAGCAATAAAATCGACCGATTGAGAAGTCCCTGCGGCAATGGCTGGGATTTTTGCAATCAGTGTTGAACCTGTTGCCTTGAAATCGGCACTACTCACGAAGGTCAATCCCGATGGTAAAATATCTTTCACCTCCACATTGTTCGCCAAAGCGGGTCCTGCATTATAAACTGTCAATGTATAAGTAACAGTTTGACCTTTCAATGGTGAGCGGTTCGAGACGTTTTTCTTCAAACTAAGATCCGAAATCTGAGGCATGATGGCAAAATACCCAGCATCATCCTGACCGTCTGCCGTGCCTGTATTCGGTTGAGAATCAGGGTCAAACTGGTCAGATTTAGTAATTTCTGCACGGTTAATAATCGTGTTAGCTACTTCTTCACCGCCTACACTCGTGATTTTAACTTTGAATTTCAGTTTAACTGAACTTCCAACTTTTATGCTATCAATCGTTCTTGATGTTAGTTGTTCAACACTTGAAACAGTATTTTTCGTAAAGTCTGCGGCAGGCGTTCCTGAACTACTGATAAACTGAATTCCTTTTGGTAAAATATCACTTACTTGAACACGTGTGGCAATGCCTGGTCCTGCGTTACGTACTTCCAAAACATACGAAATCGTATCGCCCACATTTGGGGTGGTGGCGTAACCGTCCACTCCTTTGATGAGGCTCAAATCCGCCTGGTCACCGTTGAGCATGGCACAAGCTTCGTCGTCTTCACCGTTTCCAGTTCCGTTACCCACTTGTGAATCTGGGTCGAATTGGTCAGCTTTGAAGATTTCTGCACAGTTCATTATCATACCTTTGTCTTTCACTTTGGCAATGAAAATCAAGGTATCCGCTTTGTTTGGAGCGATTTTTAAGATTTTACGAGAAATCAAAGCCGAACCAGTCATCGTAAAATCGGTACTTGCCACAAATCCTAAACTCGCTGGCAAAACATCACGTACCACTACATTTGTAGCGGTGTCTGCCCCCGCATTTCTAACAATCAATTTATACGTGATTTGCTCGCCTAAGTTTGCATTTGGTTTATTGACCAATTTTATCAAACTTAAATCAGACGATTTTCCACCAACACTTACTGAATCTTTGTTGTTTTTAAGATTCGGATCAAATTGGTCAGACTTCGTAATTTGGGCAACATTAACAGCCCCCCCCGCCCCCGATGGGGGAGCTACAAGACGTGCAATTAGTGTTAGAATCTTACTTTCTCCCAACTTAATTGAATCAATTTTTGCCGTTAAAATTGTTCCTGACAAACTGAAATCTCTACTGTTAATGAAAGTCAAACCTTCTGGCAAATAGTCTTTTACCTCTACATTTGTGGCTGTGTTTGGTCCGTTGTTTTTCACCGTAATCGTGTAAGTGATATTTTCACCTACATTTGGTTTAAGATTAGACACCGTTTTCTTGATTTCCAAATCTGCGGACTCCCCTCCTATCGTTGCCGTTGCTTCGTCATCTTCGCCTTTTCCTGGGCCATTTCCAACTTGTGAATCAGGGTCGAATTGGTCAGATTTTGTGATTTCTGCTTTGTTTACGATACTTCCACCTACCAAAATCTTGGCAACGTATGTATAAACCTTACTATCTCCTGCGTTCAATCTTCCAATTTTCAAGGTCAAAGTATCACTCGTTTTTGATTGAGTGAAGTCGTTTAATTTCACAATCGTTAACCCCTTTGGCAAATAATCTTTTACCTCAACATTCGTAGCATTGTCGCTACCATCGTTGGTTACGGTTATTGAGTAAGTTACTTCCGCACCAATCGTTGCCGTTGGATCTGATACCGTTTTCTTCAAACTTAGATCTGCCATTGGCACCGTTATCAAAGCTCTACTTTGATCATCCTGACTATCTTCTGTTCCTGTATTTGGTTGAGAATCAGGATCAAATTGGTCACTCTTTGTAATTTCAGCACGATTAATTAGTTGTGAGTTAGTGATATTGTTGTAGAAATCCTTTGTCACCATCGCAACAATACTCAAACTAACCGTCTGATTTACAGCAATTTGATTAATATTTTTACCAATTAATAAACTATCATTAGCCTTTTCAAAATCTGGGCTACTAACGAAGATTAAACCTTTTGGCAAATAATCTTTCACCTGTACATTAGTGGCAACACTTGGTCCCGCATTATTGATTTTTATGGTAAATAAGGTTGTTTTACCAACGTTTACAAATTGGTCTGCCACTGTTTTTACCAAACTTAAATCTGCTTGCTGGCCACCAATAGTTATCCTTGCATTATCGTCTTCGTCGTCTTCCGTACCTGAATTTGGTTTAGAGTCTGGGTCATAGACATCTGATTTCACAATTTCCGCTTTGTTCGTAATCATGCCTTCTTTCACTACACGAGCGATAAATGACAATGTATCAACTTTATTAGGAGCAACCGTAATTGGTTTGCTTGTCAAGACTACATCGTTTGTCATGATAAAATCTTGGCTACTCACAAATTCCAATCCAGCAGGCAAAACGTCCTTTACAACAACACGTGTGGCAGAATCTGGACCTGCATTTTTCACGACTAATTTAAAGGTAATATTTGTACCAATGTTAGTCGTTTTGCGGTCTGCCAATTTTTGCAAACTCAAATCTGCAATTCTTGGTATAACCGCAACATCGTCTGTATCATCTTGTCCGTCTGTTGTACCTGTATTGGGTTGAGAATCAGGATCGTACTGGTCAGATTTAGTAATTTCTACACGATTGGTAAAGGGTTTTGAACTTGAAACTACGGCTGTATAAGTCAAAATGACGGTTGAATCTTTGCCAATTCTTTTGATTTGTCCGTAAAGTGCACTGCCCAAATCATCGAAATCATTACTAAAAATAAAGTTCAATTCTTTTGGTAACTTGTCTTTCACTTCCACGTTCGTAGCTGCATCTGGACCAGCGTTACGCACTCTTATTGAGTACGTTATGGTATCTCCTACGTTCGGACGATTATTTGAAACCGCCTTTATTAAACTCAAATCAGCTTGTTCGCCATTAATTAAAACACCCGCTTCATCATCTTCTCCATTGCTTGTTCCATTGCCGTGCGGCGAATCTGGATCAAATTGGTCAGCTTTTGAAATCTCAGCTTTGTTAACCAAACTTCCAAAAGTCAACACCTTCACTCTGAAACTCACCGAACGACTCGTTCCTGCATTGATTAATGGAATAATATTTCGTAGAGTATCACCCGATTTTGTCCAACCAGAACCTGAAATATATTGCAAACCTATTGGTAAAATATCCTTCACCTCAACGTTGGTCGCATTGCTCACGCCATCGTTTGTAACGGTCAGCGTATAGTCAATTTCTTCATTGATTTTTGGCTTGCGATTAGAGGTAGTTTTTACCAAACTCAAATCTGCATATTGGATTTTTATCTCCGCATCATCCGTATCATCTTGGCTGTCTCCGTAACCCGTATTTGGCTGAGAATCGACATCATACTGGTCAGATTTACTAACTTCGGCAAAGTTTTTCACCGATGAACCCCGAGCCATTGCCAAGGCCGTTACTCGACTTTTAAGCAATAAAGTTATCGTAGTATTTGCCTTAATTTCTGGAATAATTTTACTAATTAAAGTACTATCATTCGACATCGTCCAGTCCCCAGAAGTGATAAATTGCAATCCTCTCGGTAAATAATCTTGCACCTGCACATTAGTCGCAGATGAAATTCCACTGTTTTTGACTTTGATGGCATACGTTATCACATCACCCACATTTGGCGTTCCATTATCCACATCTTTGGTCAAACTCAAATCTGCCACTTGTCCTCCAATCGTTACGGAGGCCTCATCATCCTCTCCATTTTGTAAGCCATTATTCGCCTCAGAATCAGGGTCTAATTGATCAGATTTTGAGATTTCAGCTCTGTTAATTACTGGATTTGAGTTATTTACTTTTGCTGTAAATTTCAAAGTATCAGCCTTTCCATTCTCAATTTTAGCGATATCTTTACTCAATAATACTCCATTATTGTTTGAGAAATCATTACTTGAAACAAATTCTAAACCCGTTGGAAGAATATCTCTGACTTGAACATTAGTCGCAAAATCAGGACCGTTATTCATGACAACTAACTTGTATTCAAACACTTGCCCAATTTGAGGAGATTGATTTGAAACCAATTTACGCAAACTCAAATCTGCCACTCGTACTCTGACTTGAGCATTATCCGTATCGTCTTCACCATTATCCGTTCCATTATTTGGATTTGAATCTGGATCTGGCATATCTGAGTCCGTAATCTCCGCTTTGTTTACGAAATAAACTGGCAATAAATTATTCGTCGCTACATTATCCAACACTGTCTTTTTGACTTTTCCAGTGAAGGTTAACTTCACAACTGAATCCTTTTTGACGTTAAAAATCGTTGCTGATAAAACACCTGCCGTGTTTGAGAAATATTTACTCGAAATAAATTCTATACCCGTTGGCATATAATCTTTTACGGTAAATTGTCCAACGGCATCAGGACCTGCATTTCTTACTTCAATAGTGTAAGTAATTGTCTGTAAAGATGTTACTACCGAATCAGAAACTAATTTAGTCAAACTTAAATCTGCTGAACGTCCAAAGGTACTGACTTCGGCACGGTCGTCTTCGGTATTATTTGTACCGTTACCAACCTTAGAATCTGGATCAAATTGGTCAGATTTAGAAATCTCAGCCACATTCACCACATTGCCCGCTTGGATGATTTTTGCTACAAACGAAAGTGTGCGAGAAGTACCAGCCGCCAATGATGGAATTGTTGCGGTTAAAGTGCCGTTATTATTCACAAAATCTGTTGCATTTACCAATTCTAAACCTTGTGGCAAAATATCTTTTACCTCCACATTCGTTGCAGTTGAAGGTCCCGCATTACTAACCGTCAAACGATACGTTACGATTGAACCTTTCGTTACGGAAGTTGCTCCGTCCAAAGTTTTCTTCAAACTCAAATCTGCCTGCTGAATGTTAATTACGGCATCATCCGTATCATCCTGACCGTCTTCTGTTCCGCTATTCGGATTAGAATCTGGGTCATATTGGTCAGATTTAGTGATTTGGGCCTTATTCGTAATTGTTGAAGTTTGAACGGGCGGCGTTCCGCTTGTTGAATTGGTAGGAGCCAATACTTTCGCACTAAAAATTAGCGTTTTTGTTTCCTTAATTCCAATGCTTGTGAATTTTGAACTTAGGATATTTCCTGTCTTTGTAAAGTCTCCTAAAGACACAATTTCTAAACCATCTGGCAAAATATCTTGTACCTCAACGTTAGTAGCAATGTTTGGGCCTGCGTTAGAAACTTTGATGGTATAAGTAACCACATCGCCTACGTTTGGTTCGGCAGGCGTTCCTGTGGCATTATCTACATCTTTACGCAAACTCAAATCAGCTTCCTGACCGTTCAGCGTTACGCCTCCTGTATCATCTTGACCGTCTGATGTACCAGTATTTGGTTTAGAATCAGGATCGTAGGTATCAGATTTAAAAATTTCGGCTTTGTTCACTAATGAAACGGATTGGGTAACCCGTGCTACAAATGCTAACGCTACACTATCCCCTTTGGCAATTGTTGAGATGTTTTTGCTTAACAAATTTCCATCACCTAACAAGGTGAAATCTGCTGCACTTATGAACTCCAAACCACTTGGCATATAATCTTTTACCTGTACATTTTGTGCAGTATCTGGTCCTGAATTTTTCACATAAATTGTGAACGTTACATTACTTCCAACGCTTGGCGTGCGGTTTGAAACGATTTTTCGCAAACTCAAATCTGCCGCTTTTTGCGTTGAAATTATCACAGAATCACGATTGTTTTTTGTGTCTGGATCAAACTGGTCAGATTTCACGATAATACCTGTATTTTGGATTGAACCAGATTTGGTAATCTTCGCAATGACCGTTAAATTCTGCGTAGTTCCAGTCGCTAAACTTCCAATTCCTGCCGTAATTTTTCCGTTATTATTCACAAAACCAACGCCTGATACAAACAATAAACTACTTGGTAATGAATCACTTACAACAATATTTGTTGCTAAACTTGGTCCATTATTTTTTACCGTAATCGTATAAATAATATTATCCCCAACATTGTAAGGTCCTGTCGAAACGCCTTTTTTGATAGATAAATCAGCCGACTGAGTCGTGATACTCACGCCGTCTGTATCATCCTCTCCATTAGTTACTCCGTTATTTGGCGAAGAATCTGGGTCGAATTGGTCGGCTTTACTAATCTCAGCTTTGTTAATTGTTGAAGGTTGAATTATTGAATTGTTGATATTTCTCGCTTGGAAAGTAAGAGAAATGGTTTGTCCAACAATTACTGAATCAAGGTTTGCAATTAATGTTCCTGCCAAATTAGTAAACTTAGAACTGCTCACAAATTGTAATCCCGCTGGCAACACATCTTTTACTTCAATATTGGTCGCCTTATTAGGTCCTGCATTGCTCACGTTGATGGTGTAAGTAATAATTTCACCTAAATTTGGTGATGTATTCGAGACGTTTTTCTGCAAACTCAAATCTGCTTGTTGTCCACCAATCAATACGCCGCCCGTATCATCTTGACCGTCTTCGGTGCCGGTATTCACCTGTGAATCTGGATCGAATTGGTCTGATTTTGAAACTTCTGCTTTATTCAAAATCGCTCCGCTTTGCGTGACGATCGCTTGGAAAGTTAAGACTACTTCACCACCGGCCGTTATGCTGGCAATGTTGTTTGACAACAATACTCCAGAAGTATTCGTGAAGTCTGCGGCAGGCGTTCCCGTTGATGAAACA
>JAYVIV010000087.1:0-8642 GCA_043769985.1 Arcicella sp.
GAAGTGGCTAATTCAATTAATGAATCTATACCAATTTGTAAATGGGTTTGAACGTAATTGGTAGTTACTTTTTTATCACTATCCTCAGTTTTTACGCCATCTGGGGTCATTGGATTGTCTGAAACTAATAATAATGCTCCGTGCGGAATTTTATTGGCAAAACCAACTGTGAAAATTGTGGCAGTTTCCATGTCAATGGCCATCGCTCTAATATCCGTCAAATATTGCTTAAACTCCTCATCATGTTCCCATACACGCCGGTTGGTTGTGTAAACCAAACCTGTCCAGTAATCTAATTCATGCTTTTTGATAATTGAAGAAACTGAACGTTGCAATCTAAAAGAGGGTAAGGCGGGGATTTCTTTAGGCATATATTCATCAGATGTTCCCTCTCCACGTACTGCAGCAATGGGAATAATCAAATCACCCAACGTCAAATTCTTTTTTAATCCTCCGCATTTTCCTAAAAATAAAACGGCTTTAGGTTCAATGGCAGAAAGCAAATCCATGACGGTTGCCGCCATGGGCGACCCCATTCCAAAATTGATAATTGTGATATTATTTGCTGTTGCTGTTTGCATAGGTCGGTCAGACCCAAAAACTTCTACTTCAAATTGGTCGGCAAACATTTTAACGTAATTAGCAAAATTTGTCAATAAAATATACTGCCCAAAATCCTCTATTGCCACTCCTGTGTAACGTGGAAGCCAATTATCCACAATTTCTTGTTTTGTTTTCATGTGTTTTTGTTTTAATGTTAAGGAGGGTTTTTATATTAATTAAAAGTAAACATTTTAGAGATTTAACAGAGAATCAATTTTCATTCGCTATTTTTGAACTGCTAAATTTATCTTTTAAATGAATTGCAATGGAATTACTCAACCTTCCTTCTTATGACCACAAATTAAAGAAAATCAACGACAAATTATGTATTTGGGACATTATCCGTAAAAAATATATTGTGTTAACTCCAGAGGAATGGGTTCGACAACACTTTGTACATCACCTTATCAATGAGCATAATTATCCGAAAAATTTGATAAAATTAGAGAACACTTTGATTTACAACCAGTTGTTAAAACGCACCGATATTCAAGTATTTGACCGTGATGGGTCTCTTTTTATGATTGTCGAGTGCAAAGCTCCTTATATTAAACTTTCAGAGGCAGTTTTCGCACAGGCAGCCCAATACAACAAGATTCTGAAGGCTCAATATTTAACAATTTCCAACGGAATGATTTTTCATTGCTGTCGAACAGATTGGAAAAATGAACGGATAGATTTTATTGAGGAATTACCAATAATGCTGTGAACGTTACTTAAAATGATGATTTCTTAAAGTAAGGTTAATATCATTTGAAAACAATACGCTTAAATTGCATCTTTTAACTATTAAATGGTATCCCAAAACGAAGAAATTGATTCATGGTTAGCCTTTCAACAAGGCGATGAATTAGCCTATACTGCCCTTTATCGTAGTCATATCCGAGCGATGTATCGTTATGGTATGAGTCTTGTGCCTGCCTCCGAAGCATTCATTTTTGATTGTATTCATGATGTTTTTACGGAGATTTGGATAAAGCGAAATCGCCTTTCTATTCCTGAGAATGTACGCCATTATCTACTTAAATCATTAAAAAATAGAATCTTACATTTATTAGAAAGAAAAGAGAGAATCACAAAACCTATCGAAAATTATGATTTTGACGAGCTTTGGTCTGAGCCATCCGTTGAAGAAACTTTTTCTCTACAAGAAGAATCTTTCAATCGGGAAGAGTTAGTCAAAAAGCTCATTAGTCAATTACCTCCTCGCCAACAGGAAGTGCTTCGTCTTCGATTTATGGAAGATTTGGACTATAAAGAAATTGGCGAACTTTTATCTGTAAATCCCCAATCGGCTCAAAATCTTGGTTTTAGGGCTATCGAAAAGCTACGAACTTGGCTCATTCCATGTTTTTTTATGCTTTTTCAATAAATTATTAAAAATAGTGAGTATATAAATTTGGGTTTGGTCATCTACTGACAAAATTCTAATTTCGTGCAAAAAGACAACTCACATCTTACGGTATCTGACTTGGTATGTGATGATAATTTCGTTAGACATTATCTATCGCCAACAAACCAATCTACTCTTTTTTGGAATGAGTGGTTAATCCAAAATCCTACGTTTCAAAATGAATGGGAACAAGCTCATAAACTAATCCATGATGTTTTTTTGGGGCTAAATGACTACGCTCATATCCTTTTAACCAAAGAGGCAGAAGAACAATTATTAGTAAGAATTAAAGATACAATTGCCCAATATGAAAACGAAAAAACCATCGTTCCACTTTGGCGAAAAATTTGGGCAGTTACCGCTGTGGCGGCTTGTTTGTTAGTCTTTCTGGGAATCGTATTTTGGAATATTTCCAGTAGTAAAGATTTGTACCAACAACAAATTACGAGTCTGAAAAATACGCCGATTGAAAAAATTAACAATTCTTCAAACCCGCTTTCGATTGCTTTACCCGATGGCTCAACAGCCTTACTTTCTCCTAAAAGCAAGATAAGTTATACCTCAGATTTTGGACAAAATAACCGTAAGGTTTTCCTGCTGGGAGAGGCCACGTTTGAGGTCGTCAAGAACCCTTTGAATCCTTTTTATGTATATGCTAACGAATTGGTTACTAAGGTTTTGGGAACAAAATTCATCGTTAAGGCTTTTGAGGATAAAAAAGAGGTTGTGGTAACGGTAGAACATGGTCAGGTGAGTGTCTATCAAAATCAAAAAGCCAACCAACAAGTATTACAAGGCGTATTATTGACACCCAATCAGCAAGTTGTTTTTGTGAAACAAACAGAAAAATTTACTAAAACTATCGTTGATGAACCCATACTGCTCCCTTCCGAATCAAGCACAGACTTTGTGTTCGATGAAACTCCTGTCTCCGAAGTTTTCACCCTTCTTGAAAAATCCTATGGTTTAGAAATAGTTTTTAATAAAGAACTCCTAAAAAAATGTCAATTAACATCCTCATTAAATGGTTTATCCCTCTTTCAACAATTAGATATTATCACGCAATCCATTGGCTCAACCTATGAAATGGTAGATGGTGAAATCGTGATTACGTCTCGTGGATGTAAGTAAAACAAATCTCATAATTTTCATAATACTTAAACCCCAAACAAAATATGTGAAATAAAAGCAATCATTTCCCCACAAAAAAGCCAATGGTTTTCTCAGAACCACTGGCTGTAAAATCTCCTTCATGCGGTCAAGCACAGCCATAAAATTATGGTTGAGGAAATCTTTTTTTGATTAATAAAAAATTAAACAGTTAAAAGTATGAAAAAAAACTATCCATTACTTATCAAGTGCATGAAAATATCACTAATTCAACTTATTTTCTCCTGCCTGTTTGTAAGCTTTTCGTGGGCAAACATCGTAAAAGCACAAAGCATCCTCAATCAAGAAGTCAGTATTCAGATGAATGATGCAAAAATTAAAAGTGTTCTAAGCACGATTGAAAAATCGGTGGATGTGAAATTTTCGTATAGCCCACAAGTAATTCAAGCTGGTCGCAGAGTTACGTTGGATGCGAAAAAAGTATCACTCGGTGAGGTATTAAACATGATTTTAACGCCCAATCAGATAAAATATACCGTAGTTGGTAATCAAATTATTCTGACGGCTCATTCATCATTACCACAAAAAGAACCAATCCCAAACGAAGAAAAAATAAATCAAAATATCGGTTTGGAGGTCAAGGGGCAAGTAATTGATGCAGAAAATAATATGCCTTTGCCTGGCGTAACGGTTCTTGTGAAAGGAACGTCAAAGGGTGCTAATACCAATAGTAAAGGTGAATATTCTATTGAAGTGCCAAATGAAAAAAGTGTGTTAATATTTTCGTTTGTTGGCTATGTTTCTCAAGAGGTAATTTCGGGCAATCGTACTCAAATAAATATTGGTTTAAGAACCGACACGAAAGCACTGAACGAAGTGGTGGTGGTTGGTTATGGCGAACAGAACGCTCGTGACGTTACGACCTCAGTTGGGCAAATCAAGGCAAGTGCCATGAAAGATATGGCGGCTTTGGGTTTGGACAAGGCACTCACGGGTAAACTGGCGGGTGTACAAGTGTTGGAAACTTCGGGAGCACCTGGGAGTGGCATTAATATCCGTGTGAGAGGGACAAATTCTATCAGTGCGGGTAATGAACCGCTTTATGTGGTTGATGGCATTCCGCTATCAAATGATGTTGAAAATGGAGTGGGTGGAAGGCGAGTAAATCCGCTCAATATGATTAACACGGCTGATATTGAGACTGTTGAAGTGTTAAAGGATGCCTCATCGGCCTCCATTTATGGGTCAAGAGGAGCCAATGGCGTTGTATTGATTACAACCAAAAAAGGTAAAACTGGTAAGCCAACTTTTAGCTATGATGCCTATTATGGCACGCAACAAGTTACCAAAAAAATCGAAATGTTAGATGCGTATCAATGGTCAAAAATGGCGTATGATGCACGAACAAATACTTACCTTGATTTTTTGAAATTAAATAAAAGAACAGGATCTGCTTCCGATAATAACGACCAAAGGATTGCCAACGGGATAAGAGTTAACGGAGATTTACCAATCCCTGCCACTTTTCCTTATTTGAGTGATACGCCAAACTTGACTAATACCGATTGGCAAGACCAAATTTTTAGAAATGCCCCATTGCAAAGTCATACGCTTTCAGTGTCGGGAGGTACGGATAATGTCCGATATTTTGCCTCTGGAAATTATCTAAATCAAGATGGCGTGGTGGTTGGTTCGGGTTTTCAGAAATTTGGGGGAAAATTCAACCTTGACGTAACTCGTGGAAAATTAAGAGCAGGAATTGATGTTATTCCAACGATTTCAACATACGATAATATCACCACAGAAGGACGTTGGACGGATGAAAATGTGGTCTCAACTGCCCTGCAAGCACTTCCTATCTATCCCGCCTACAATCCTGACGGCTCGCTCAATTTTGATAATGCCATTCTTGGCTTCAACTCAGCCCAAGCCATCAATCCAATTGCCTTGGCTACGATGAAGAAAGATAAAGTTCAACAAAATCAATTATTGACCAATTTTTACGCAGAATATTCTATTACGAAGGATTTGAAATATAAACTTTCGGTGGGTGCAACGCTCAATAATTTTGATAGAAATTTCTTTCGCCCTTCCACCTTGCCATTTGCAGGAGTACTTGTGGCAACGCCAAGAGGTGAAAAGAATACTCGAAACATCACTAACTGGCTGATTGAGAATACCTTGAACTATAAAAAGACTTTTGGAAAGCATAATTTATCAGCTTTAGCTGGGTATTCTGCCCAAAAAGAAAGAGATGAGTCCACGTTTATGTCAGGTATTTTTCCTAATGATTTAGTCCAAACTTTCAACTCTACAGTTACACCAACTACTTTTCAAACCAGTATCAATGAATGGTCTTTGATTTCGTATTTGAGTAGAATTCAGTACGGTTTTGCGGGTAAATATTTATTGACAGGTACCGTTCGGGCAGATGGATCTTCACGTTTTGGACTGAATAATAAATTTGGTTATTTCCCTTCTGTTTCAGCGGGTTGGATAGTTTCGGAAGAAAATTTCTTGAAAGATTCAAAGTCTATTAGTTCGCTTAAATTGAGAGCGAGTTATGGTGTAAGTGGAAATTTCAAAATCGGAAATTATGAGTCTGTTGCTCGTTTGGTGGCAGATAACTATGTTTTTGGCGTAAATGAAGGTACTCAAAACGTAGGTTTTAGACCAACTAACGCCGAAAATGATAAATTGGGTTGGGAGAAAACCCAGCAAATTGATGTGGGTGTAGATGCAAGTTTCTTCCAAAATAAACTAAATCTTACCGTTGATTATTACAACAGTAATACCTCTGATTTACTCTTGAATCTTCCCGTTCCTGAAATTTCTGGATTTAGTTTTCTTCGTCAAAATATCGGGAAAGTCAATAACAAAGGCTTAGAAATTACGATTTCGACCAATCATCAATTGGGAGCTTTGAAGATGAATAATAGCATCAATTACTCAACCAATAAAAACGTAGTTACTGACTTGGGCGGTTTATCTCAATTGCCTTTGGTCAATCTGGCGGGTGGACTTTCCTACATCACGAAAGTAGGCGAGCCAATCGGTTCATATTTCACCTTGGTGAAAGAAGGCGTGTATAGTCAGGCTCAAATAGATAATTCTTCTATTCCAAAAGCACCTAATTCGGCGGCTGGCGATTTTAGGTTTAAGGACATAAATGGCGATGGTAAAGTTGATACTAATGATAAGGATATTGTAGGAAATTACGCTCCTGACTTCACTTTTGGTTTTTCGAGTAATATAGAATATAAGAATTTTGACTTCAATTTGAGCGTACAAGGAGTGCAAGGTAATGAGGTGGTAAACTTGAATAAACGCTATTATGACAGTGGAGAATCTTTTGGAGGTAATAGCGTTGCAATCTTGAATCGTTGGATTTCTGATGCTCAACCTGGGGACGGACAAACCGCCAGAGCCAACAGAAACCAAACGGGATTGTCAAGCTCAACCTCTACTTATCACGTAGAAGATGCCAGTTATGTAAGGATTAGGAGCATTACTTTGGGATATAAAATTCCAAGTGCCATCACTAAAAAACTGAATATTAGTAATGCAAGGGTTTATGTTTCAACGGTCAATCCTTATACATTCACCAAATACAGTGCTTATAATCCAGAAACCAGCAACTCAAACGACCCACAACAACCAGGTCTTGATTACGGAACGTACCCATTAGCCAAAAGTTATACGCTTGGCTTGCATATCAATTTTTAATTTTAATAATCAAAGAAATGAAACATATCCATAAATACTTTTTGATGTTTTTGCTCATTTTTGGGCTGAACGCTTGCAATAGTGATTTTCTCGAATTAGCTCCACAGTCAGAGGTGAGTGCAGTTAATTTTTATAAAACACCCGATGATATGAAGTCTGCGGTGAGTGCGGTTTATAGCTCAAACCAAAGTAATGACCAGTATTTCGGAAGTTTTATTGTCTTACTCGAAAACCGTTCTGATAACGCTGCTGACCTAAACGCAGGGGCAAATGCAGGACGTGAGTTTGCGATTGATTTCTTCACGGAATCATCTGACAATGCCTTGCTTCAGGGTTCTTGGAGTAGCCTTTATACAGGGATTTTTAAAGCTAATACTGTTTTAGAAAAAATTGAAGGCATCACGATGGATGCCAAATTGAAGGAGCGATATAAAGCAGAAGTTCGTTTTCTGAGAGCTTTAAATTATTTTCATTTAGTGAGAATGTGGGGAAAAGTACCCGTTCTGCTTTCGGCAATTTCTCCATTGGAAACCTACAATTTGAAGAGAGAAGAAATCGCCACCGTTTACAAAGCCATTGAAGATGATTTGATTTTTGCGGCGGCAAATCTACCTGCCACCTACGCAAATGCAGAACTCGGCAGAGTAACCACTGGGGCTGCTACGGCACTTTTGGGAAAAGTTTATCTGACTCAGAAAAAATATAATGAAGCTAAAACGGTACTTGCTACGGTCATTTCGAGTGGAACGTTCAAGCTACAAGCCAAAATAGCCGATGTGTTTGATGTCAATAAAGAATATAATTCTGAAATCGTTTTTGCGGTGCGTTACTCAAAAACAATTCCTGGTGAAACTCATGGCTTAAATAGTAATCACAACGTACAGTATCTGGGTCTTGATGCAGTCCTTTTGAAGGCGTATGAAACAGCCGATACCCGCCGGGATATGCTTAATACTGTACCGATTGCGGCAAGTTTAGCCCCCGTAAGAAAGTTTTATGATACGCCTTTCAATGGTACACTTTACGGCAATGATTTTCCCGTAATCAGATATGCAGACGTATTGTTGATGTATGCCGAAGCCCTCAACGAAATTGGTTATATGTCTAATGCTGAGGCTCTTACAAACCTAAATGCCATCAGAACAAGGGCAGGAGCAAAGCTTTATACGCCAACGGTATTATCTGACCAAAGTAAATTTCGTGAAGCCATTTATGATGAACGTCGTTTAGAATTCCCTTTGGAAGAACAACGTTGGTACGACTTACTCAGAACGGGCAGGGCAACCGATGCTATCAAAAGTTTAGGTGGTAATTATGCCAAAAACTTTCAAGAATTCAGACTCTTGTACGCCATCCCAATTTCGGAGATTGACAAGATGAATAATAAAACTACCTTTCCACAAAATCCTGGTTATTAATGATTTTAGAACGCAGGCTGGTTTTTGAACCCAGCCTGCGTTAAATTCTCCTCCAAAGGACAAAACCATTTCCACATGAAAAAGAACAATACAAAAATCATTCTAATCATCTTGAATATTCTGATTTCTGTTTTTGCCTTTGGGCAGAAAAAAAATACTATCAATCAGATACTGAAGCAGTTGCACAACCCCAATGACCAAAAAGTGCTGGTGGCGGCTCACCGTGGCGATTGGCGAAATTATCCCGAAAATTCGCTGATGGCTTTTCAATCAGCCATTGATATGGGGGTTGATATTATTGAGGTGGATTTGAATATCTCGAAAGATGGCGTGGTGGTCATTATGCACGACCAAACCCTCGACCGCACCACCAACGCAAAAGGCAAACCTTC
>JAYVIV010000088.1:0-48475 GCA_043769985.1 Arcicella sp.
CCAACTACTTTTTGTGAAGGAGATTCAGTTATTTTAAATGGAAATACAAATCCTAATTATAGCTATCAATGGTTCAGAAATGGAACGTTGATTTCTGGGGCTATTCAGGCTCAATATATTGCCAAAACTTCTGGAAATTACAATATTGAATTTACTCAAACTGGCTGCACGTTACCATCAACGCCCATTTCGGTTATTGCAAAAGCGGGAGCCCCCGTTCCTGCAACGGTTAACCGTACCATAACTGTTGGAACATCCATCACGGCAGGTAACGGTCTGCAAGCCAGTGCAGTTTGCCCAGGAACAAACACACAGACATATTCAGGTGCAGCGGTTGGTTATGACAATAATTTAATAAGTGGCGTTAATCCAACGGTCACATTCTCAGGTGTTGGAACAAACTTAAGCAAAGTTAGTGTTTCTGTAACTTGGCGAAAGAAAAACGGAGGAAATCAGACCACCTGTGGAGATGTAGGAGGAACTGGTAACCCTTTCAATCAAGAAGTGTCTTTCAAGATTCAAGGACCTAATAATATTACGATAAATCTCTTAAATTCAGCTACTTACACCAGTGGAGGAACGCCCGCTGGTGTAGTTACTACCGTTTTTGAAGATGGCGGTTCTGCCATAGGAACAGTTCCAGTATCAGGAACATTTAATCCTGCACAAAGTTTAGCAAGTTTTGCAGCAATTGACCCCAATGGCGTTTGGACGATAGTTCCTAATGATAATGGAGTTGGCGACCCACTTTGTGTGCAAGGTTTTGCCGTAACCGTTACAACCCCAGGAACAGGAGCGGCCAGTAGTATTACGTGGTATGATGCCGCAACGGGAGGCACGCAAGTAGGCACAGGAACGGAATTTATACCAACCAATACTGCCGTTGGAACATACACTTATTTTGCACAAAGTAGTTGCACAGGACTTACAGATTGTGCCAATAGTATTCGTAAAGCAACAACGTTAACCATCAATCCTACACCTTGTAATACCGTTGCAGGGGCAGTCACAAGCGATGTAGCGGTTTGTAGTGGTACAAATTCGGGAACGTTAACTTTGGCAGGACATACAGGAGCAATCCTTCGTTGGGAATCTTCTACGGATAATTTTGTAACCAGCACCGTTATCTCAAATACAACGACTACACAAAACTATTCTAATCTCACCCAAATCACAAAATACCGTGCTGTGGTTAAAGATGGAACGTGTACGGAAGCAAATTCTAACCCTGCAACCATCACCATCACGCCTGTGAGTGTAGGTGGTGCAGTTACGGCAGATGCAACTGTTTGTAGTGGAAGTAATTTAGGAACATTGACTTTGGCAGGACATACAGGTAGTATTGTGCGATGGGAGTCTTCGATTGATAATTTTGTGACAACTGTAACAATTGCTAATACAACAACAACGCAAAATTATGCTAACCTTACCCAAACGACAAAATATCGGGCAGTGGTTCAAAATGGAACTTGTGCTTCGGTCAATTCAAGTGCTGCAACGATAACGGTAAATTACGCAACCGTAGCGGGTGCTGTAACGTCTGATGCAACCGTTTGTACAGGCAGTAATTCTGGGATTTTGACTTTGGCAGGTCACACAGGAAGTATTCTACGGTGGGAATCTTCGATTGATAATTTTGTAACGATTGTAACGATTACTAATACAACGACCACTCAAAACTATGCTAATTTAACCCAAACCACAAAATATCGGGCAGTGGTTCAGAATGGAATTTGTACTACCGCCAATTCAAGTCCAGCAACCATTACGGTAAACAATGGAACCGTTGCAGGGGCAGTAACGGCTGATGCAACCGTTTGTACAGGCAGTAACTCAGGGACTTTGACTTTGTCAGGGCATACAGGCAGTATTTTGCGGTGGGAATCTTCGATTGATAATTTTGTAACGATTGTAACAATTGCTAATACGACAACAACGCAAAGCTATGCTAACTTAGCCCAAACGACAAAATATCGGGCAGTTGTTCAGAATGGAACGTGTACGGAAGCCAATTCAAGTCCTGCAACGATCACCGTGACAAATGGAACAGTGGCAGGGTCAGTAACGGCTGATGCAACGGTTTGTAGTGGAAGTAATTCTGGCACATTGACTCTGGCAGGACATACAGGTGTTATTTTACGCTGGGAATCTTCAATTGATAATTTTGTAACGATTGTAACAATTGCTAACACAACAACAACTCAGGCATGTGCTAACTTAACGCAAACGACAAAATATCGAGCAGTTGTTCAGAATGGCGTTTGTACGGCCGCAAATTCAAGTCCAGCAACCATTACCGTAAACAATGCAACCATTGCAGGGGCAGTAACGGCAGACGCAACGGTTTGTAGTGGACTTAATTTTGGAACATTGACTTTGGCAGGGCATACAGGAAATGTTTTGCGGTGGGAATCATCAATAGATAATTTTGTTACGATTGTCACGATTGCGAACATAACAACCTCACAAGCGTATTCCAACATTACCCAAACCGCAAAATATCGGGCGGTCGTTCAAAGTGGAACGTGTACATCGGCAAATTCAAGCCCTGCAACGATTACTGTCTTAGCACCTGCCACACCAGTAGCATCAGAAGCCACCATGATTTTGGGCAACCCAGCCGTGACGCTCACGGCTACGGGTTGTACGGGTGTAGGATTTGTATTAAAATGGTATCAAACTTCTGATAATGTAGCAGTTACGATGCCCGTTGCCCCACCAGCCACAACGCAATATTACGCAAAATGTGAACAAACCGTAGGAGCAACCATCTGTTTAAGTCCTAAAAGCAATGATGTAACTTTGACAGTGAATATTCCAAGTGGTAGTGTGATTGTCTATGTAAATATTACCAATATTGCTGCCCCAATCCAAAACGGAAATTCATGGTCAACCGCTTATGGAAATTTACAAACTGCCCTTTCATCTGCCCCAGCAGGTTCAGAAATTTGGGTAGCACAAGGGACTTACAAACCAACCAATACCAGTACCAAAACCATTTCATTCAACATTCCGAGTGGTGCGGTGGTTTATGGCGGATTTGTAGGAACGGAGGCATCATTAAGCCAGCGAAATTTTACGATAAATCCAACCATTTTAAGCGGTGAGATTGGCTCTCTTGTTAATGTACAAGATAATTCATTTCACGTTGTTTTGTTTGATGGAGCAAACAGTACCACTCGTTTAGATGGCTTCACGATTCAAGAAGGCAATGCCAATTATACTGCTTCCGCCTATAATGGATTTCCAAGTGCGTCAATATTACCTGTTTCTGTCAATGACGGCGGAGGAATTGCCTTGGATAATGGCAGTTCGCCAACGATTATAAACTGTAGAATTATCAATAATAGAGCAATTATTGGCGGAGGTCTTTTTGCTACGAATGGAAGTATGCCAACGGTGATAAATTGTGTATTTATGGGTAATCAAGCCACTTTTGGTGGAGGTTCATATCATCTTGGAAGCAACGCTGTTTACAGAAATGTGTTGTTTGCGGGTAATAAGGCTTTAGGAGGGTCTGTCTATAACAACGTGGCAAACCCAACATTTACCAACGTAACGATGGCAGGCAATGGTGGATACAATGGGAGTATTTTCAATTCAGCGAGCAATCCCGTAGTGAAAAACTCAATTATTTGGGGAAATATTGGACCTTTCAATGACACCCAATCAACCATAACTTATAGCATTGTGGAAGGGGGATATGCGGGCATTGGTAACTTGAATCTAAATCCACAATTGGTTAGTTTATCCCCTTTTGGCTTGAGTCCAAATATCTCAGGAGATTATCAACTAACCAATACCTCACCCGCAATTGATGCAGGTGATAATGGAACAATCACGCTGACAGACAAGGATTTAATTGGAAATCTCAGAAGATTCAATGGTGGAATTGTGGACAGGGGAGCGTATGAGTTTCAAGGTAGTAGAATTGGTGGAACCGTTATAAGTATTATTTCGGGTAATTGGGAAAATGGTTCAACTTGGATGGGTGGCGTGAGTCCGTTGGCAGGGGATAATGTGATTATTAACAACAATCATAACGTCACGATTATAAATTTAGGTACAGCCAAAAACGTAGAAATCAGAACGAATGCTAAGATAATTCATAGTACGGCGAGTAGTAAATTGCAGACGGGGATTTGATAGTTAATACTACTGAAAAATTATAGTAAAAGGTCATTGCATACCATTGCAATGACCTTTTTTGATTTTCTAAAATTCATAATTCTCTTCTCAAGGTGCTGCCGCAAGTGTTGTGGTTCTGGGCGACTCCGTGAAACACACAACAACGGCAACCGAGGGGGAACACCGACAAAGGCGGAAATTATTTTTCCCTCAAAACCCCCTCCACATAAGGCTCAGCGGCTTTTGAAGCCACTTCATCTCTCAATTTCAAACCTAATCGTCTCTCCAAAACATCATCCACCGTAGTAGCCATTTCTTCTTGAATTGAAAAGACTACTTCTGCCTTGATAAACGGATGATTTGGGGATAATAATTCTTTTAACTCTAATTGATTATCAGTCAGTTGCATAACTTTCAGGGCATTTGTTCCATATTTTTTCATCAAATGCTGAGCCGTGAACTGCGGGATTCCATACTTATCTACCAATACTTGCCAATCTTCAAAACGATAATTTTCTCCTCCGTGTAGGATTTGATTTTCGGACGTACAGTTTATGATTTCCTTTTTCAAAACTTCCTTGTAAATTTCGTCCAAAGTATCTTTTGCCATCAATCGATAAGTTGTCCATTTTCCGCCCATGACGCTGACTAATTTTGTGCGGCGGTCAATCTCAACTTCATGATCACGCACGAGCGATTTTGTGTCAGAATTCATTGCCGTTTGCAACTGGGCTTGCAGCAGCGGACGCAATCCCGCAAAACCACTTTTTATTTGGTCGAGCGTAACGGTTTTTTCAAAATACCGATTCACATATTCCAATAAATACGTTTTTTCGTATTCTTCCAATTTTGGATTTTCTGAAAGTTCGTCGGCTTCATCAGTCGTGCCAATCAGCACTTGGTCTTGCCAAGGAATCATAAAAATTACTCGTCCATCGTCCGTTTTGGGAACAAGAATTGCGGTATCTCCCTTCATTACTTCACGGGGTAAAACCAGGTGAGCTCCACGACTAACTTTAATGCGAGGTTTCAATTTTGAACTTGCCATCTGACGAATACTATCCGCAAAAGGACCCGTGGCATTCACAAAAACTTTGGCATTGACTACGAACTCATTATTGCTAATTAAATCCTTGATATTTAATGATTTAAGTCGTCCATTATCTTCATTCTTACTGAATTTTAAGGCTTCGGTATGGTTCAAAACCGTTGCCCCTTTTGCCTCCGCCGACTGAATAATAGCTAAGCAATATCGGGCATCATCCATTTGTCCGTCATAATATAAAACGCCCGAACTCAATCGTTTAGACTTTAATTCTGGAATGCGAGCTAAGGTTTCTTTTTTGGATAACCACGCACTTTTAGGCATATTAGCCGAACCCGAAATCCACTCGTACATTTTCATACCGATGGTGTAATAAATGCCTTCAATAATATTGAAACAGGGCGTGAGTAGAGCCAGAGGCTGGGATAAATGAGGAGCATTTTTGAGCAACGTTTCCCTTTCACGTAGGGATTTACGGACCATTTTGTATTGTTCAAAATCCAATTTTTTAACGGCTTGTTCCAAATATCGAACACCCCCGTGAATTAGTTTGGTGGATTTTGAGGAGGTCTGTCCCGCAAAATCGCTTTTATCAATCAATATTACTTTCAACCCTCGCAAAGTGGCATCAAGGGCAATACCTGCACCTGTTGCACCCGCTCCGATTATACACACATCAAATTCCTTAGTGGCTTGTAATTTACTGATTTGTTCCTGACGATTCATATATTTTTTTGTTTAATGCAAAATTATCTAAACAAATTTACAGTATCATCAGAATCTTTTATTGTTGATAATTATACTTTAAATAATTATATGATTTTTAATTTTGCTACTTAATCCTCACATATTTATTTCTGAAAAAACATTCATCAAGAATTAAGGTATCGCCTTTTATTTCGATAATTTTCCAGTTTTCGCACAATTCACATTTGACGTTTGGACAAATGGTACGTTCAGTAAAATTGATTTTATTTTCTGAAACGCTATACTTACTTCCCGATGAACAGCAGGTTTCACCAGGTTTTCCATCCATCAAAAATCGCCCATCGTTCGTGAATTCATAAACAGGTAAAGCAACCAAAGTATTTATCGTGTACCAAGCACCAAAAGTTCCACCAGCTTGTTTGGTTTGGGTGATATACGTGGGTGCCCATTTACCAACAATTGTGGCAGGGGCAAGCTCTTCTTTTGAGGAACAGGCTATCAAAAGAAGGGATGTTATCAGGGTTGTTAGTTTCATTGTTTTATTTTAACCGTTTAATTTTCAATACTTTATCTTCTATCGAAATAATTTCATAACGCTCTGTGGTCTTTCCATTCCAACTATCTGATTCTGTCGTAATCTGTTTATCTTTAAGAGAATAACTACCATTATATTCTCCATAGCTAATTGGGGGAGTCCCACAAAAACCAATATTTTTTCTTTCAATAAATTCATTTTTTATTTTGAAAGAAATTCCACCACTATTATTTTCAAATGTAGGCTTACGTTCATACACAATGGCGTATTCCATGCTATTAATTTGTTCATAATCTTTATAAACCCAAGTTCCAATCAAAGGATTTTTTGGGTCAATTGAATTTTCATTTTGCTTACAAGATGAAAACAATGTTACTAATAATACGCTAAAAATTAAGATTGTCTTTTTCATGATTTTAGATGTTTTAATTTCATTTACGTAAAGACACCATATTCTCATAAAACGTTGGAATGGATGTTATATTTGTGTAAGTTTTTTTATAAACAAATTAGTTTTCGTTTTGCCACAAATATTTGTTGACGCAACATATTTATCAAAATTAGCGTACACTCCTTTAATATATCTATTCACTCCCATAATCAACCACAAGTTTATTTTCCTTAAAACTTCCTTTTGAATTTTTCGTTACCTTTATGTCCCTAAATTTCAGCAAACTATCATTTATTATGAGATTTCATATCACCATTGCCATTTTATTATTTTCGACCATTTGTTCTTTCGCTCAGCAAGAACTTTACAATGATACTCAAAAATTAAAGCTTGCTCGCATTTCAAAAGAAATGACATCGCAATACAATACGAATTATCAAAAAGCCCTCAAAGTTGCCATTCAAAAAGGTTGGAAAACCGAAGGAGATTTAGGCAATGGTAGAGTTTTTCGATTAAATGGTATTGATGAAACGGGGCATCCTTTGTACATATCTACCGAAAGCAACGCAAACGCTGCCGCCACTACTCGCACCAATCAATTATATACAGGAGGTTCATTAGGATTATCATTCAACGGAAGCAGTGATGCCGTTAAAAATAGATTAGGAATTTGGGACGGAGGAGGCGTATTGACAACTCACCAAGAATTTGGCACACGAGTTACCCAACAAGATAATGCAAGTACATCAAACGTTCATGCAACCCACGTGGCAGGCACAATGACGGCAACGGGTATTTCAGCACAAGCAAGAGGGATGTCATTTGGAGCAAATTTAAAGGCTTGGGATTTTAGTGGAGATGTCACTGAAATGACCGCTGCCGCCAATAATTTGGTTATTTCTAATCACTCTTACGGTTTTCAAGCGGGTTGGGTTTTCAACAGTACCACCAATCGCTGGGCTTGGTATGGCAATGTAAACGTAAGTGAAACGGAAGATTATAAATTCGGATTTTATGATTCCAATGCTCAGGCGTGGGATAAAATAGCGGTTGCCGCCCCCAATTATTTAATCGTAAAATCAGCTGGAAATAATCGTGACGAAACAGGTCCATCAGCAGGGACATACTATTTTTTGGGAACTTCAACCAGAGATTCAAGTAATATAGTTCGTAGTAAAAATGATAGCTATGATTGCCTTTCAACGACTTCGACCGCTAAAAATATTCTAACCGTTGGAGCTATTACTGGAACAGGTGGAATTCCTCCTGCACAATCAACAGACATCAGAATTTCAAGTTTTAGTAGCTGGGGACCCACCGACGATGGACGGATTAAACCTGACCTTGTGGCAGTTGGTGTTAATGTTTTTTCAACTTCTAATTCTTCCGCCACGGGATATACCGTTTTGAGCGGTACTTCTATGGCATCGCCACAGGCTTCAGGTAGCCTTTTATTATTGCAGGAAGTATATGCCAGTTTGAATGCTGGACAATTAATGAAATCATCAACATTGAAAGGTTTGGCACTGCACACCACTGATGATGCGGGAAGGGTGGGCCCAGACTATGTGTATGGTTGGGGAATATTGAATACTGAAAAAGCCGCTAAGGTGATTCTAAATTCTGACAAATCATATTCTCTAACGGAAAGAAATTTGACCAATGGAGGAACATTATCCCAAAAATTAATAGCCTCTGGAAAAGGGGTTTTAACAGCAACTATTTGCTGGACAGACCCAGAGGCTACGGTTTTTAATGTTACGGCGGATAATCTGAATAATCGTACCCCAAAATTGGTAAATGATTTGGATATCAGAATCACGGACGGAACAAACAATTATTTACCTTTTATTCTCAACCCCAATAAACCCGCTGATTTGGCAACTCGGGGCGATAATATCAGAGATAATGTTGAACAAATCTTAATCCCAGATGCTATTCCTGGTAGAACTTACACGCTTACCGTTAGTCATAAAGGCACTTTGAGAAATACCTCACAAGATTATGCCTTGATTATGAGTGGAATCGGAGGGAAGGAGTATTGTGCTTCAACGCCCACCACTGTGCAAGATAATTTAGAATCAGTGAAAGTGGCAGGATTAACCACTGGATTTAAAATTTCGTCGGGGCAAACGTTGGCTCTGGATTTGGTTTTAAAAGGTACAAATGCGAAGACTACAAATGTTTTTGTTGATTGGAATTTGGATGGAGTCTTTGATGATATTACTGAAAGAGTTGCATCTTCGCAAGATTTTTTAGGCGTGAATTTTTCAACAACTTTCAAAGCTCCCACTGGTTTATTGCCTGGTAATGTAACATTGATGAGAGTAGTCTCTGGTGAAGGTGCTACTGACGATGTAAAAAGTTGTGGAATCTACAATAGAGGCATTACCAGAGATTTTGCCGTTCAGTTTGTCCGCCCAGAGGTAGATTTGAGTGTTTTGGATTTAGTTAGCCCCGATGCGGCTACCTTTTGTTCCACATCAGCAAGAAGCGTTACGGTTTCTTTGAAGAACATAGGAAACTCAGTTCAACAAAATATTCCAGTAACCGTTAAAGTTTTAGACAAAACGGTGGTAGTTGCCACATTAACAGGAATTTACACAGGGAATTTAGCCCCTTTCGCCGAAGATAAATTATTACTCAACGGTACTTTCAACGCTGTTGCTGGCACAACTTATACGTTTGAAGTAAACATCAATTCTGCCAATGATCAAGATTTAACGAATAATATCAAAACTTTTACCAGACAAGTTACTACCACCGCAACCCCTACCACAGCGATCTTAGCAACTTGTGAGGGGGCTACTAATCTGAATGTAAAAGCCAGCGAAACAAATCCTGTTTTGTGGTATGACGCTCCCACAGGAGGGAATTTGATATTTACGGGAAACACAGGGACATTCACAAAACCCGCAAACGTTACCAAACTATATGCAGGAGTAAATGACTTTTCAGGCTCAGTCGGGATAAAACAGAAAAGTGATTTGGGAGGAGGAACTTACTTCGCCAATTTTGGTCCTGAACCGATCATTGTCACTCAAACGCCATTAGTAATCGAAAGTGCGAGAGTGTATATCGGCACCTCTGGCACAATCACTTTTTCTATCAGTAGAGTTTCTGATTTAACACCCATTTCGTCTATTACTTTAAAAGTGAATGCCACACGAACCATTGAAAATCAGTCTGTAAATGCCAACAATCAATTGGTGGATGACCCAACGGATCAAGGCGTTGTTTTGCCCTTAAATTTAGTAATTCCAGCTGCTGGGACGTATAAATTAACGCAAGAATGTACGGACGGAGCCAGTATTTATCGGAGTAACCTCAACGCAGGTACAACCACAGGCGGACAAGAAATTAAAGGACATCCATTCACAATTTCGAATGTAATAAGTATTACGGGGGCATTATTCAGTGGCAATATTATCAAAACAGGGTATTATTATACTTATGATATGAAGGTGAAATCGCTGGGCTGTCCGAGTGCCAGAGTTGAAGTGCCAATCACAACGCAGTCTGCTCCCAAAGTGAGTATATCGCCAGCCGATAAAGTAAGTATTTGTCAAGATTTAACGAAAGATTTGACCGCATCTTTGGGAAATAATTTATCTTATCAATGGTTAAGAGACGGGGTTGCTATTTCGGGAGCTACGGCTTCTATTTATAAAGCAAGTTTAGCGGGAACGTACACCGTAACCGCTACTGAAAATGGACTTTGTAGTACCACTTCATCACCAGTTACTGCCAATATTTTTATTCCCTTAGCTCCAAAAATTGTATTCACGGGTAGTGTTTTAAGTATTCCAACGGGAACAAATCCAACTTGGTATGTAGGTGGCGTAGTAATTCCTAATGCAAACCAAACGACCGTAAGTCCCACAAAATCAGGAATTTACACCGTAAAATCTACCGATGCAAATGGGTGTGAATCATTCTCAGATAATTTCTCATTGACCATAACAGCCATTGAAGAAGAGATTGTTTCAGAGACAACCGCCAAGATTTTCCCAAATCCAGCAACTGATAAAATTAGAGTAGAATATCGTTCACCACTTACAACAAGAACAGTTCAAGCGGAGGTTATTAATATGTTTGGAATGGTTTTAACGAGCAAGAATTTAGTCAAAACCAACGGAATTTACACCGCAGACATTGACTTATCAAAACAAAATCAAGGGAAGTTTTTTGTAAGAATTATTTCGGATGATGGAGTGAAGATTGTGCCTTTGGTGATTGGGAATTAGGGAATGGATAATTAAGGATTAATTGATTGGGTCTCAACAAAAAAGCATTGTGGCAGGTGGAGGATTTGAAACTCTTCCGCCTGAACATCTGCAGATATAAATTATTGCTCGGGGTTGCCCGTGCGATTCAATAACTTACAAATGTTCAATAGGTTTCCGTCCTCTGAAACAGAACGGATGGGCTTCTACTCTTCAAACTCTATTGCTTTGTTGAGGTAATTAATCAATGGTTTTGTAGTCTCAAAATAGTTTATGATGTTTTTTACAGCGTCTTTGTTTGTCAAAACTTCGTTACTAATTATTTCTTTGGTACAAAAACCTTTCATTTTAAGTAGCTCAACAACTGGTTCACCTTTTTCATAAAAATCGGTAAATTTTTTCTTGCTATTTTGTCCTTGTATGCTACTTGGAAATGTTTTTTTAAATTGTTCACTCGTAATTATTCCATTAATTTCTTCAAATGAGTAACTTATTTCTTCTCTGATTTTTTTTAAATATTCTGGGGTTGTCTGCCAAACGCCACCACCAACCATACAATTACCTGGCTCAATGTGAAGAAAATATCCTGCCGTATTTCCGTGTGGGGCATTCTTATTAAAGACTATTAAAATATAGTTTTTGTATGGTGTCTTATCTTTTGAAAATCGTAAGTCTCTATTTACCCTTGTCAAACACTTTTTAGGTATCAAATTGGCATTTGATATTGCAGGGTCGATTTTTGATAATTCTAATAATAATTGTTCTGTAAACTGAATAATATCGTCCTTGTAGGCTTCATATAATACTCTGTTTTGTTCAAACCACTCTTTTGAATTATTATTTTTGAGGTCAGTTAAAAAATTTAAAGATGTTTGCTCAATCATTCTGCTTGCTTAGTTTGTCGATATGTTTTATGATTGTCTTAATTTGCTTCTCTTCGTTTTTTTGAGAGATTATACTGTCTAAAATTTCGTCTTTTTCTTCTTCATTCAGTTTTTCAAAAGCTTTTAAAACATTCGATTCTTTGAAGGTTTCTAAAATCTGATTTTCATTTATTTTTTCTTTGTTTGATATTAGATATAGTGTAACCGTAACCATGTCTCCACCCTTTTTGTTAATGGCTTTTCGTATTTCAGCATTAATCGAGAGCATCATTTCTTCACCCTTGGTTGGGGCAAGGTTTCTTCTTTCAATTTTAAAATTGTCAATCGAACCTGAAACAAGGATTTCGCCCCATTTTCCTTCAATATCTTTTGAATTTGGAATACGCAAATGGTAAGTCCAAGCACCTTTACCCGATTGGTACTTCAATTCAAGTTTTTCGTCTTTTATTATGTATTCCATTTATTGTAGGGTTGTCTTTTAGCCTTTCCGCCAACTTATATGTTTAATCTAAACCCTACCAAGCCACCGTCACAGCTCCTTCTTTTCGCTGTAAACCTCGCTCTGGAAAATATTCAGGTGTGTAAGTAATGACCCACGCAAAAGAATCTGGTTTCACCAAAGTGCCTTTATATTTTCCATCCCAACGGTCTTCTGTGTTTTTGGAAGTAAAAATTAATTCTCCCCAACGATTAAAAACCTTCAAGTCATAATTGATAATATAATTCGGAAAAACCTGAAAATTATCATTGTTATTATCGCCATTCGGTGTAAAAATGGTTGGTACTAAAATACTTGGGTCGCAACGGTCAATGACTTTCGTTTGAGTCGTTATCGAACAACCCACCGAGTTGGTGGCAGTTACTGAATAAATACCAATCGTTGAAACTGAAATTTGTTTGGTCGTTTGCCCCGACGGACTCCACAAATAAGTCAATCCTGCACCTCCCCCTGCATCTACTCTTATGGGTAAATTGGCTGGAACACAGAGTGGAATTTCGTCCCGAAGTGCAAGCGATGGAATGGGTTTGATAGTAACCGTAATGGTATCTGAACTTCGGCAAAGGTCTTTGATAGCCGTCAAAATATATCGTCCAGAACGCTCAGGGAAGATTATTGGCGAACTTTCACCCGTACTCCAACGATAATTAATTCCTGTCACGGGTGTGACTCCAATAAAATCCGTTGCTCCACGGCAAAGGCTTTTATCTGGTCCCAGACTTATAATTGGAGCATCCAAAACGGTGATTTCTTTATTGGAAGTTCCTGTGCAGCCATTTTGCGTTACATCATATTTAACGGCATAAATTCCAATTGCCGAAACCTTGAAAACGCCTGTATTATTCACATTTGAACCTTGCCAAGTGCCACCTGCGGGAGTTGCCACCAATTGCGTTGAGTTTGGCGTTAAACACAAACGACTCGGAGCGGTCAACGTCACTTTTGGCGAAACCTTGAAAACAACATTTGTCCTTGCGGTACTGATGCACTTTCCATCAGTTGATGTGACCGTGACGATGTAAGTTCCACTTTGCATTACATCAATGTTAAAAGTTGTGGCTCCTGTACTCCATCTAATGCTTCCATCGGTGTAATTGAGTGGACTCAACGTGATTTTTTCACCCTCACATTTGCTCGTTGGGGCGGGCAGAAGGGAAATGTCCGTCCGTGGTACTTTAATCAATTTTATATCATTACTGATAAACTTACAACCACTAATATCCTTAAATTCAACGTAGTAAGTCCCTTCAATTAGTCCTTTAATGGTATATTTTCCAGTTGAAACAAAAATAGACGACATTACTCCTTGTCTCACAATGGCATCATTATTATCTCGCTGACGAAGAATAAAATCTACGGGTCTAAATGGGCTATTTGTGGCTACTGTAACATTAATTGCTCCATCACTTACACACGTCACGGGCGAAGGTAGGAGCGTAATTTGTGCATTTGGAACACCAAGAGCATTCAGTACGATTGAAACAGTGGTATCACAAGATAAGGTACTTTTTATCGTGACTTTATAACTCCCCGCTGTTAAGTTAGTAATGCTACTTGCCGTTGCTCCTGTAATGATTGTCCCGTCCTTAGACCAAGTAAAAGTATAAGTATCAGCGGGTAAAATATTGGTCAATAAAATAGCTCCGTTGGTGGCATTACAACCCGATGGACGGGTTGGAGTTATGCTAAATGAGGTTCTGGGGCGTACTCTTACATTGATGGTATCAGCCGTTCGACAAGGAATTGCTCCGATGAGCGTACTTACATTCACAATATATCTTCCAGGTGTTGAAACCGTAATTTGCGGCGTTGTTGCTCCCGTACTCCATGAATAAGTCGTGCCAGTTCCTGCTGCTTTTGAGGCATCCAAAACGATGGGAGAACCTGCACAAATCAAGGTGTCTGGCCCTAAACTCAAAGGTTTCGCTTGGGCTAACACAACCTTTATCGAATCAAATCCAACACATCCTCTGTTTTCAACTGCCACAATATAACTTCCTGATTGTTTTACTGTTAGAGTCTGCAAACTATCTCTTGGCAAAAATCTTCTATCCCTAAACCAGAAATAATTGGTGCTATCCAATTTTTCTTTTGCATCAAGTGTAACCGTGCTTGCACACAGGTTTAAATCGGGACCTAAATTAGGTTTTGGTAAGGGTAAAATCTCAAAAGGTTGTGGGGGTAGCATCGTATCGGGCTTACAACGATTTCCCATGTTTACTACAACATAATATTTTCCAGGTTCTGTAAAAGTATAGCTTGCCATCAAACCATTATCGCCTTCGCCCCCTCGAATTGTAGCAATGGGTGTGCCAGAAGGTTGTCCATTTTGTGGAACTTCTCCTTTGTAAAAACGCCAATCTGTTTTCGTATTTTTCAGTTTATCACCACATAAATGATTGGTCTGAAATGAACTCGGTGAACCCAAACAGGTGTCTGGTGCCGAGATTCCAACCCCTTCATTTTCTTCGCTTGTTACGTCATAAGTGGTCGGCAAGCCTAATTGACTAATTTTTCCGTTTAAATTTAAACCTTTTCGTTCGTAATAGTCAGCCGTTAAACTCTTTCTTGAAACCGTATCATTTGGTAATTTAATAATTCCCAACGTTGAACTACCCTGAACGGCAACATAAATTCGCCCATCGGGACCTAATTGCACAGCACCATAATATTCTTTTTTGGAAGAATCAAGCGTGAATTTAGACTTTGCAATTACCGAAGAATCCTTGTCAGTAAGGTCAAAACGCAATAATTGTGAATAGGAATTAGGATTTTTGACCGTATCAGCTTTCATGGTTGCGAACAATGTTTTGCTATCGGGCGAAAACTCTACGCCATAAACCGTTGGTGGTGCAGGACCTAAATCAATGACTCTTTTATTGGTCATTTCGCCCGTTGAATCCGCAAAATCATAAACTTCGATTAAATTTCTCTTTCCTCCTGGAATGGCAACGGCAAATTTTGTCCCATCTTTTGATACTTTTATATAACCTTCACCCTTGAACGTACTATCAATTCTTGACCCTACTTGAATAATTTTTGAAATGGAAACTCCGTTTTTTGTCACTCTTCTCAAACGAAGTGTATCCGTTCCAAAATCGTGAGAAATAACCCAATATGTCGAATCTTTTTTAACGAAATGAGAGATTATCTGTTCAGTTGAAGGAGCATCATCCAAAATTGTATTTTGCTCAATTACTTTACCTTGTCCTTTGTTTTGACGAATATCAACAACGCTATAACTCAACTGCTTTTTACCGTTGATATCCGTTGTCGTAAAAACATAATATATTGACTGACATCCCTGACAGCTCGGTTGAGGCACAATAATGGCAGATTGCGTGGACACACTACTACCCGCCAAAGAGTCTTTCCCGAGCGAAGCCATCTCTTTTCCATCTTTGAAATATATCTTTTTACCATCGGTATAAAACAACAAATTCCCATTTTTATCAGCAATGGACGAAACGCCTTCTTTGGTATTTATTTTCCCTTTATCATCCGCTGTGGCACTTCCATTTGAGAATTTTACCCCCGCATTATTGCCAAAATACCAATAATTTTCCGCAGGTTTTGGTGGTGGCGGAACGCATAATTTGACATTGATTTTATTTTGAGCCGAACAGCCCGTTGTTGAATCCGTTACTTGAACAGAATAACAACTGGTGGTATCAGCCCGAAGCGTTTGGGTTGTGTCACCTTTTGGAAACCAAATGTATTTATATTTTGGATTTGCCCCGCCACCTTTGTAGGGGTCGAGCGTTAAGAAATCTCCTTTACAAATGGTGGTGTCTTGCTGCGAAGGAGAATTACCTAAAAAAAATGCTTGCGGAGGAGGATTGATTGTGACCGTCTGAACAATTGGTGGTTGTTGAATTCCTCCAACAGTACGAATGAGCGTAACCGTTTTAACACCTGGCGAAGAATATAAGTGTGCTGATGTCTTTAAGGTAGATGTATTTTTAATACCTGATCCAACATCGCCAAAATCCCATTTCCAAGCCGTTGCTTTTGATGTGGTGATTGTATCCCTAAAAATTGTTGCGGCAGTGGAGTCAATACACTCAGTTAAACAGGTTTTAGATACTTTAAAGGCTGGTGTGGTCTGAGCAAACACAGTATTTGATAGCCCCCACGATAATACAAGCGTAGAGAAAATCAAAAAATATATTCGTATGCTACTAAATTGTATCATTATTTCGTTTATAAAAAACTACTACAAATATCTAATTAACTAAGTAAAAGACAAGTCGTTGATGTAAAAGGTTGTAAATGATTTTGGGAATATTTTTGTTCAAATTTTCAAAAATATTTGCTTATAAAATCCTCAACAGCGGTTATTTGTCAATAACTAATATCCAATAACTAATAACTAAACACGTGGCATTAAATTTGCCTATTTTATTTTTTTACTAAGAATAAAAATGCTTGTAATTCTTTGAAATTAACGTAATTTAAGCCTAAAAAATTTTAAAGATTATTAAATTATACAATTTTAAATTGAATGAATACATTTTTAAGTAGTTTACGTCAATAATTAAACCGTTTTAAGGGAATGATATTAACTTTATCACTAATAAAATACCCAAAAACGCTCCTAATACCATGTTGAAGAAAGGATTTTTACTAATGTTATGCGTGTTTTCTTGGACTTTTGCCCAAGCACAAGACCCTCAGTATTCTCAATTTTATGCTGCTCCTTTATATCTGAATCCAGCTTTTGCGGGTTCGGCTATGGCTCCACGAGTAAATTTCAATCACAGAAATCAGTGGCCTTCATTGAGTGCAAATTTTGTAACGTCTTCAATATCAGCCGATATGTATTTTGATAAGTTTAATAGTGGCGTAGGGATTTTGATGACTACCGACCGTCAGTTTACCAATCTGACCACCACTGACATTGGAGCCATTTATTCATATCACTTAAAAATTAGTGATGGATTAACGGCTAAATTGGGTGTACAGGGTTCTTACGTAACCAGAGGAATAAATTTTGCTGATTATACTTTTGGCGACCAGATTAATAGCTATTTATCAACGGGAAATTATCCACGAGTTTCATCCGATCAAATTTTACAAGGAGGAAATAATCTTACGCCACAATTGAAATATTGGGATATTTCATCGGGTGCTTTGGTGTATTCAGAAAAATTTTGGGCGGGAGTTTCAGTTCATCACATCAATCAACCTTCGCAATCATTCAATAATCAAGATGCTCGTTTGCCCATTAAATTCGGGATTCAAGCAGGTTATAGAATTGGTTTGGCAGATTATATGATTGGGAATAATTTGGGAGATGCCATTGAACGTGAGAAAAGTATTACGCCCGTGATTCACTATAAAAGACAAGGTGCATCCGACCAGTTGGACATTGGTGCATATTTAACCTACTCACCCATTGTGTTAGGAGCTTGGTACAGAGGAATTCCTTTAAAAAGTTATACTAAAAACGATGTGAGCATTATTAGTCACGATGCGGCAGTGCTTTTAGTTGGTTATCGTCAAGATAATTTTTCGATTGGTTATAGTTATGATGCCACTATTTCGAGGTTAGGTTCAACGGGTGGAGCTCACGAAATTTCATTGTCATACACGTTTACGGACTGGATTGAACCACGCAGAAACGCTCGCCAACGCAAGGGAGAGTTGAAATGCCCAAAGTTTTAGGAAAAAGGAGGAAAGAAGGAAGGGAGAAAGGAGAAGGTGATATAGGAATACAAAAGTCCTGTCTCCTTCCTCCCTTCTCCGTTTCTCTTCTTTGAAAAGTGCCTATAAATCGTTAAGTTTGTCCGAAAAATTATTCCTTACTCAAACACTTTAAAAACAACCACCAATTGACATTTCAGGATTTTAACTTTGACGAAAAATTATTAGAGGGCTTATATTCAATGGGTTATTCAAAACCTACGCCCATTCAAACCCAAGCCATTCCGCTGATTCAGACCGATAAAGATTTGATTGCCTGTGCTCAAACAGGTACGGGGAAAACAGCAGCATTCTTACTGCCCATTATTGACAAAATTATTAAGTTGCCCGATGAAAAAAGGCGGTTGAATACGCTTATCATCTCTCCCACACGTGAATTGGCTACACAAATTGATAACCAAGTGGAAGGTTTGGGATATTTCACGGGCGTAAGTTCCATTTCGATTTATGGTGGAGGAGACGGTAATGCGTGGAATCAACAAAAAAAGGCATTGGAAGAAGGGGCGGATATTATTATTGCCACACCAGGGCGACTAATTGCCATTTTGCAGATGGGAGCTATTAATTTTACCCAACTTCAACACCTCATTTTGGATGAAGCCGATAGAATGTTAGACATGGGTTTCTTTGATGATATTATTAAAATTATCAAATATATCCCCGCCAAACGTCAGACGCTCATGTTCTCGGCAACGATGCCGCCAAAAATTAGAAAATTGGCTCACAGTATTCTTGTAAATCCCGAACAGTTGAATATCTCAATTTCAAAACCTTCAGAGGGAATTTTGCAACAGGCTTACTTGGTTTATGATACCCAGAAGATAAAATTATTGACGCATATTTTGAAAGAAGGCAATTATGGCAGTGTGATTATTTTTGCCTCAACCAAAGAAAATGTTAAGAAATTAGACGTAGAATTAAGACGTATTGGCTTGAAAACCAAGGCATTTCATTCAGATTTAGAGCAAAAGGAAAGAGAAGAAATTATGCGAGATTTCAAAGGAAAAACGCTTCAAATTTTGATTGGAACTGATATTCTTTCTCGTGGAATTGATGTGGAGGGCATAAGCTTAGTCGTAAATTTCAATACGCCTCACGACCCCGAAGACTACGTTCACCGAATCGGAAGAACGGCAAGAGCAGAAACCACAGGCACGGCGATAACTTTCATTAACGACAAAGATCAACGCAAATTTGCCGCCATAGAAGAACTCATTGAAAAGGAAATTCCAAAACTTTCACTCCCCGCAGGCATGGGCGATGCCCCAAGTTATCAACCCGAAAAGCGAGTAAGTTCAGGAGATTTTCATAAGAAAAAAACGTATCATAAAAAGAAGCCTGGATTTGTGAAGAAAGGGTAGGTTAAACGGATTTTGGCTAATATGTAAAAATAAGAGATTTTGTCTATTTTTGTACGTTCTCCTAATAAAACTAAACTAATGAAACTAACGATAGACAATTTAGGTAAAATAGACCATAGTGAACTTGAACTCAATGAATTAACTATACTTGTTGGAGATAATAACGCTGGTAAAACTTATATTACTTACAGCATATACGGTTTACTTAATAATTGGAAAGATTTTATTAATTATGATAGTTTTAGACACATTGAAACAAAATTGAAAAGTGAGGGACAAATAATATTAAGTAAAGAGGAAATAACAGCCTTAGTTACTAAGAGTATTGTTTCTGAAAGTGAAAATTTTCAAGAGCGTATTAAGGATTTGTTTAATGACAAAGAGGGACAATTTAGTAATGCAAAGGTAAAATTAGAGTTTGAAAAACCCACAAAATTTAAAAATTCTGAAAGGAAAATTCAAATTGGAGAAAACACAATTATTGAAGGAAAATTAGAAGATGATACTCTTTCAATAAGTTATACGAGACAAAGTGATAGTGAATTAAATGAAAGAGTATTGAAACAAGTTATTGGCAGTATTTTTTCAAGTTTGGTTTTTGATGATATATTTCCAGAACCTGTTATCATAACCGCTGAAAGATTAGGTATTTCGCTTTTTTACAAAGAATTAGATGAGAAAAGGACATCCCTTATTGATGGTTTACAAAAACTGGAAAAAGATGCAGATATTCACCCGTTTGACCTTTTAATGTCTATGACTGCCTATTATGCAACACCTATTAGAGACCATATTTCATTTACAAGAAACATTGAGAAAATAAAAAAATATACCTCCAACATTGATTCAAGCTATTCAATGGAAATTATTAAAGATATATTGGGGGCAGAGTTTAAAAAAGATAACAAACAGGATATCCGTTTTTATACCAAGAATAAAAAAAATAACAAATTTGATATTCCGCTTTATTTAGCATCCTCATCTGCCAGATGTATTGTTGATATTTATTTTTATCTAAATCATATTGCCAAAGAAGGCGACATTTTAATTATAGACGAACCTGAAAGCCATTTAACATTAAGAAACCAACGCTTGATGGCTAAATTATTGGTATCTCTCGTAAACTCAAAGATAAAAGTATTCATCACAACTCATAGTGATTTTTTAATTAAAGAAATTAATAACTTAATTCTCCTCTCAAATTCTTTCGAAGGGAAAGAAAGTTGGTTAAATAAAAACAAAAAATTCTATTTAGAAAAAGATAAAATTGAATTCACACAAGTTTCTGTTTATCAAGCAAAAGAAGGTAAATTAGAAAATTTAGTGGTAACAAATAAAGGTATTGAAATACCATTTTTTGACGAAGAAATCAATCATTTATTTTCAATCTCATCAGATTTAGATTACCTCATCGACTAAAACACCTATGAAAGATATTTTCTGCAATGTAGAAGTAATTCAAAGTTTCGACCAAAAAAATAATATAATAATATTGAAAGAGGATGAAACTAATCAAAAGATTTCTATCAGAGGAATTCCAACTGATGCTATTCTCTTAAAATTGGATGTTGATAAGACAGGATACAAACGTAAGTCGATGTATTTAAAGCGAGAAACTCCAATTATCCATAAAGGGTGTGACTATTGTTTAATTATTCCTTCGCAGCAAACAATTATTCTGTTTGAATTGAAATCAATGAAGCCTAAGGAAAAGGATTACGTAAATCAGTTTGTCGCTTCTGAGATTTTTGTGAGATATTGTAATGATTTATCCAATTATATCAATAAATCAAATGATTGTTACAGTTTCAAGAGAATATTGTTGAGTCCAAAATATAACATCACATTCACTTCTGCTAAAAGACTTCAAGATATTTCCACCTCTGATATGTGTGGAAAATCAATTGAAATAAAATCACCTGGTTTTCCCGATAGAATCAGACTCGAAAAGTTATTGGCATAAAATTAAATCCTATCTTTTGCCCGAAACCACTAAATGAACCAAAAACTCCAAACAAATCCTCGCCTTGAATTGGCTGATCAGTACGTTCGGTTTACGAATAAGAATGTTTTTCTTACGGGTAAGGCAGGTACTGGCAAAACTACTTTTCTCAAAAATATTAAAGCTCATTCCCCAAAACGTTTGGTGATTGTTGCTCCTACGGGCGTGGCAGCAATTAATGCGAGTGGTGTTACGATTCACTCCTTTTTTCAATTGTCTTTTGGACCTAATATTCCTAATCAAAATTCTGATAGTAAGCCACTTGTACGAAAGTTCAGTAACGAAAAAATCAAAGCTATTAAAGCCATTGACATCTTAGTTATTGATGAAATCAGTATGGTTCGGGCGGATATTTTGGATGCGATTGATGATGTTTTGCGTAGATATAGAAATCGAAATTTACCTTTTGGCGGCGTACAATTATTAATGATTGGCGACTTACACCAGCTTGCTCCCGTTGTGAAAGATGATGAATGGAATATTTTACGTCCCTATTACGCCAGCCCGTTTTTCTTTGAAAGCAAAGCCCTTGCCTTCAGCCAATTTATTACCATCGAATTAACCCACATTTTCCGACAAGCCGATGAAGAATTTATCAATTTGCTTAACAAAGTGCGGGATAAAAAGTTGGATGCGGAAAGTACAAGGCTTTTAAATAGTCGATACGACCCAAATTTCACTTACCCCAAAGACGAAAAATATATTACGCTTACCAGCCACAACAAGGCGGCAATGACCATCAATACTGCCAAATTGAAGGAATTAGAAGGGAAATCATATACTTTTAAGGCGGAAATTACCGATGATTTTCCTGAGAGCATGTACCCCAATGAATTTGAATTAGAGTTGAAAGTGGGAGCTCAAATCATGTTTGTAAAGAATGATTTGAATACAGAAAAACGATACTTCAATGGAAAATTAGGGGAAATTGTTTCGGTTGATGATGAATTAATCAGTGTAAAATGCCCCCACGAAACGGAAGAAATTACGGTTTCGAGAGCGGTTTGGGGTAATATTAAATACGTTTTGGATGACTCAAAAACCTTGCAGGAGAACGTTATTGGCACTTTTACCCAATTCCCCATCAAAACAGCTTGGGCAATTACGATTCATAAAAGTCAAGGATTGACTTTCGACAGAGCCATTATTGATGCCGCCTCATCTTTTGCTCATGGGCAGGTATATGTGGCGTTGAGTCGGTGCAAGACTTTTGAAGGTTTGGTGTTGAGTACACCCATCACTTCTGAAAGTGTGAAATCGGATAATATCATTAAGTCTTTTAATGAAGAAGCTGAAAAACAAGACCTTTCAGAAGAGGCTTTATTGGAAGCCAAAAAGCATACCCAAAGTGAGTGGATTCGAGATTTATTTGACTTTAAATCTATTAAAAATAGTCTTAATTTTTTGAATCAATCATTCGCAAAAGTACAAGACCAATTTGCTACTATTTCATTCCAAAATTTAAGTAATATTAACGATAATTACCACACAGAAATTGACCCAGTGATGGAGAAATTTTCAAGGCAATTAGAATCATTTATTGTCCAAGCATCCTTACCAGAAGATAGCCTTGAATTGCAAGAAAGAATTAAAAAAGGGAGTGTTTATTTATACGAAAAATTACAAGAATTGACTTATAACCCATTGAAAAATATTGACTTCGCTTGTGATAACAAAGAAACAAAAGGCAATATTTATAAACTCTGGGAGCAGTGTTTAAAGAACGTTTTTGAGAAATTAATCCTCTTAAAAATCAATCAGAATGGCTTTGATTCGACTCAATATTTAACGACAAAAGCTAATGCTAACATTGATTTTGAAACAGAAAAAAATAGATTAACGAAAAATCAAAATTCATCAGCTTCTACGGGAAATCAGCGTGATTTGTACGCATCGTTGAAGAGCTGGCGAGATAGTGTTGCTCATGAGAAAGACCTTGAGAAATATATGGTCATTGCCCAAAAAACCTTAGAAAATTTAGCCGAAGAAAAGCCTCGAAGTAAAGGGCAATTAGCACAAATTAGTGGTTTAGGAAACATCAAAATCAAGCAATACGGAGATGAAATATTGGACATCATCAACGAATTTTGTGAGGTAAATGGTATCGAAGGCAGTAATATGCAAGAAGGCACAAAACCACTCAAAAAATTACCCAAAGGCTCAACTCAAGAATTGAGTTTTACGATGTTTAAAGAAGGAAATTCAATTGAAGAAATTGCCCAAATACGTAACTTTTCACCCTCCACGATTGAAGGACATCTTTCGGATTATGTGAAAAGAGGACTTTTGTCAGTTGAAAGTGTGATTGACAAAGACAAAGTGAGAATCATCAGAGAATTTATGCTTGATAATACAGATTTGAAGGGGGCGGAACTAAAATTGGCTTTGGGAGAGGAGTATAGTTACGGTGAAATTCGGATGGTTTATAATTCGATGAATGTGGAAGCGAATTAATTTTTAATAACTTCAGATAAAGTATAAACAAAAACAGCCTCCAGATCATTTGAAGGCTGTTTTTGTTTCATAATTTAAACTTATTTTTTCTTGCTCAATTTCCGAACTTTACCTTCTAATTTCTCAATTTTCTTATTTTGTTCAATTACATAAAGTGTCAATTCCTCTACTTTCTGTAATAGAAGTGCCTGTGTTTCTGCAAGGTCGATGCCATTTTTGGTCACGTCCGCTGTTGAAGGAATTTCTGGTAAATGATGATTCGCTTTGATATAAGTTTCAACTTCTGATAATGGTCGAAGTCTGTAATTTTTATCAAAAACAAAATCTGCCCAAAAAGTAGTGCCATTCGTTGCTACACGAACTTTTTCAGTCAAAATTCCACCACCAATTGCCATTTTGTAAGTGCTACCTGAAGGAATTGTTACACCAGTGCCAACCGTAATACCATCTGGGAAGCCCACAGGACCTGTTTGTGCCAATGAATTGATAGTGGCAAATCCACTAATTAGTAGAAGGTATGCTATTTTTTTCATGTCGTTTTTTGCTGTTTAAAAATTTTAAATACAACCAAATTTAAGAATATTTTGATTATATTTACTTACCACTTAAAAATTTACATTTCATTTACATTTCATTTACATTGTTTTACACATAATGTTTGACTTTCCCTTTCTCTCAACCTTACATTTGTTTCAATATTTATCTCATTGGTGTTGGTACTTTAAAACATAAAAACGTATGAAAAAATCATTCCTTAGTATGGTAATTGCGATACTAATTTCTCAATCAATTTTTGGAGGAGAAAATGAAAAAAATCTTTATAACTCCTTGTTTATAAGTCAATTTATTCTTTTTTCCTTTAAATGTTGCATAAATTGCCATTTTCAAGCGTTCCTCTAACCTTTTCGGGTTGAAGAGCTATAATCATCAATGTTTTTTATGGGTAATTTTTCCATGATTTATTGTTCTACGTACTTCTTAAAATTATTCAAAATCGCTTGCCAACCGCCCTTTTGCATTTCAATTGGGTTTTCGTTTTCAGCATCAAAGGTTGTTGCCACCTTCGTTATTTCTTCATTTCCAGTAAAATTAGTTTCCACCTCACGACCATCTTCAAGTCCGTATTTAATCTTTTCAAAAGGGATTACTTCGGAATAAATTCCTTCAAAATCAAACCCAAAACTGCCATCTTTTGCTTCCATTCTGGATAAGAATTTCCCGCCTATTCGCAAGTCATTTTCTGCGTGTGGAGTATGCCAATCGTCGGAGGCATTATTCCATTTTTCGATGTGTTTTGGATCAGTCCAATACTGCCAAACTTTTTCTATTGAAGCATTTACCGTAGTTTCTACTGCGATTTTTGTAAATTCCATTCTGTTAATGTGGTATGAATAATTAAAAATATCTCTTTTATTTTCACACAATTTTTGATAGGATTGTTTGATGCTATAAATTTATAGATAATCTTTGAAATTGAAAATCTATTGAAAAACCAATCCCTTAAAAATGTATAAAATATACGGCATCAAAAATTGTGATACCATGAAGAAAGCCTTTGATTGGCTGACTGAAAATAACATTCCTTACGAGTTTCACGATTATAAAAAAATGGGCATTTCGGAAGGTAAAATTCAAGAATGGCTTACTCAAAAACCTTGGGACGTTCTCATCAATCGAGCGGGAACAACTTGGAAAAAACTATCGGATGATGAAAAAGCTACGGACGAAATTTCTGCCACAAAAATAATGATGGAGAAACCTTCCATGATAAAACGTCCCATTATTGAAAACGATAAAATTGTTGTAATGGGTTTTAATTCAGATACTTACGAGAAAATTTTTAAATGAAAATATCATTCATCGGGGCGGGAAACGTCTCTTGGCATCTCTCACAGGCACTCGAAAATGCAGGGCATGGCGTGGAAGAAATTTTTAGTAGGAACATTGATAATGCCGAAGACCTCACCAAGCATTTATACAACGCAAAAGTTCAACGAGATTTAAACTTCTCAAAATCCATTGCCCAAGTTTTTTTCCTGTGCGTAACCGACGATTCTATGATTGAGGTCGTTAAGCAATTAGTCCTCCCTGAAAATGCGATGTTGGTTCATACTTCGGGCAGTAAATCATTGGAAGAATTAGACGAATTATTGAGAATTAACAGTGATGTTTCGATAATGACGGGCGTTTTTTATCCCTTGCAAACCTTTACCAAAAACTTTAAAATAGACTTTGCGGAAGTTCCCATCTGCATCGAATCGGATGAAGAAGTGGTTGAAAAGGCATTGATAGAATTGGGGCAGGATATTTCGGATATCACCTACGTAGTAAATTCCGAAGAAAGGCGTGTGCTACACATAGCGGCAGTTTTTGCTTGTAATTTTACCAATCATCTGTGGGGAATTGCTCAAGAAATTGTGAAGGATAACGACTTAGAATTCGATCTTTTGAAGCCATTAATCAATGAAACTTTTCGCAAGGCAATGGCTTCGGACGATATTTTCAAAGCCCAAACTGGTCCCGCCCGCCGAGGAGACCATAAAATAATTAATCAACATCTTCTTTTCTTGAAACAACAACCTGATTATCAACAAATTTATCGGGTTTTATCGGAAGGGATTTTGAAGAAGAAATAAAACTATGACCCAAAAATTCCCAAAAAACATCACCACTTTCGTCTTTGATATTGACGGCGTAATGACCGACGGCAATGTCCATGTCTTAGAAACAGGCGAGCATTATCGCACTTTTTATATCCGTGATGGATACGCCCTCGAACGTGCTATTCAAGCGGGTTATAGAATATGCGTCATCACAGGAGGCAAACACGAAGGCGTGCGTAAAAGACTCCAAAACCTCAAAATTCATGATGTTTTTATGGGTTCGGGTGGAAAGAGTAAATTAGAGATTTATCAAGGCTGGTTGGCTGATTCGGGCATTTCGGAGTCAACTATCTTATACATGGGTGATGATTTACCCGATTACGAAGTAATGTCTCGCCCTAATCTTTTTGCCACTTGCCCCGCTGATTCTTGCGATGAAATCCTGGGAATTGCCAATTATATTTCACCTAACAATGGAGGAAGAGGAGCCGTTAGAGATGTGATTGAACAGGTGATGCGGGAGAAAGGGGAGTGGTTAAAGTTTTAATTTTTTCCTTCGATTCGTACAAATTTTTACTATATACACGGAAGTCGTCCTTCAAAAGGACGACTTTCGTAATTGTTTATTAAAAATTATAAATCTCTACAAAATATGCTTAATATAAGTACTTAAATCCTTATCTCCCCGTCCTGAAAGATTAATCACAATTGTTTCATCGGGTTTGGCATTCAAATATTTCAGAACCGACATCGCATGAGCCGTTTCAAGGGCAGGAATAATACCTTCTAACTGCGAAAGTTCCAAGGCTGATTCTAATGCTTCTTCATCGGTGATGGCATAAAACTCTGCTCTTTTGGTTTCCCATAAATTGGCGTGCATCGGTCCGATTCCTGGGTAATCTAAACCTGCTGAAATAGAATGAGGTTCAACTACTTGACCGTCAGACGTTTGCATTAATAAACTTTTACTTCCGTGAAGTACACCCATTTTTCCTAAGAAAGTGGTTGCCGCCGACATCCCTGACATAATCCCGTGTCCACCCGCTTCAACTGCAATTAAACGTGTGTCCAAATCATCCAAAAAATGATAGAAAGCCCCCGCTGCATTTGAACCACCGCCCACGCAAGCAATTACATAATCAGGCGTTTCTTTACCCGTTTTTTCTAATAATTGCCATTTGATTTCTTCCGAAATAACCGACTGAAACTTCGCCACCATGTCTGGATATGGATGAGGACCCACCACCGAACCGATAATATAATGCGTATCAACGGGATTATTTATCCAGTGACGCATGGCTTCGTTGGTGGCATCTTTCAACGTTTTTGAACCACTCATCGCAGGACGAACTTCGGCTCCCAACATTTTCATACGAGCCACATTAGGTGCTTGTCTTTCGATGTCTATTTCACCCATATACACGATACATTCCAAGCCCATCAAAGCACAAACCGTTGCCGTTGCCACACCGTGTTGACCAGCACCCGTTTCTGCTACAATTTTCTTTTTCCCAAGACGCTTTGCCACCAAAATTTGCCCAATCGTGTTATTGATTTTGTGAGCTCCTGTATGACATAAATCTTCTCGTTTCAGATAAATTGTCGTATTGTACTTTTCCGATAAACGCTTTGCTAAAAACAAAGGCGTTGGGCGACCCACGTAGTCTTTCAAAAGATTTTGAAATTCTTCTTGAAAAGCGGGTTCTGCAATGATACTGAGATAAGAAACTCGTAGCTCCTCCACATTTGGATAAAGCATTTCCGGAATGAAAGCTCCTCCAAATTGTCCGTAATATCCTTTTTCGTTTACGTTGTATATTGATTCTGTTGTCGTAGTCATTTTAATTATTTTTATAATTCCGCCATTGCAGGCTTAATAATATTCATTAATTCCTCAATTTTATTAATATCTTTCAAGGCTGGGCTGATTTCAAATTTACTGTTTACATCTAATGAATGGATTTTTAATCCTTTGATTTCGAGTGCATTGTGAGCATTTTCTAAATCAATTCCACCTGCCAAAAAGAACGGTTTTTCATTATCGTACTTATCTAAAATAGACCAGTCAAACGCTGTTCCATTGCCGCCTCTTTGTTCTCCTTTGGTATCAAACAGAAAGAAATCGCAATAAGGTTTATAATTTTGAAGTTTTCCAAAATTGAAATTTTCATCCACTGAAAAAGCCTTAATAATATTTACGCCTTTGTGTTTAAGATGTTTACAAAAATCGGGTAATTCTTCGCCGTGTAATTGCACATAATCCAATTCATATTTCTTAGTTTTTTCCAAAATGTAAGCTGCCGTCGCATTCACAAAAACACCTACTTTTCGGGTGGTAAATGGGAAGGATTTTAATAATTTCTCATCCAATTCTTCTCCAACAAATCGGCTCGATTTTTCATAAAAGATAAAGCCCATATAATCAGGTTGAAGGGCCAATAATTTACGGATATTCTCCGCCTCACGCATACCGCAAATTTTTAATCTCATATTCTTATGGGTGGCTAAAATTGATAAACAAATCTACTGAAAATTCAGCAATTTGTTATTGGCCTATTTCTCTTAATTGTTTGATGTATTTATGGATTTTACATTAAGAACATACTGTTGATAATTGTTGTTACAATTGGGCGATTAATTCCGCCAAAGCCATTGCTGGATTTTTAGTTTTCATAAAGGTTTCTCCCATTAAAAATCCACGATAACCCACTGATTTTAAGATATTTATCGTTTTAATCTCTGAAATACAACTCTCCGAAATTTTGATGCAATTGGCAGGAATTTTATCGGCCAATTCTAAAGAAGCATTGACGTTTTGTTCCGAGAAATTTTTGAGGTTTCGGTTGTTTACCCCTACCACATCAATGTATTCGCAAAGGCTACGATTTAGTTCTTCTTCGTCGTGGATTTCCAAAAGCGTTTCCATGCCTAATTCCTTGGTCAATTTGCCTAATTCCTTAATTTTTAAAGGACTCAAATTGGCCGCAATTAACAAAATGATATCCGCTCCCAATGATTTTGCTTCGATGATTTGGTATTCATCAATCATAAAATCCTTGCGAATCATTGGAATGCTGGGATTGGCTTTTCTGGCATTCAAAAAATCATCATCTGAACCGCCAAAGAAATCAATATCCGTCAAAACCGACAAACACGCTGCTCCCGCTTGTACGTATCCACGAGTAACTTCTTCGGACGTAACGTTAGCATTGATAATTCCTTTGGAAGGAGATTTACGCTTAAATTCCGCAATTATTCCACTTGATGCGGGATTTAACAAACCGGTTTTTAGTGAATTAGTGGTTTTGGCAAAATATCCCTTCATTTCTAATTCCTTTACGGATACTTGCAATTTTCGCTCGGCAACTTCTTCTATTTTTCGAGCAATTATTTTATCTAAAATGATCATGTTTAGCTGTTAGTTGATGGCACACGGATTAAACGGATTAGACACGGATTTAATTTAAAAAAAATGTCTCACATGATTTATTCTTAACATATAGTAAAATAAAAATAAATCCGTGTCCAATCCCTAAAATCCGTGTGCCATCCATCATTATTCTACAAATTTTTTAAACGAATTTAAGGCTTTTCCGCTGATTAAAGACTCTTTTGCCATTAAAACAGCATCTGACAAACTCAAATCATCATCGGCACAATATAAGGCAATGGCGGCATTTGCCATCACTACTTCAGTTTGGGCTTTTGTACCTTGGTTTTCGAGAATAGAAATTAAGATTTTTGCCGATTCTTCTACGTTATTTCCGCCGTGTAAATCCTCTTGTTTACATTTTGTGAAACCTAATTGTTCGGGAGAAAATGTTTCTTTTCCTTTTTGGGTAATTAATTCAAAATCAGAAGTTAAGGAAATTTCATCGTAGCCATCTAAACCGAATAAAACGCCAAAATTCAACCTCACCCCCGTCTCCTCTCCAATAGAGAGGGGAGTTTGCTTTGAAAATAATTCTCCATAAATTCCTAAAATTTCTTGGTTATAAACGCCCGTTACTTGCTTTTTGACTCGGGCAGGATTCAAAATTGGTCCAAGCATATTGAAAAAAGTTTTCATGCCTAATTCCTTTCGGATTGGTCCAACAAAACGCATCGCTGGGTGAAATAGAGGAGCGTGGAGAAAACAAATACCCGCATCTTCGATTTTGGCTTTCAGAGAACTTTCGTCGTTGGTGAATTTTACGCCCAAATATTCCAAAACCGTCGAAGAACCCACCGAAGAAGACACGCCATGATTGCCATGTTTTGCCACTCGCTGACCAGCACCCGCCACCACAAACGAGGAAGTTGTGGAGATGTTAAAAGTGTCTTTTCCATCACCGCCCGTTCCGCAAACATCCATCGGTGAAAATTCCGATAAATCAACCGTCAAAGCTAAATCCAACATCGCATCACGGAAACCTTCTAATTCCTCGGCCGTGATAGATTTTATCATGTAAGTCGTTAAGAATGAGGCAATTTGACTATTATTTGCTTCTCCTTTTCCGATAATAGAAAGAGCTTCTTGGGCTTCACTTTTACTAAGGATTTCGCCTAAGATTCGTTTTTGTAAGTAGTATTTCATGTATCTTGATTATTAACTCTTCACCCAATTCTCCACCATTTTCACCCCAAACTGCGTCAAATAAGCCTCTGGATGAAATTGTACTCCCCGCACATCATAACGAGTATGGGCTTCTGCCATCACAAAGTTTTTTTCATCAATGGCCGTAACTTTCAAGTCGGCGGGCATCGTTTCGGGAACTACCGTCCACGAGTGATAACGACACACGTCAAATGTAGTCGGAATGCCTTGAAAAAGCACTTCCGAAGGCTCGGTAATGATACATTTGGTCGTTACACCGTGCAGTACATCGCCCATATTGAGTAGTTTCGCTCCAAAAGCTTCACCGATGGCTTGATGTCCCAAACACACCCCAAAAATGGATTTTGTCGGAGCATATTCATGGATAACATCCAACATGATTCCTGCTTCTTCGGGAACGCCAGGCCCAGGAGAAAGCAAGATTTTATCGTATTTTTTGACTTCTTCTAACGCTATTTTATCGTTGCGAAAAACGTCCACGTCATTGCCTAATTCTTTGAGGATATACACCAAATTATAGACAAATGAATCGTAATTATCTAAGACTAATATTTTCATTTTTTTTGTTTTTATTTTTGCCACGAAGGCACGAAGTCTCTAAGGTTTTAAAATTTATAGAATAGAAAACTTTGCGTCTTTCCGTTCTTGCGGTTGATACCTATATCCCCACCGCCATTTCCAGAGCCTTCCTTAAAGCACCTAATTTCAATTTTATCTCTGCCATTTCCGTTTCTACGACTGATTTTGCCACGACACCCATACCCGCCTGATAGAAAAGGGTATCGTTTTTACTCATAAATGTACGAATGGCGATGGCGTGATTGAAATTTCCGTTGAAATCCATGTAGCCGATTGCTCCACCGTAAATGTGGCGATTTACATTTTCTAAACGGTTAATAATACTCATGGCATTGTGTTTGGGCGAACCAGAAAGTGTCCCTGCGGGGAAAGTATCCGCCACCAATTGCAGTGGGTTTGTCCCAGCCGTCATTTGTCCCGTTACCTTTGAAACCAAGTGAATCACGTGCGAATAAAATTGGACTTCCTTGAAAGTTTCCACTTTTACTACGTCCGAACTGCGAGATAAATCATTTCTTGCCAAGTCAACTAACATTACGTGTTCGGCAGATTCTTTAGGGTCGGCTAATAATTCACGGGCTAATTCAGCATCTTTTTCATCATCTCCTGTGCGTCTGAATGTCCCTGCAATGGGGTGAATTTCAGCCATATTTCCTTTAATGGCAATCTGTTTTTCGGGCGATGCACCAAAGATATGATAGTTTTCGTAATCAAAATAAAACATATATGGTGATGGATTCACGGAACGCAAAGCTCGATAAATCTGAAAATCATCCCCTTCAAAAGTCCTACTGAAACGACGTGATGGCACTATTTGGAAAACATCTCCTCGCAAACAATGCTTGATACATTCATTGATAATGGCTCGCATTTCATCGTCGGTATAATTGGTAATTTCTTCGCTGGTGAGTTTGAAAGGTTTCGTTGAATAATGAGGTAGGTCAAGAAGGAAATCCAAAAGTTCAAAAGCTACAGCCCCCCCCGCCCCCGATGGGGGAGCTTCTTCGTCCGATTTGGAGTCCGATGGTCTCTCGAAAGCTCCCCCATCGGGGGCGGGTGGGGCTTCTGTATACTCATGTTCATAAATCGACATTTCATCCTTGAAATGGTTTATGGCAATCACGTAACGATACACGTAATAAATAATCGAAGGGATTTCGGTATTGCTATTTTTATCCTGAATTTCGATGTCTTCAAAATATTCAACGGCATCATAGCTTATGTGTCCAAACATTCCATTGGCCATCGGTGCATCGTCCGACTGACGAGTCCACTCAAAACGGTTAGCAAAATTCATCAAAACTTGAACAGCATCTTTACGTTTTGACAAAGGGAAAATTTCGGTGGTGCCGTCTGGAAAAGTTTGTGTTACGATATCTTTATCAATCACGATACTCGCTACAGGATCACAGGCAATGTGCGAATATCCGTGTTCTTTCCCGTGATAATCAGCACTTTCCAGCATGACTGTGTTCTTAAACTGATTTCTGAGTTTAAGGAATATCCCAACGGGCGTAACGGTGTCCGCTAATCGTTTTTTTGAGGTTGTTGTTACTTTGAAATTCATGATATTCAATGAGTGAATGATAGAATGAGTGAATGATATAATGTTTCAAAATCGTAATTGTTTGCTGATATTCAATCATTGTATCAATTACTCATTATATCATTGGACAAAAAAAAGGCTTACTGTTTTGAACAGTAAGCCTTTTCGTGAAAAGATATATCTTTATCGAAAATACATAATGGGACTGTTCAACCGACGTTTGTCAATTGCCACCACCATGCTGTATTTTTGAAATTTGTTGTCATTTTTTTGTTTTGATGTTGCAAACTTAGTATTTAAAATTTAAAAACAAAAATTTTGTTGGAAAATAAAATAGATCACGGATGACGCAGATTGAACGGATTTTCACGGATTTTTTAAATTATTATTTTTATCCGTGTAAACCCGTTCAATCCCAACTCCATTGCGGGTTTATCTGTGGTCTAATATTTTACTCCAAAACTCCCACATAATTAAAAGGCGTGATGCGTTTCAATTCATATTTGATTTTATCGCTAACTTCCAGATTGTCAATAAATTCTGCGATGGTTTTTTCGGTAATTTTATCGTTTTTACGAGTCAATGCTTTCAGTGCTTCGTAAGGTTGTGGGTAGTTTTCACGTCTCAAAATGGTCTGGATTGCCTCGGCAACTACTGCCCAATTATTTTCTAAATCTGCATTAATGGCATCTTGATTTAATTCTAATTTGTTCAAACCTCTCAACAAAGCTGTCAAAGCTATCATTTGGTGAGCGATTGGTACGCCTAAATTTCTTAAAACGGTTGAATCTGTCAAATCTCTTTGCAATCTTGAAACGGGTAATTTTGCCGCTAAAAATTCGTACAAAGCATTGGCAATTCCTACATTTCCTTCTGAATTTTCAAAATCAATAGGATTAACTTTGTGGGGCATTGCCGATGAACCCACTTCTCCAGCCTTGATTTTTTGTTTGAAATAACCCATTGAAACATACGTCCAAACGTCACGGTCGAGGTCTAATACGATGTTGTTCAATCGTTTAAGGTTATCCATCAAGGCCGCCAAATTGTCGTAATGCTCAATCTGAGTGGTATATTTACTACGAACTAAGCCCAGAGATTTTACAAAGTTATTCCCAAAATCCACCCAAGAATTTTCTGGATAAGCCACATGATGAGCATTGAAATTGCCTGTTGCACCCCCAAATTTTGCCGAGTAGGGAATCGTTTTCAATAAATCCATCTGACGTTCCATTCTTTCCACAAAAACTTGGAATTCTTTTCCCAAGCGAGTAGGAGATGCGGGTTGTCCGTGTGTATGGGCGAGCAAAGGAATGTCTTTCCATTCCGTAGCCAAAGCCCGAATTTTGGCAATGGTTTCGTGCAATTTAGGAATCAAAATATCATTCATGGCTTCCATCAACGACAAAGGAATGGCAGTATTATTGACATCCTGAGAGGTTAATCCAAAGTGAATAAATTCCAAATATTGCTCAATCCCGAACTTCTCTAATTTATATTTTATGAAATATTCTACAGCCTTTACATCGTGATTAGTCTCACGCTCTTTTTCTTTAATCCAAAGGGCATCTTCTTCTGTAAAATTTAGGTAAATATCTCGTAATGAATCGAATAGCGATTTTTTTACGCCCTCTAATTGAGGCAAAGGGATTTCGCAAAGAGCAATAAAATATTCGATTTCAATACGAACTCGATATTTGATTAATCCAAATTCTGAAAAATAAGGAGCAAGACTTTCGACTTGCTTGCGGTAACGCCCATCAACTGGCGAAATTGCGGTTAATTGATTTAATTGCATTGTTCAATGAGTGAATGAGAGAATGAGGAACGGTGTGCGTAACCTGAGTGAATATTGGACTTCTCAATTACTTAATACAAATTTACGAAAGAATAATTTGGGATAAGGTATTGATGAATTTAAGAATTGTAAATTTGTAGAATGATTAAGTTGTGTGGTAGTATTCACTCAGGTTACGCACCCCGTTCCTCATTCACTCATTCACTCATTGAATTACATGATTTTAAACCCCAAAATATTAGCTTTTTTATTAGCCGTTACCATCGCAATTTTCACCACAACCTTCCTGTGGTTTTTGCCTGAATCTAATGCTGATGTGCTGTTTATCAGCTTTATAGCGTCTTTGGTCGTTGCGGGGCTTTTGATTTATTTCGTTTTGGACTATTTAGTTTTTCAAGAAATCAATAAAATGTACGACTCCATTAATCGTTTGAAAATGAAGGATTTTGGGGTTACAAGAAAGAAACTACAGAAAGATAATAATCCACTTCGCAAACTCAATGACGAGCTTTTTGTGTATGTTTCTAAGAAAGAACAAGAAGTAACTGAATTAAAACGATTAGAAAAATATCGTCGAGAATTTCTGGCTAATGTTTCGCACGAATTAAAAACGCCCATTTTTTCGGCTCAAGGATTTGTACATACGCTTTTAGACGGAGCAATGGACGATGAAAATGTCCGTGAAAAATTTCTGCAAAAGGCAGCCAAAAGTTTAGATGGATTGGATATTTTGGTGAAGGATTTACTCACGCTCTCACAAATGGAAACAGGCGATATCAAGATGAACCCTGCACGAATTGATGTTAAGCAAATTACAAAAGAAGTTTTTGAACAGTTAGAAAATAAAGCTATTTCAAAAAACGTCAAAATGCTCATTAAATCACCTCAATCCACTGTTTTTGTACGAGCAGATGCTCAGCGGATTGGTCAAGTTATGACCAATCTTGTGGAAAACGCCATCAAATATGGCAATGAAAATGGTAATATTTGGGTGGTATTTGAGGAAGATAAAAAAGACTGGAAAATCTCAATTAAAGATGATGGACCTGGAATTGCTTCGGAACATTTGAATAGAATTTTTGAACGATTTTATAGAGTTGATAAAGCCAGAAGTCGCACGGATGGCTCTTCTGGATTGGGTTTAGCAATTGTGAAACATATTTTACAAGCACATCGAACTAAAATTTCTGTAGTATCCAAACCTGAAAAAGGAACCATATTTTCATTTAAATTGGAGAAGTCTTTGAATAATAATTAGTTCTTAGTTAAAACATATTCTATTTACAATTACTTTTATTGAATATTGATATTTTAACATTCTTTTCGTGAAAAAAATAGGTGCATTAATTTTCTTATTTTTCAGCATAATTGGCTGTAAATCAGTTGGTAATCCTGAACCAGAATTGATAATTTGTGGCATGAAAGATCCTGCAAACAATGTAAGTTGGTATAAGCAAATTTTGGACTTGCAAGAGAGGCATAATTTGGATAGTTGTTCGCTCAAAGAATATAGCTACAAGGGAAATTCTGTATATATTCTCAGTAATGGAGCTGCCGTATTGCGATATCACTTTTTGAAATTACCACAAATTTACAATTGTGATGGCGTTGATATTGGAGATACTTGGAGTGAAAGTTTATTTCAAAGTTTCTATAAGGAAGCTAAATTTATAAAAAACGTTTGGAAGAAAAATGCAACAGCTTTTACGCTTCAACCTATTGCGTGCGGTGCAAAAGACCCCGCCAAAGAACTTTCTTTTTTGAGTAAAGCAGTAGATTTTTTCAGCGTAAATGCCTGGCGTGCTGCCATCTATGAATATGAGTATCGAGGTAATATAGTGTTTGTAGGAATGTACACTTATGCACCCAATACAAAAGATTACAGTTATGTTGTGATTGATTGTCAAGGAATTAGACTTTCAGAGGCGAATACTTGGAATCAAAAAGACTTTCGTGAGAAAGCTAAAAATTTAGGAATTCTTTATCAGAAGTTGTGACGCTTTTAAAGATCAATAGTTGTAAAACGGTATTAGCAAAAAAATGATAACGTTCACCCCACAAGTCCATGAATGTTTGTGAAAAATCAAACCTTTTTCACAAAAGCATTTGAGGCAATAACATACCGTTTTCCACTCTGTCTGTCGGTGCAAAGAAAACGAGTTCTTCGTAATTCTCCCTTCGTAAAAATACGTCCGTTTAACTCAAAATTTTCCCCTGCCTCTATACTCGTGAGAACCATAGAATCTAAGTCAGTATTCGTATCAAACAGCCTCAAAGCATTCATCAAGGGTTTAGCTCCTTGTGTGGTTGCGGCTGGATTTTTGAGGTATTCATTTAACGGAATAATCAACTCAATCGGTAAAATTTCGGATTTTAATAAGGGCTGAAAAGTCTCTCTGAAAAAGCGTTTCCATTCTTTTCCGTGGGGTTCTGGTTTATTTCCATATTGCTTAAAGGTTTGTAAATGAGCTACTTCGTGAATATAAGTTACCAAAAATGAATAAGAATTAAGATTTCCATTCACCGTAATTTGATGCCCTCGGTCACGGCGATAACAGTAATCCCCCAATTTGGACTGACGTGGACGAGTCACTTTAAAGTTAAACTGATATTCTTTCCACAGTTTAAAACAATAGTCTGTGGTTGACGCTGGAAAGTATTTTTGAAATAGAGCTAAGTCTTCCTTCATGTTTAATTTTAATGGTTTTGGACAAAGGTAGGGAAAATGAGTGGTTTGATAAAAAAAATTGCCTGACTTTCAAAAGAAAATCAGGCAATTTTTAATCCGAAATCCGAAATCAAAAATCCGAAATCAAGACTATCCAATTAACTCAATCGGTTCATTATGATCATTCAAAAATTTGAAATCTGTAATGCCGAAAGAAGTATCCGTAATTAAATTCACCCACGTTTTATACTTGAAATACCATTTCATTCTTATTGAAGGAAAACCTTTCGTGAAATAGGCAAACAAAAATGGGTGCATAATAATTGTTGGTTTCTTCTCATTTTGCTTCTCCAAAATATGTTCCAAATGATGTTCAATCACATCTGAAATGGCAATACTTGCTGTTATTTTTCCAGTTCCTCCGCAAGTTGGGCAATTCTCTGCTGTTATCACGTTCATCTCTGGGCGAACCCGTTGGCGAGTAATTTGCATCAAACCAAACTTCGTCAAAGGCAAAATTGTGTATTTTGAGCGGTCGGTTCTCATTTCGTCCTTCATGATGTCTTGAATAGCCTTTTTGTTTTCAGCTTTCTTCATATCAATAAAGTCAATAACGATAATTCCACCCATATCTCGCAATCTTAACTGACGGGCAATCTCTTTGGCTGCCTCTCGGTTTACGCTCAAAGCGGTGGCTTCTTGGTCTGCTTCACTGTTGGATTTATTACCCGAATTGACATCAATAACGTGCAATGCTTCCGTATGCTCAACAATCAAATAGCCGCCTTGCGGCAAACTTACTGACCGTCCAAACAACATTTTGAGTTGTTTTTCAAGCCCTAATTGTTCAAAAACCTTCGTTTTACCTTGATGCAACTTGACAATTTTTTCTTTGTCAGGAGCAATGTTCAAGACATAATTACGAGCTTCTTGATACAATTCAGGCGTATCCACCACGATACTGTCAAAATCTTCGTTCAATAAATCACGCATCATGGAAGTTGCCCGACTCATTTCTCCGATAATTTTCTCACGAGGTTTGGCGGTTTTTAACGCTGCCATTCCCGCATCCCATTTGGCAATTGATTCACGGAGGTCTTTATCCAATTCCTCCACTTCTTTGCCTTCAGCGACTGTTCTAACAATAACCCCGAAATTGGCTGGTTTAATCGAAGACATTAATCTTTGCAGACGTTGGCGTTCGGTTTTTGCCGTAATTTTTTTCGAGATATTTACCCCATTCGAGAAAGGAACAAGCACCGTATAACGTCCTGCAATAGAAATGTCGCACGACAAACGGGGGCCTTTTGTTGAAATAGGTTCTTTGACGACTTGCACTAAAACCAACGTATTTTTACTCAATACTTTGTCGATTTTATCGTGTTTATCAATCTCAGGCTCTAATTTGAAGTTATCTAACCGCCCAGATTTGATTCTTTCGGCGATGACCTCCTTCGTAAATTTGTTTAGGGAATTGACGTTCGGACCTAAGTCATGATAATGGAGAAAAGCATCCTTTTCATAACCAATATCAATAAACGCAGCGTTCAATCCCGTAACCATCTTCTTGACTGTTCCGAGATATATGTCTCCAACAGAAAAGTGTGGTTCGGACTCCTCTAAGTGATACTCCACAATGCGTTTGTCTTGCAACAAAGCAATGCGATCACCTTTGGGAGTCGAATTGATAATTAATTCGTTACTCACAGGTGAATTAAGCATTTAGAAATGAAATAATAAGAAGTTTGTCGATTGAGTGTTGAGGTAAGCCACTAATAATTAATTAATTATAGATATGTTCGAGCCTATTGAGAAAAAGAATATGCGATTTCTGAATTAGGAAAATTATTGGTATCAGCTTTGAGCAATAAGCAATAAGCCGTGAGTTTGATTAAGACTCATAGCTCGAAGCTCATGGCTCAAAGCTATTTCTCAACAATTAAAGGAAAAAATTTGTCTATAATATTTTTCTTAGATTGACTTTTAAATGTGGGTGACGTGCTTGGGTTTATTATTTTCAGTATTATTTACCAAGTATTAGATATTAAGTAAAACACTTTCAATATATGATTTTATATTTTACTTAATACATAGTACTTGATACTTAGTACATCAAAATTTACCAAATGTCATAACCGATAATTACTTAAACAACTGATAATGAGATTATTAAGTAATTAAATTATTCTTTCAAGACAACAATCTCACAAAAACGACAAAAACAGGCAAACTCACAGTTGGTGAATTTTGCCTGTTTTTTATTAAGGGGTTTGGGGCTGGGATTTAGGATTTATAAAGGTGACGATTATGATAATCTAACCTCTAATCCCTAACTCATAACCGAAGCATCGGTCGCTCCAAATCCCTAAATTATTTCTTCTTATGTCTATTCTTTCTAAGACGCTTTTTTCTTTTGTGCGTTGAGATCTTGTGTCCCTTTCTTTTCTTTCCGCAAGGCATGATTCTAAAAGTTTTAAATGTTAAATAATTTATTTTATATTGGTGTTGAGTTTTAGATTTTTGAAAGTTGATTATCAGTTTCTTGAAAAACTAATCCCAATTACCTATTTACTAATCCTCAAATTCAACCTTACTTTAGTTTCGATAAAATCTCATTGGCAGCAGATTTTTCTTGAGGGTCGTTACTTTTTTCAAGAACTTGCTCTAAAATTTTCTGTGCTTCTTCTTTTCTATCTAATTCTGCCAAACAATATCCCAAATTTAATGCCGCCTTTAAGTTCGACGGATTATTTCTAAGAATTTGTTTGAATCTATCCACAGCTTTTCCAAATTGGTTCGACCGTATCGAGAGTATTCCCAAACTAAACAACGCTGGCTCATAGTCTGGTTCCTTTGCAATCACATCTCGCAACATCATGATTCCCTGCATGGGTGTTTGCGTTGCGGTGTAAGTCATTGCCATATTGGTTTTTGCTAAGAGATTATTGGGATTTTTATCAATTACTTTTTGATAAATCTCACGAGTTAATTCTCCCATTTTCACGGTCTTGTCGCTGTCTAATGCGTAAGTAAAGGCTTCATAATACAAGCCTCCCGCTTTCATCAAATTACTTTCCGATGGCTCAATTTTAGCTACTTCTTTGGCATAATACGCAGCACTATCATAGCGAGTATATTTTACAAATTGGGTAATTAAAGTCTCCGCTGAACTAATCTTACTTTTACCAGTACTTTTTGTGTAGGCATCCTTCAAATTACTAATCACTTTTTGCTGTTCTACACTTAATGATTCAGTGTGACTCTCCTCTACCACTGGGGCATCAGATTTTACATTTTTATCACGATTGACAGTAGCTGCAGCGTTCTTCTTTACAGGTTGCTGAAGTGTCTTTTTTTCATTATCTACTACTACCTTCGGAAGGCTATATAAACCGCCAATTGTGGCAACTGCTATAACAATGATTACGATAAAAGACTTTTGCATTTTTGGTGTTAGTTATTGGTTATTGGTTATTAGTTTACTGGTTATTAGTTATTGGGTAAATACTTACTTTAATTTAAGAATTACACTATTAACAAATAACTGGTAACTAATAACTGCCAACTAATAACTGAATTATTTTGCGTTAGATTTCACTTGCTCAACGAATATTTTTGCAGGCTTGAAGCTTGGAATAAAATGTTCTGGAATCTCGATTGTAGTATTTTTTGAGATATTACGAGCAATTTTATGAGCTCTTTTTTTGTTTACGAAGCTACCAAATCCTCTTACATAAACAGCTTCTCCCTTTGCGAGATTGTCTTTGATTACTGAGAAAAAAGACTCAATTGCACTTGATACATCTGCTTTGTCGATGCCAGTTTTGTCTGAAATTTCTACGATTACGTCTGCCTTAGTCACTTGTTGAAAATTTTAAGTTAAAAAATATATTGAACAATAATGGTCATTTCGTTAGTTTCCTGATAATGAACACTTTAACCTAACTATACATAGTTTTTGTGATAACTACCATACCCCCTTTATTCTTAGGGGACACAAAGGTAAGGCTTTGATTTTAATTATGAAAGAAACAAAAAAATAAATATGTCATTTTTTTTATGTAAATGCTTAATTGTTAGACATTTGAGATTTAGGTAAGCATTAGGTAGTTTATATGAGGCAGTTTTTTAGGCATACTTTTTTAATAAGAAGGCTGTAACTTTGCCTACAAACTAATCATAAAAAACTTCATCAATACATAATGCAACACCTTTTTTTCTCTCAAAAAATAATTGCTTGGTATAATATTCACAAAAGAAATTTGCCTTGGCGAAACATCAACAATCCATATTTTATTTGGCTTTCTGAGGTTATCCTGCAACAAACTCGTGTCGTTCAGGGAATGCCTTACTATGTTAAATTCATCGAAACCTTTCCAACAGTGCAGGATTTGGCGGCGGCTGATGAGAAGGATGTACTACGACTTTGGCAGGGTTTAGGCTATTATTCGAGAGCGAGAAATTTACATACTACCGCAAAAATGGTGGTGGAAAATTACGGTGGAAAATTTCCAAATACCTATCAAGAATTACTGAAATTAAAAGGCATTGGCACGTATACCGCAGCCGCAATTGCTTCCTTCGCTTTTGGCGAAAAAGTGGCTGTGTTGGATGGAAACGTTTATCGTGTGCTTTCGAGAGTGTTTGGAGAATCTACGGATATTGCCAGTAATGAAGCAAAAAAGATATTTACGAAAATTGCGGAAACTGTTTTACCCTTTAAAGATTCGGATACTCATAATCAAGCAATTATGGAATTTGGGGCAATTCAATGTACGCCTGGAGTGCCTAATTGTATGTTCTGCCCGTTAGCAATGGAATGTGTGGCTAATGCCACGGGAAGGGTTGGAGTTTTGCCTGTAAAGTCTAAGAAAATAAAAGTTAGGGAAAGATTTTTTAATTATTTTGTCATTGAACAAAATCGTAATTTTGCGATGCACGAGCGTACACACAAGGATGTATGGTCGGGGATGTACGATTTTTATTTAAAAGAGTTTGCTGAAAATACGGATTCGTTAGAAGATATCATTGAGGGGGACGATATTCTAAATGATTTGTTAAAAAATTCTGTAATCAAAAGAGAATCAATAGTTTACGTACATATTTTAACGCATCAAAAGATTCAAACAAAGTTTTGGCATATTGAAATTAGTCCTGATTTTGTGGTAAATTTACCTTCGGATTTTCGATGGTATTCGCTTAATGAAGTAGATGATTTACCAAAATCAACGTTGGTGAATAATTATTTGACCTCTTTTATTTTTGCAACCACATAGGTTTCATAGGAGACATAGAATTTGAGTATCATTTACAAACTTGCAACCACATAGAAGTCATAGGTAACATAAGGGTAAGTAGTCACTACTATTTAAACGAGGTTATATTTTACTGTAAATTTTTGATTTTCAGATAATTAAGCTCCGAATATCGAACATCGAAATACGAATAACTACTTAAATCAACAATTATAGATAAAACTTTTGTCGTTTAAAAATTACATATTATTATGGATAACTTCATTCAAAAAAGCACTTTTAGAGACTGGACGCTTGATAAGATTGACGAAGCATTCAACACCAAGCAAGTTTGGCAAATGAACGCTCTGGATGAATTGTTAGCATTTCAATATGAGGTGAATGATATGGAAGCATGGTTCTTGAAAGAATTGCAGTCTGTTTATCAATTAGGTGGTGATGATTGGAATGAAGTTGAATTAGAAAATAAATTTATTAGCCCTCTCATTGTACTTGCAAAACTAAATGATGAACGCTACTCTTATTTCTTGGAAAGAGAATTGCAAGCGGTAATTGGGAACTATGATATTTCAGGAAAAGTAGATGGGATGATTGCAACGGGATATCGAAATCCTAAAAAACCATTTTTTTGTTTAAAAGAATATAAGAGACAGACTGACCCAAACGGTGACCCACGAGGACAAGCATTGATTGCCATGTTAGCGGCTCAAAATCTAAATGATAATGACGACCCTACCTATGGTTGTTATGTGATAGGTAGAAGCTGGAATTTTATGGCGTTAGTTGGTAAAGAATATGCAATAAGTAATGTTTACACTTGCACAACTGATGAACTTTTGGATATTTTCAGAATATTAAAAGGACTTAGAAACATTATTGAGAAAAAATTGATGTAGATTTTAAAGATTTCAGTAAATTCATAAAAATTTTAAACTAAAACCACAAATATGGCTGGCGTAAACAAAGTAATTTTATTAGGAAGACTCGGGGCTGATCCCGAAGTACGCTCTCTTCCAAATGGTGCAAAAGTGGCAAATTTTGGATTGGCAACATCTGAAGCATACAACAACAAAGAGGGTGTTCGAGTTGAACAAACCGAATGGCACAGAATTGAGCTTTGGGATAATTTGGCAAATATTGCTGAACAATACCTCCACAAAGGCGATTCAGCGTATGTGGAGGGCAGAATCAGAACCGAAGAATATACCGACAAAGAAGGCGTTGTGAGAAAGGCGGTAAAAATTAGAGGAACTGCTTTAACCTTGGTGGGAAGCAAAAGAGACAATGACCAAGAAGGCGGTTCGGCTCCTGCTCCACAGGCACAAGCGGCTCGTCCTGCTCCTACACAAGTGGCAGCACCTGCTCCTGAATTTGATACAAACGCTGGCGGAGATGCTGGCGATGATTTGCCGTTTTAATTATTTGAAGGTTTTAGGGGTTGGGTTTAACGGTTAGGTTTGGAGAAATATCTCTGAGATTATCTAATTTCTAACCCCCAGTCCCTAACCCCTATAACCTTAACAAAAACATTTTGGAAACAATATTATCCAACGAACCTCACCCGATTTGGGTGTTTTTGGCACAAATACAGGTTGAAAACACCTCCTCTTCATACAGCGTTTATGGAATCAACGCTTTGGTTCTTGTGGGTTTACTATTTCTTTCTGCCTTGCTGGCGGGTTCAGAAGTTGCCTTTTTCTCCCTTTCTGCTGAAGAACGTACTGCCTGTCGTGATAGCGAAAGTAGTAGTGAACGCACTATTGCAAAGCTGTTAGATAAACCTCAGCAATTATTAGCTACGCTCCTGATTGCTATTAACTTAGTCAATATTTCGTTCATTACGATTGCTACGTTTATGACGGAGCAAATTGTGGGCGAAGAAAAAAAAGAAGGTTTAGTTGCTACGTTAATTTTGTTAGTAGGTGTAACATTTATCATCACTTTCTTCGGTGAATTGATTCCGAAAGTATGGGCTCAACAGAACAATCTGCGTTTTGCCAAAATTACAGCTTCTTTAATTAGTGTTGCGACAACCATTTTCAAGCCACTTTCGTCTATGCTATTGGGAATCAGCAATATCATCGAAAAACGGGTTGAACGCAAAGGATACAGCATTACAGTCGACGAATTGAACCATGCTCTTGAAATTACAACGGGCAAGGACACAACCACACAGGAAAAAGATATTTTGAAGGGAATTGTCAATTTTGGGAGTATTTCTGCCAAAAGTGTGATGCGTTCACGGAGAGATATTACGGCTTTTGATATTAATTTTGATTTCCACGAATTAATGGATAAAATCAATAAATCTGGTTATTCACGAGTCCCTGTTTTTAAGGAAACGATTGATAAAATTGATGGCGTATTGTACCTAAAAGACCTTTTACCACATATTGATAAAGACGAAACTTTCAAGTGGCAGGAGGTAATTAGACCAGCATTTTTTATTCCTGAAAGTAAAAAAATTGATGATTTATTGTACGATTTTCAAGAAAAAAGGGTTCACATGGCAGTGGTTGTGAATGAATATGGTGAAACAGAGGGCATTGTGACAATGGAAGATATTATTGAAGAAATTGTGGGAGATATTCACGACGAATCAGATGTTGAGGATTTGGGCTATGTGAAATTACCCAACGGTTCTTATGAATTTGAAGCAAAAGTTGCACTGAATGACGTTTGCCGTGCGTTAGATATTGAGAATGATTATTTCGATAAAGTCAGAGGCGACAGTGAATCCCTGGGTGGACTAATCATTGAATTATTCACTCGTTTGCCTCATGCGGGAGAAGAAACAGAATATGAAAAGTTTAAATTTAGAATTTCCTCGGTTGATACTCGAAGGATTAAAAAAGTGAAAGTGACTCCGATTGTTGATATTGACGAAGTGAGTAGGGAGTTATCTTAAAAAAATGGTAGCTTGGGGAAAATTCAATAGCTCAACATTAAGTATAATCCACCGACTTAGACAAACTCTAAATTATTGTGTTTCACAAAATTCTCAAATCAGGCAAGACGTGTTCATCAATTGCAGAAAAATGTGTCGAAGGATTAGCCAATCTTTCGAATGAGATTAGTAAAGATTACAATAAAGCTGACATATTTTTTAATACAGATTTCCAAAAACGATTCGTAGTCCAACCTTTTTAGTTTCTTTCACAACCGTCCAATTATCAAGCGGTTGCGGGGCTTTCCAACGTAAATCACCCACGGATGGCTTAGCAAATTTTATATTTTTAATATCTGTATTCGACAAACGAAAGGCTTTTGAGCGTGTGCCTTGTACCTTCAAAAAAGTGTCGATATTATCGCCCAATCTGATATTGTTGAGTGTTACGTTCTGGCTATTTTGAATTTGCCCAAAAGTTTTATCTTTGGGCAAAAGTATAATGCTTTTGGAGTTAATATTCTCGGCTTCAATGCACAATAAAGTCTTCATGTAGCCTACTTTAAAAGCTATCAGGGCAGTTTTAAACGTTGTCAGAAATATTTAAAGTGCAAGTTTTGTATATCTCGTTATAAAAAATTCGTGCATTCGTGGTAAAAAAATAGGTTAAAAATAAAGACTCAACCGTATAATTGTAGAAAATGCTCAATACTCCCCTCCAAATTCTCCATCAAGACGAACACATCATAGCCATCAACAAACCCCACAATCTCTTAGTGCATCGCTCGCCAATTGCTGCTGAAGAGACAGTTTTTGCTCTTCAAATTTTGCGTGACCAGCTCAATTGTTGGGTGAATCCTTGTCACCGAATCGACAGAAAAACGGGGGGTGTTTTGTTATTTTCCCTATCGAAAGAAGCAGACAGAGCTATGCAAATGAAGTTCGAAAACCGTGAAATGGATAAGAAATACTTGGCTTTGGTCAGAGGATTTTTACCCGAGAAAGGAACAACCGACCGCCCCCTTGAAAATGCCAATGGCGTTTTGAAAGAAGCCATTACGCATTACCGTTGTTTGCAACAAGTGGAATTAGATATTGAAGTGAGTCGTTACCCAAAATCAAGGTATTCTTTGGCAGAGATTATTCCCGAAACAGGGCGAACGCATCAGATTAGAAGGCATTTTGCCCACTTGCGGCATTATCTAATTGGTGATAAAACTCATGGAGATTGCAAGCATAATAAGATGTTTGAAGAGCGTTTTGCGTTAAATACTATGCTCCTTCATGCCCGAGAATTGAAGTTTGAGCATCCATTTACCAAAGAAAAATTAACGATTACGGCACCATTGCACGATGAATTTTTAGCGATTTTAGATAAGATAGGAATAATCCTAAGTGAATTATAATTCTATTTTTTGAATAATTCTACGTACTTTCACGTAAAACAATAATATTTTTAGAAATACTATAACCATGGAAGAAATTGCTAACAAATTGAGAAGGATACGTGAAATTTTCGGGTATAGTCAGGACTACGTGGCGAATCGCATGGGTATTTCTCAGCCCGCATATTGGCAAAAAGAAAACGGTAAAAGAATGCCATCAGAAGAACGCTTCGAGCAAATTGCAGAACTTTATAATTTGACGGTTGAGGATTTAAAATCAGAAGAGTTGAACACGGTCTTGATAAAAGTACACAAAAAGCAGATTGAGATTTTGGAAAAGAAGTAGCCGATATTTACTTAGGAACGGGAATTAAATAAGTTATCCAAATCTATACGAAGTGATTTTTGAACGATTTGAGGTCTAAAACCGCAATTTAGCATCGCTAAATGAGGATTTTAGTAACGAAAAATCATTCAAAAAAGACGAGTAGAGATGGACAAGTTATTTAATTTCAGTTCCTAAGAGACAGATAATCAAATACATTTAAAAATAAGCATGAAAAAAATCTTAATTTTATTAATTTCCATTCCTTTTTTGGGCTTTTCCCAGAAGCGTCCGCCCAATATTATTTTCATTATTGCCGATGACTTGGGCTATAATAATGTTGGTTTCAACGGTCAAACGAAAATTAAAACGCCCAATATTGATAAACTCGCCAGTGACGGAATGATTTTTAAAAATCATTATTCTGGTTCGCCCGTTTGTGGTCCTTCTCGGTCATGCCTATTAAGTGGGAATCACACGGGACATACACGCATTCGTGAAAATCCCGGTTGGGGAACTGTCGATAAAAAAGTTGATTTCCCGAATACTGACCTACAATTGGCGAAAACCTTAAAATCAGCAGGTTATCAAACTGCCGTCATTGGCAAATGGGGAATGTCTGATTGGGGAAAAGATATGCAAGCCAATAATCAAGGATTTGATTACTTTTTTGGGTATCGTGGACATGGCGAGGCTCATCATTATTATCCAACCAATTTATGGAGAAATGATGAGAAAGTACCACTTATTGGAAATGTTACCGCCGAGAAGAAAGGACAATATGCCCATGATTTAATTGCCAAAGAGGCACTGCAATACGTTGAGAAAGCCAGCAAAGAGAAAAATCCATTTTTTCTGTATTTATCTTTCACCATACCACACCTTGAACTGAC
>JAYVIV010000089.1:0-6821 GCA_043769985.1 Arcicella sp.
ACCAAGGCGCTAAGTTTTTTGTTGCTGCGAAAAAGTGGTCTATTTTATTCTTACAATTTAAACTTAGAGCCTTGGTGCCTTAGTGGCAAATACTAAAAACTAACCCCAAAACGAATTGCCATTCTATTCAAATTATAATCCGTTTCATTGGTGTAGGGATATTCCAAAGAACCTGTCACAATCTTGGAATGATAGAGATTCCTTTTATAGCCAATACTCAAAATAAAATTGGCATTTCCACCCGTTGGAATCAACAAACCCACCATCGGACTTAATGCCAAACCTCCGTCAATTTCCTGTCTTTCATTAGATTTTTCATTTAACCACATGAATCCATACCCCGCATCAATGCCCGCAAAGGTTTTTACTTTTTTAACTTTTGAATCTCCCGAAGAAAGCCGAAGACCCAACGAAATCGGGACAATTTGATATTGACTGAACCAATCAACGCCAACGGTTGCCCCAACCGATAAATTCCTGTAAACTTTGACACCATTGTAGGTTTGGATAGTAAAATTGACTCTTGCGGGAACGGTATTTCCATAATTTGAACCGTTGTAAAATATCTGATAAGACTTACCAAATAATCCGCCAAAATCAGTATAATTCACGTAATTTTCTCTGACAAAATTCTTGAATGAACTTTGCTTTTTTGTCTCTTGGGCGTATGTGAGCGTACATACGAGCAGGAGCAGGACAGTGAGTATTTTTTTCATATTATATTTTTTTAAATTTTCTTTAATTTGATGCCTTTACTGAAATCTTACTCAACAACTTCAAACTATTGGGATTTGAGTAATCGTATTGATACAAACCGTCCTTTCCAATCAACATTAACGTATTATTCAACGGAATGACATCGTAGGCATTCATCTCTTTAAAATGTTGTAACTGTTTGATATCCATAATATTGGTAGCATCAAAAGTTTTTAATCCTTTTGTTCCTTCACAGATAAATAGTTTTTTATTATCAATTCCCAGACCATAAGGACTATCCATCTGATAGACTTTTTTCAAAATTGGATTGGCTGGATTTGAGACATCAATAACATCTAATTGATTAGAAATTGCTCCACCGCAACGTGAAAAATTATCAATTGAACGGAGCGTTACATAAGCAATGTCGTTCTCAACCACCACAGGGTCGCAGGCACGGGCGTGGTCGAGGCGGGATAGGTACGTTGGTTTTTGAGGATTTTTATTATCCCAGATTTGTACGCCCGTTGTGGTTCCCAAGAATAATTTGTCTTTATACGGAAAGATGGTTTCAATGCCAAAACCCAAATTTAAAGAACCATCTTTTGTGGGATTAGAAGGATTTTGAAGGTTAAATAACTTCATTTCACTCTGCGAAACAGCGTATAATCTTTCATTGACAATGGCAAAACGAGAGGTTGAACCACTTACTCCATTGTTGGTTGGCGAAGCAGAGGATTTAGTACTTGAAAAACCAAAACTTGCAGCATCCCAAAAACTACTACTTCCATAATAAAGTTGTGATTGCTGTTGTTCGCAAGCCACTTCCTGCGTTGTGGTAAACATTTTATACCTCGAATCATAAATGGTTTGATCGTTAGCATTATAGTTCCAACCAATGCCATCCACTTGTCCATTACTAAAAACCTCCTTTGTTCTGGAAACCTCTTTTACATCCTTTGGATTACTAATATCCAGAGCCACAAAATCGGTATAACTATCAGCATAAAGGATATTTCCCTTCACGGCAATATCAACGTTTCCTAAGATTTGAATAAAGGAAATTGCCTTTGGAAACGAAGGATTAGAATTATCAATAACATGAATTCCTTTCTTTACTTCGTTGATAAACAGATAGTTATCTTTGACATAAATCTTTCCAGGATTTTCTAAATCTTGGGCAGGGAGCGATTTTACACCCGTTCGTAACTCATTTAAAGTTACTCTGACGGATTCCGTACCTCTATACGTTACGGTTTGGGTGCAATTATCTTTACATGAGACAAAAGCAGTGGCTAACGCTGCCATCAGGAGCGTTTTTGATAGAAATTTTTTCATGATATTTAAGATTTAACTATTTGGATGCACAAACCCCATTGAGGCAATCAACCGTTGGGGGAGATAAAAAAAGACAATCTGATGACCTGTTGTATTTAATATTGAGTTCTTTTTGAAAGTCGGTATATTGTTTAATTTTTTCGGCTAATTGCTTTTCGTCCGTTTTTGAAAGTGCGTAAATAATATAATTTGTTGGTCCTCCACAAGCCTTCGCTCCCATGGGCATTGTCCTACAACCGTCCCCATTTGAACAAGTTTTATTTTTAGCAAACTCTTCAATTTCTTTACCTAATTGCTCTAACTTTTGGTCGTCAACGGCGGACGAAGGTGATAAAGTTTCTTCTTTTGAACAAGCCACAAATAGAATAAAACAAAGAAGTGTTAATTTTAAAATATGTGTTTTCATGGTAATTAAAGTTTAATTTTTTTTCTCCTTTTCTATGTTTCCTATGATAGCTATGTGGTTGCATGGTTGCACTACTGATAAAACCCAACGCCCCCAGAAATCCTTATCTTATCCCAAATTGACTTTTTCTTAGATTTGGGTTTTGGAATTTCGTAGTATGGAGTCTGTTCAAAAGGTACATTTATAGATGGATTAATTAATTCAGAATTGACTTTTTTAGTAGCCATAATTGGACTCATAAAATCAATGGAATCGGTAATGATTCGCTCTTGATTTTCAAGTATTTGAGTAATTATTTCAGGCTCAATAATTGGTTCTATGATTTCTTCTTTTTCGGGGGTAAATACCTTTTTAATTGGCGTTTTCTCTTTGGGTTTAATAATGAGTTTTTCTGGTGTTTCTGGAATTAACTTTTCTATTTTATTTTCTACTTTAACTGTCTTATTTTCAACAACTTGCAATACTTTTTCTTCTTCCTTATTCTCGACCAAAAACCACAAACCTACTACCAAAATAACTGCAGAAATAGTTCCAATATAATAAGAACCATTGTTAGGTTTGGGTGGATTTGGCGTTTGTAATTGTGAGTCAATCTTCTCCCAAACCGCCTCCGATGGGGGCAGTGAGGCATCATCAAAAGCACGTCGCCATTGTTCCTCGAAAGAATTATTTGTATTATTTTCCATGTTTTATACAGCACCTCACCCCCCAGCCCCCTCTCCTTAATGAGAGGGGGAGATTTCGTCCGATTACTCCCCTTCTCATTAAAGAGAGGGGGCTGGGGGGTGAGGTTTCTATTTTACCGATAACATACTCTGTAAAATTCCTTTTGCTCTCGCATATTGCGATTTTGACGTTCCTTCTGTGATGTTCAACAATACTGCAATTTCATGGTGTTTATAACCCTCAACAGCAAATAAATTGAACACTGCTTGACAACCTTTGGGTAGCTTTTGAATCATCTCAATCAATTCTTGAAACTGGACTCCTTCTATACCCGACTGATTATCAGTTACTTGATTCTCATACTCTTGCACGTCATCCATATTCTGAAAATGCTGCTGAGACCGAATTTGGTTGATGGCAGTATTCACCACAATTCGTTTAATCCAAGCTCCCAACGTACTTTCAGCCCGAAATTTATCCAAATTCTGAAAAATCTTAATGAAGGCTTCTTGCAAAATATCCTCCGCCTCTGCTTGATTATGGACATACCGAATACAGACGACCAGCATTCTCCCTGCGTAGGCATTGTAGAGCTTGCGTTGGGCATTGCGGTCATTTTGTAAACAGGCTTGTATGAGCTGTGCTTCGGTTTCCAATTAGAATTTTACTACATCATTTTTGTAAAGACTCAATTTATATTAAAACGGTTGGAATGAGGTTAAAATATTTTCTATTTTAAGAAATAAATTAGACCACAGATAATACGGATTTTACGGATTTACACGAATTTTATTTTATCAATTTACAAAAATCCGTGTAAATCCGTTTTATCTGTACAATCCGTGGTCTAACATCATTTATCTTTGCATATAGATACTTTTGAAATACTCCATGAAACAAGAAATTAGAGATAAATACGAAGTCGTGATTGGACTTGAAGTTCACGCTCAATTGCAGACCGAGAGCAAGATTTTTGCCGCCGATGCTGCCTCATTTGGTGGTTCGCCCAATACGCACATATCGCCCATTACACTTGGACATCCTGGCACTTTACCAAAATTAAATCGCAAGGCGGTGGAATACGCTATCAAAATGGGATTGGCTTGTAATTCACAAATCACTGAAAATCAATACTTTGACCGTAAAAACTACTTCTATCCCGATCTTCCGAAAGGTTATCAAATCACTCAAGACAAAACGCCAATTTGTATGGGTGGTGGAGTGGATGTAAAACTTTCGACGGGTGAAAAACGAGTGCGTTTTCATCATATTCACTTAGAAGAAGATGCTGGAAAATCGGTTCATGCCGAAGGTTCAACCGACAGTTTGATTGATTATAATCGTGCTGGAACGCCATTGATTGAAATGGTGACCGAACCCGAAATTAAATCCGCCGAAGAAGCCGCAACATTTATGACCGAAGTTCGAAAATTAGTGCGATATTTGGGAATATGTGATGGCAATATGGAAGAGGGTTCTTTGCGTTGCGATGTCAATGTTTCGGTGATGTTGGTGGGCAGTAAAGTCTTTGGTACGAAAGTTGAAATCAAAAACATGAATTCAATGAAATTTATTCAGAAAGCCATTGAATATGAGATAATTAGACAAATAGATGCGGTTGAAAATAACGTAACAATTATTCAAGAAACCCGTAGTTTTGACCCTTCAACAGGGCGTACATCGGGTATGCGTGAGAAGGAAACCCAGAACGATTATCGCTATTTTCCAGAGCCAGATTTGGTGCCATTAATAATTTCGGAATCTTGGTTAAATGAAGTAAAGAGTCAAATGCCAGCCTTGCCGTGGGAGCTTTTTGAGAAGTTTACGAACCAATATTTACTACCAGAGTACGATGCCAACGTACTGACAGAAACCCGTGAAGTAGCAGAATACTTTGAAAATACCTGTCAATTTACGAAAAACTACAAAGCCGTTTCCAATTGGATAATGGGAACGGTGAAGTCTTATTTAAATGATAATAATCTGGAAATCAATCAGTTGTCAATAACACCAGAACGTCTGGGAACTTTAATAAATCTGATTGAAGATGGCAAAGTAAGTACCTCTACGGCAGCACAACAGATTTTCCCCGAGATGATTACTTATATTGAAAAAACACCCTTACAAATTGCCGAAGCAAAGAATCTGATTCAGCAAAGCAATACGGATGCTTTACAAACGTTAATTGATGAAGTTTTAGCAAATAATTCGGCGAAAGTTAAGGAGTACAAATCAGGTAAAAAAGGGCTTTTGGGTATGTTCATGGGTGAAATTATGAAAAAATCAAAAGGCTCCGCTGACCCGAAGGTTACTACGGAATTATTGCAGAAATCTTTGGAAATGTAATACGAAAATACCTCACCCCCCAGCCCCCTCTCCCATGGAGAGGAGGGGTAAGCGGACGAATGCTCCCCTCTCCATGGGAGAGGGGCTGGGGGTGAGGCTACATAACAATATGAAAAAGACAATTTTAAGCGTAATATTCGCTTTAATAACCACACTTACTTATTCCCAAGTACCTAACGGTAAGCCAGTTACCATTATAGGAAAGGTAAACAATGTTGTACCCGACAAAAAAGTATATCTGCAATTTATCAACGGTCGAGGCACGCCCATTACGATGGATTCTGCCAATGTTGGGGCGGATAAATCCTTTAAGTTCAATTCCAAAATTATTGACGGTGGAGGTTATTATCTCCTCAATTTCTATGGTATGGAATTGAGCCAAAAGGTTTTGTTGATTTTGGAAGGTGGCGAAACCGTTAATGTGATTGCTGATGGAATGGATATGCCTAATAAAAGAGGTACATTCCAAATAACGGGAGCTTCAAAAAACATTGAGTATTTTAACCGAATCATTAAAATTAACCAGGAATTACAAGCAAAAGTTGAAGTTTGGAATAAGCAAGTTGCAGCGGCACAAGCCAAAAAAGACGAAGCAACCTTACAGAAAATTCAAGGAGAATTCCAAGCCGCACAATCCGCTAATGTGAACAAAATCAAAGCTTTACTGCCCGAAATGGGTACAAATTTAGTGGCATTGTGGACGGCAGGAAACTTCTTAAATCCAGAAGCAGATTTGGAAACGATGATACAAGTTTCGGATAAATTTAAGGCTGAGAAACCAAACTCTCCCAACATTCATATCAAGACTTTTCATCAACAAATCATGCGTTTGAGAGGTGTGGACGTAGGAACAGAAGCCCCTGAAATTGCCATGAAAACGCCAAATGATAATGTATTGGCTCTTTCTTCTCTACGTGGGAAATACGTTTTGATTGATTTTTGGGCAAGCTGGTGTGGACCATGCAGGGGTAATCATCCTTTTTTGCGTGAATCATATTTAAGAACAAAACAGTTCGGGCTCGAGATAATCAGTATTTCTTTAGATGAGGATAGGCAACAATGGCTGGAAGCAATTAAACAGGATAAGCTCGAATGGATAAATGTCAGCGATCTAAAAGGACGAAATAATACGATGGCGCTCAAATATAAGATCACCGGTATACCTTCTTCAGTGTTATTGGATGAAAACAGAAAAATAATATTGGTGAATCCAACCCCTGCTCAACTAACCGATTTTTTAACAAGCCTCCGTTGAAGAATGCGATGATTAACTGATCTTTTCCAACACCAAATTCTTAACATCACTCAACGCAATCCTCTCCTGCACCATCGTATCCCTGTACCGAATGGTTACGGTATTATCTTCTTT
>JAYVIV010000090.1:0-20234 GCA_043769985.1 Arcicella sp.
TGATTTTGTTTTTGTGGTAAAATGTGGATTATTTTTCGGTAAATATACAAAAAAATAGGGTTTATCACATCAAGCAATAAACCCTATTGAAATCTTAAATGACCAAAATCTTATTTTTTCTCAGGCAACAAAACCACCTTAATCATATTCTCGGCAAAGTATTTTTTTGCTGCCGTTTTTGTGCTTTCTACGGTCACTTTTTTCAGCATTTCGTCTTCTCTCAGTACTTCTTTCACATCTTCATTATCTTGATATTGCCCTTGCAAATAACCCAACCAAAAACCATTTTCACGTAATTGTGTTTCAGTTTGGCGTTTGGTTTCTGCTTTAAATTTCTCAATATCAGTGGCTTCCGCTCCCGATGTTTTCACCTTTTGAATTTCTGCCATCGTGCGGTTCACCAATTTCTCCACATTCTCTGGGGCACATTGAAAAGCGATTTTGAAGTCGTATCTTTTTGCTGGAATTTTGGAAACCGAACCACTTACACCCACACCATACACGCCTGATTCTTCCTCTCGCAATTTCTCAATTAGCTTAATTTCCAATACTTCCGACAATGCCTCGACTTGCGTTTCGCTCTCTGGCGTAGGTTCATAATCACCCGACCAAACCATCGTTACTCGTGCTTTGGCTTCCGAACCTTTATAAACCGTTTTCTCTACTTTCCCTTTCGGTGAACGAATACCTAAATCTTTGAAGGTTTCTTTACGTTTTATGGATGGCAAATCGCCTAAATACTTCTCCAATAAGGGTTTAATCTCTTCATTTTTGAAATTCCCTACGAATAAAAACGTAAAATCAGAAGCATCTGCGTAGCGTTCTTTATAAATTTCAAAAGCACGTTGGGCATCAATTTTCTTGAAACGTTCAGCCGTCATGGGAAAATTCCGTGGAGCATAATTACTCAAAATCATACCCAAAGTGTCGCCATAAACCTTTTCTGGGGTTAACGTTTTTTCCTGTCCTTCCAAAAAAGTACTAACATTCGCCACAAACCCTTTGATGACATCAGCATCAAAACGGGGTTGCGTAAAATTGCTGTATATTAATTGTAAGGCCAATTCAAGGTCTTTTGGATTAGTCGAACCGCTAATATTTTCAGAAGTTTCTGTGACATAAGGGGCAATCTGTGCCACTTTTCCCGTCATCATTTTTTGCAAATTTGTCGATGAAAACTCACCTAAACCGCCCATTGAAGCAATTTGTGAAGACAAAGCGGCATTATCAGCATCTTTGTCTGAATATAAGTTCGTACCTCCATCGCTATATGCCCCAATCAAAATCTCATCATTTTTGAAGTCTGTTGGTTTTAAAACTGCTCTCACTCCATTAGCAAAGGTTATTTCCGTAATGCCAACCTCTGGAATTTGCTTGGTTGATGTCACTTTTGAACCCGTTGGTAATTTCGCAATCAATGGTTTATCAATGGTGGCATCCACATAAGCCGTTACATTTTTACCCGCTGAACTCAACCATTCTCTGATTTTAGCTTCGGTAGGCAACGTATCTTTTTCTTTTTCAGGACCCATCAAAATTACGGCTCGGTTTTCGGTTGTAATTAGGATATTACTCAACGAGTTTATTTCTTCTAATTTTGCACCTTCCAAGTATTTTTTCGTGAAATCAAAACTAAAATCAGGTGAAGTCAAGTTTTCATCATCTATAAATGCACCTACTAAACCGCCAACAATTTGCTCAGAATTTGTTTTGTCTTTCTCCTTAAATGATTTCTCCTGATTAACCATATATTGCGTTTTTGCACGAGCTAATTCAGAGGCTGTAAACCCAAATTTCTTAGCTCTTTCGGTTTCTTCTAAAATTGCGACTAAACCTTTTTCAACATTTGCTCCCTTCGCTACCACAAAAGAAGTGAAAGCATCAAGATTACCTAAGAAGCCGCTATAACCCGCATATCCAAACAAAAATGGAGGGTCAGCTTTTTGCGTAAGTTCTTGAATACGAGACGATAACATCTGATTATAAAGCGAACGCAACATTCCTTCACGACGGTCTTGGAAAGTCAAGTCTTTACGTTTTTCTTGTTTCGATAATATTTGAATCACCGTGTATGGTTGCTCCTTATCTGTTACGATGGCAACGTCTGTTCCACCAGTTAAAGGAATCTTATACTTAGTTCTTTCCTTTGGTGTAGCAGGGTTTTGAATACTACCGAATTTCTCAATAATCATCTTCTCAACCATTGCCACATCAATATCTCCAACAACAGCAACTCCTTGTAAATCAGGACGATAGAAGTCTTTGTGGAATTGATTAAGCGTTTCATACTTAAAGTTTTTCAAGACATCGTCCTTACCAATCGGCAGACGTTTGGCGTATTGAGAATTGTTTAAAATTACTGGAAAATACTTATCACGCATACGAGCATTTGCACCTTTACCTGTACGAGATTCTTCCAAAACTACGCCTCTTTCTTTATCAATTTCCGAAGGGTCGAGGGTGGCATTATGAGCCCAATCTTCCAAAATTTGCATTCCTTTTTTGAAAACTTCGATGGAATCGGTCGGAACGGGTAACATATAAACCGTTTCGTCAAAACCCGTGTACGCATTCAAATCTGCTCCAAATCGAACGCCTGATTTTTGGAGGAAATTTACCAATTCATTCTTAGGAAAATTCTTGGTTCCATTAAAATTCATGTGTTCCATGAAGTGAGCAAGTCCTTGCTGTTCATCAGTTTCTAAGACCGAACCCGCCTTCACCATCAAACGCAATTGAGCCCGATTTTTGGGTTCAGCGTTTTTCATAATGTAATACTTCAAACCATTGGGAAGAATGCCCGTTTTGACCCGTGGATCCATTGGGAGGGGCATTTTGCTCAAATCTTCCTGAGCCATTGTCGCAAAGTTGGGAAATAGACCCAACATTAAACCTGCGAGTAGTGTAGTAATTTTTTTCATTAATAAAGAGGCTTCCTACCCTATCGGAGGCGATTTTTTTAAGTTATGATGTCTTGGGGGAAAGACACGTGAATTAGACTGAACTAAATAATGAGTGAATTTAATACTATTTTTGGAGAATAACGGTGATGGGGTTTAGAAATTATTGTTGGGAAATATCTAACGGTTGTATTTGTTCGTAATCAGCCAAATTGTATGTAAAAAACTACAATTTGGCTGGCAAAACCGTTTCATCAGCCAAATTGTGTGTAAAAAAGCGATTTTTGGCTGATTAGGGGTAATTACTAATCGTTATATTTTTTGAAATACTGTTTTTTTGCGTAGAAATAGGTGATAATGAAAGTGACTGCCACCATTGTTAACAATAAATACATATATTCAATTCCTAAACCATTTGGTGAATAGTAAATTACTGCCAAAAGACCAATTAATCCAAAACCAAATATTAATCGTCCTCTTAATTTACAAACCTTTCGCCAAACATCTTCATCATCTAAAAAAACAGAAACGTTTTCTAAAGGCATTGGTGAAAGAGAGTAATAGTTTCCATACAACATTACTGCAATGAAAATATAAATTTCCGAAAGCGTGATGATACCCCAGAAGTTTTTGTAGAAAAGATATAGTATAATTCCTAAACATAACTGACTGATTAAAAGGAGTATATCAGCTCTTTTACCTAAAAAATTTAGCTTTTCATCGCCATGAAATAATTTATCTCTTTGTATGAAAATATAAACACAAGTTACTGAAATGTTGATGATGTAAATAAATGATATTGAAAAAGCTGATTCGCCTTCTCCCATGTTTTTACCGAGTCGATTTGAAATAATAAACAATGCAACTGGAACGATGCAGAGAACAATTTTTGTAAGTAAATCTTTGATTTTCATGATTTTAAGTGCTTTTTGATTGTAAAAATTATTGCGTTTTAAACTGAACAAACCAAGCCATAATTTCATCCATGACGGTCATATTGAGGGAATATTCCACAAACTGCCCTTTCTTGACAGCAACCACTAAATCTGCCTGTTTTAACAAATCCAAATGATGTGAAATACTGGGTTTGGTCATGTTGAATTTATCGGCAATATCACCAGCATTCATGTCGCCCTCTTTCAGCATTTCTAATATTTCCCTGCGGGTGTGGTCGTTTAGGGCTTTGAAAAGTATGTTCATGAGGTTTTAAAAAGATATTTAGGCAAATGTCTAAATACTATTTTAAACTTCCAAATAATTTGTGAAAAACATTTAGATGATTGTCTAAATACTGTAAAATACGGAAGTCGTCCTTCAAAAGGACGACTTCCGTATTTTTGTCAAAACCTAAACCCAACATTCATCCCACCAAAATAATATGCCTTACTTGGTCCTGGATTCACATCCGTTGCAACGCCAACTGGATAATTGTTATCTGGGTCGGAATCATTGATGTTATTCCCCAAAAATAAGAAAGTATAATTGATTTGATTTGTGAGATTATTCCCCGCAAAATATACGTCAAAATCCATCTTTTTACCTGAGATTTTATAGCCAATTTTACTGTTCAACAATGCGAATCCTTTTACGTTATTGGTATTGGCAAAATCGGTATAAACATCACTTATCACGTTGTAAGTACCATTAAAATACATCCCTAATTTTGTTATAATATCTACGCCGAGGGTGTATTTTGTCTTCGGTAAGCCAACCACTTGCTTATTGGAATAATCCAGAATTCCACTTCCAAATTTAGTTTTAAAATCATTATATTTAAAGTCATAATTTGAATAATTTAAAAATGGCTCAACCTTCCTAATAAATGATTTTGAATCGTTTAACATTAAATAACCCAAGCTCAATTCCATGCCTTTATTGGTTTGATTTCCTGTATTGGCAAAGTAATTATACGTTCCTCCCGCAGGATTTACGCCCGAAAGCTGCGTGAGTTTATTGGTAATATTGATGTTGAAAAGGGAGACTTGATAATCTAATTTATCATTAAAAAATGAGCCTTTGATGCTTAAATCAAACATTTTGGCTTTTTCTGGCGATAAGTTATCGTTTGATTTATTAATCGTTCCAATGAAGGAAGTAGAAGCCGTTGGAGCATTATATCCTTCGCTATAACTCAAATTAATAATCTGATTTTTAAAAACTTTCTGCAAAGCAATGTGCGGATTGAATGAAGTTGCAAAGGTTTTGTCGAACGATAAATCTTTGTTATAACCCGTAATTAATCCTGGAATTGCTAATAAATCTATGCGAGAATAGTTAATTTGATTAGCACTCAAACCTAAGATTAATGATAAATCAAGATGCTTAAAATCTGTGCGATTATGAAAGAAAACAGCGGATTGATTCGTGCTATATTTGAAATACGAGCCACCCTTTGAAAGCTCTTGAACTTTGAGCGGATTGGCAGGGTCTGTACCAACAAAACGGTAATTTGAAATCTGTGATTTTGATTGTTGTAATTCTGTTCCCACAGTCAATTCATTGGCTATTTTATCCGTTATATTTTCCTTAAAATTAAACACTGACCGAATTCCAAAGTTGGGACTCATACTATTTTCAGTAGCTCCCGCCGCAACCCTCACAAAATCCTGATTTGAATAAAAAGCGGTAGTTAAATTATCAACTTTACTCGAAAATTTATACTGATGTGTTAAGGCAAAACGGGTTGTTTGAATGTCATTTCGGGCATTTTTTCTGATGTACGCAAGATTACCGTTGTCGATTCCTGCATAATAATCTGCATAAGAAATTTGCCCAGAAACGCCCTCATAAGAGTAGTTATGGCTCATAAATGCTGTAACAGTCTGTTTTTTATTGAGTTTAAATTCCCCAAAAAACGTCAAGAAATTTTTGCGACTATTTCCCGCAGGACGATAGCCATCGGAAGACAAATATCCATAGCTCAACGCAATGGCTGAACTGTCATTCACAACATCCAAACGAGTATTTGATTGAAACAAACCAAAAGAACCAAGGGCAAATTTTTCGGTAAGAGAAACTCCCTTGTTTTGAGCGGATTTCATGTAAAAACGAGCCACTCCACCAACGCCACCGCCATATAAAGTGGAGGATGGACCTTTAATGACTTCGATATTATTGACATTGGCAAAATCAATATCGTCCAAAATCGTAATGCCTTCAGCGGTTGTGATTGGCATTTCGTTGTAATAAACTTTTACGCCCCAACTGTTGAATTTTTGGTCGTTTCCATATCCCCGAATCACTAATCGTTGTCCGCCCAATTGTGTGCGTTTATCTACCTGAACGCCCGCCATTGTGCCGAGACTCTGTTCAATAAATGCGGAATTATTTCGATTAATTTCTTCTACACCAATCACCTCAACTGACTGGGCATGGCGAGTAAATTCTTCTCTTTCTTTGGCAATTTTCCGCCTTTCTTTTACCACCACTTCTTCAAGTTCTTTGGATTTTTGAGCATGGGAAATTCCAGCCATCAAGAGTAAATATGATAGAATAAATATTTTTTTCACCGTGTGTATTTTGTGAATGATAATTCAATTAAAATAGGTGGACACGAAGTATCACAGAGTGAGACACGAAATTACACGAGGTTTTGGTTAACCTTTGTGAAACTCTGCGATTTACTCTGTGTTACTTTATGTCCAAAAATATCACGAAAATTGGGGAGGCTGTTTCAGTTTTGAAACAAAATCGGTAGGATAAAAAACGCTTAAATTTGGGAAAATAGAAGATTTTTTGTCAATGAAATAGTTGAAATAAAATGTGGGATTTTGATGTATAGTTGAAGGTTCTGAAAGGAAATTTAGCATTGATTTTGATTGACTTCCCAAAGGCAAATGCTTGGTTTCATTTTCCAGTAATTTATCAATTTTAGCCTCTAATATTGTTTCGTCTTTATCACTTAAACAATAATAATACGTTACTTCAAAGGCTTTTTCTTTATAAACTACGTCATATAAATTACCCTCGAAACGGAATTCTTTTTCAGGGCGTTCCCATTCTATTTTAGGGAAATTTTTATCATTATCAACTACACAAACCAGCTCAGATTTATTTAATGATTTAATTAATTTTTGCTCCACTTTTTCTCTAATTTCTTCATGCTCAAAACTCAGAATGGCGTAGAAGCCACCCATTTTGAGTAGTAAAGCAAAAAATAATATGAGCGATAAAAGTGTTTTCACAATCTTGTTGATGATTTCATTACAAATTAAGGAAATATTTGCCGAAATTTTGATACTATTGTAGTCTATACAAGGTTATAGGTCATTTTACTGATATAACTCTTTCCAAAAATGTATCAACAAACCATCAAAAATATAACCTACGATTTCCCCAACCTTAAAACCTTGATGGCGAAGGCAACTCCTCGAAGATCAGGCGATGAACTGGCGGGTGTGGCAGCAAAATCAGCCCAAGAAAGAGTGGCTGCACAAATGGCTTTGGCGGATATTCCTCTGAAAACTTTTCTGACGGAACACTTAATTCCTTACGAAAAAGATGAAGTAACCCGACTTATTATCGACTCGCATGATGTACTTGCATTTGCCCCTGTAAGTCACCTGACCGTAGGAGATTTTAGGGATTATCTTTTGCTGGAAACGACTGATAAACCAATACTTACTAATTTACAAAAAGGACTTACGCCCGAAATGGTGGCGGCGGTAAGCAAGATTATGCGAATTCAAGATTTGATAACGGTTGCCTCAAAATGTGAAGTAGTTACCAAATTTAGAACCACCATCGGATTGCAAGGACGCTTCTCCACTCGTTTACAACCCAATCACCCAACGGACGATTTTAGAGGAATTGCTGCCAGTATGATTGATGGACTTTTCTATGGAAGCGGTGATGCAGTTATCGGTATAAATCCTGCTACTGACAACGTTCCAACCGTGATTCGACTCTTGGAAATGCTTGATTCCGTCCGACAAAAGTTTGAAATTCCGATGCAGTCCTGCATTTTGAGTCATATTACCACTACCATAAAAGCCATCGAACGTAACGCACCCGTGGATTTAGTTTTTCAATCCATTGGCGGAACGGAGGCAACCAATACCTCTTTTGGTATTAATTTGAGCATTTTAAAAGAAGGCTATGAAGCAGGACTTTCTCTCAACCGAGGAACTGTAGGCAACAATTTAATGTATTTTGAAACGGGTCAGGGAAGTTCGCTTTCGGCAAATGCCCACCACGGACTCGACCAACAAACTTGCGAAACCCGTGCTTATGCGGTGGCAAGACATTTCAATCCACTTTTGGTCAATACGGTCGTAGGATTCATCGGTCCTGAATATTTATACGATGGAAAACAAATCATTCGGGCGGGTTTAGAAGACCATTTTTGTGGTAAATTATTAGGACTTCCGATGGGTGTGGACGTGTGTTACACCAACCACGCCGAAGCCGACCAAGACGACATGGATACGCTTCTAACGCTTTTAGGAACAGCAGGTTGCAACTTTATCATGGGCGTGCCTGGGGCAGATGATGTGATGTTGCATTATCAGAGTACGTCCTTCCACGATGCCCTCTATATCAGACATTTACTCAACAAAAGACCCGCCCCGGAATTTGAAGAATGGTTATTGAAAATGAATATTTTTGATGAGAAAATGCGGTTGAAAATGGGGAATGTTAGGTTGATTGAGGCGGTGGGTTTTTGAGGTTAAAAGGCTAATCTTCCTAATAATAAGTAATAAAAGATGTAACCCAAAACAGACAACTTAATGTAGTTCTGATCATCGATACTTATAATCCGTTGTTTCATAAACTACAAAAATAGAACTTTGTAAAATGGACATAAGAATCAAAATAGGAATTCGACTCAAAGAACTTAGAAATGAAAAAGGGCTTAGTCAAGAAAAATTCTCATACGTTTGTGAGCTTGACAGAACCTATATTGCAAGTATTGAGCAAGGAAAAAGGAATGTTTCAGTAGCAAATATTGAAAAAATCTCAAAAGCCTTTGATATGTCTATTTATGAATTTTTTAACGCTGATTTATTTAAGTAAACATGGACATAAAAGCATACGAAACACTTATTATTTCTCAGTTAGATGAAGTCATAGGGAAAATTATAAAAAGACATACTAATCTTCAAATTGCTGTAAAAAAAGGCGAACGAGTCGGTGATGGAATTAGTAAATTTCTCGAAAAAAAGTTTGTAGATTTTACGCAAAACCACAACTATTTCAAGGACTCGTTAGCTTCCCCAGAGGGAAAAACTAAAAATCCATTTGATGTTCAAACCATATTTGAATTGAAAGGGCATAAAGAGCTAATTTGGATAGACTTCAAAGCGGTTAATTTAGATAATGAAGACACAAATCCTGATAGCGGTACTCCTGATAAAGTGATAACATTAATGCAAAACGGGTATTTTTATTTAGTGTATGTCATTGTCTATTACCAAGGTTTTGAAAATGGATTATCCTTTATGCAACACAATGATATTTTTGTGAAATCTTATTTTCTTAAAAATGTAAGTCCAACCATGCGTATTACACCTGCAAATCAAATGCAAGTGAATGGATTTTCAGAAACTGTTTATAGAACGAGAGAGGAATTTTTAGATTTTTTATTACAGAAAAAAATAGAATCTAATGAAAGAAAGTTAAAAAAGGCTACCCAAGAATTAGAAAACTTCAAAACAGGTATTCTCAAAGCTAAAACAGGAAAGCAATCAGAAGTTACTATTGACTTATTGAAGCTACTCAATAAATCACAAGAAGATAAAATCAAAAATCTTTAATACTCTTCTCAATATTCTCAATTTCATTTTGCGTTAAATCATAATAATCATAAATCAAATTATTGATTTTAGTTGTAAATATTTGTTTCGAAGCCTTGCCTTTGTAAATCTCTTTACACAAAACTGAAATCTCCCCTTGTAATTTCGTATCATTCGGAATAAAAATAGAACCTAAATCACCTATTTTTATTTGTGGCTGTTTCCCTTGCGAAAACCTTATTATGTTCATTTGCTGAGCATAATAGGTGATAAAATCTGTATTTAAAAATCCACACAAAAAATATAAAAAATCAATCGTTTTTTCTGAATTATTTCTCAGTGAAAAAACATATAAACTATTATTTGCTGCACTTTTACCCAATTCAATTGTAGCAATTACTTCTTTGGCAGACTGTCTTATAAATATTTTTGGATTATCGTAAATAATCGTTTCCCCTAATCCCAATCTCTTTTTATTCTTGATTCCTTGTTTTTCAAGTTCTATTTTCAGTTCATCATTAATCGTATCTTGCAGAGGCTTATCATAGAAAAAATACTTTTTATATTCCAAATTTCCGTATTTTTCAGAAAGTGCTTTTGATCCTTGATAATAAGGATAAAGTAAATTTTTATCCCTTTCGCCCCCCTCCACAAAAGTGAATTTTTCCTCCATATCAAGAAGCATCACACAAGTTCTGAGATTCTTATTTGGGTATAATTGGAGAATAGTCTTGTCTTTTTTTGCTCCTACTTTATCTAATATTTGCTTTGAAATGGAGCATCCGTTGTAACGAAACTTATATTCATCGTTTTTATTATACCAATTATCTTGTGCTACCAAATAACGATTTTGCGTTTTGTGGTCTATAATTTGAACATTATTATTAAAACTCTTCCCTTTTGATAGCTTTATAATTACTTGACCACTCGCCACTTCAAAATCTTGAATATTTACTTGCAATTCATTAATAGTTGTTTTTTCTAATAGATATTTTCTCGTGTGTTCGTAGGGTGTTTCAAAAAAAGAAACATCAATTATAAAACTCAAATGTCCATTTTCTGTCAAAAAATCAAGTGAGTGCTCTATAAAAAGCATGACAAGATTGAGTTTTCCATTTTTTACAGAACTTGGAAATTGATGATAATTATTTAGATAATTTACCCTCTGCAATTCATTCTCTTTTTTATCTCTACGCCCATACAAGGTTACATAAGGAGGATTGCCAATAACATAATCGAATGAATTGTATAGTTCAGAAAAAGGCGTTTTTCTTATTTCTTCAAATAATGAATTTCCAGCAACAATTTTATCGGTAAAATCCCAAGTTATACCATTAAATGTCCCTTCAAAGTCTTCTTCAAATAAAAAATTGTATAATTTCTCAATATTGCTTTTAGTCTCCTCAATCATTTCTTCTTGAACATCGACAAAGAAAATATTATTTGAGATAAAGTTTGAAACCAATAAACTATCAGGGAATTTTAAATAAATATCAGTCAATAATTGTAAAATAAATATGCCTTGTCCACATGAAGGTTCAAGTATTCTTTTACTAAAAATGTCATAATCAATAACAATGACATCTAATAAATTCTCAACCGTGGCTAATGAACTCGTTAGAAAAACACCGTTTTTCTTTCTCTCTTTTTGCACTAAACCTTGCTCATAATTATATTGTCCGAAAGCAATTCTTTCAAGAAAGGATGAGATTTGTTTTGTGCTTTTAAGTTCTTGGACTAACATTTATATTCTTTAAATTATTGCTCGACAAAGATAAAGAAAAAACCGAAATGATACTTATAATCTACAATAAATTTACTTGAAAATATAAGATTGACATAATACAGGTTTTTACTTTCCCAACCTTTCCACTACCTTTGAACTACAAAAATTATAACATAAAAAATGAGTCAAGAAACCATCATATTTTCGATGGAACGTGTTTCTAAAACCGTTCCCCCTCAAAAACAAATCTTAAAAAATATTTATCTGTCTTTTTTCTACGGAGCAAAAATTGGCGTTTTGGGTCTCAATGGCTCTGGAAAGTCGTCTCTTCTCAGAATTATTGCGGGTAAAGACAAAAGCTATACGGGTGATATTGTGTTCTCGCAAGGATATTCTGTGGGAATGTTGGAACAAGAGCCTGAACTCGACCCAACCAAAACCGTCAGAGAAATTGTGGAGGAAGGCGTTGCCGAAGTGGTGGCTTTACTGAAAGAATTTGACGAAATCAACGAAGCATTTGGCGACCCAGATGCAGATTTTGATAAGTTATTAGAACGTCAAGGTACTGTTCAAGAAAAACTCGACCATCATAATGCTTGGGAATTGGATACTCGTTTGGAACGTGCCATGGATGCTTTGCGTTGTCCTCCATCCGACCAAAATGTAGCGAATCTTTCAGGTGGTGAAAAACGTCGTGTGGCACTTTGTCGTTTATTGTTGCAAGAGCCAGACGTGTTATTATTGGATGAGCCAACCAACCATTTGGATGCCGAGTCTGTCCTTTGGTTAGAAGAACATTTACGTCAATATAAAGGAACGGTGATTGCCGTAACCCACGATAGATACTTTTTGGATAACGTTGCGGGTTGGATTTTGGAATTAGACAGAGGCGAAGGTATTCCGTGGAAAGGAAATTATTCTTCTTGGTTGGAGCAGAAACAAAATCGTTTAGCGAAGGAAGAAAAGACCGAATCACGTCGTCAGAAGACTTTGCAACGAGAGTTGGAATGGGTAAGAATGTCACCAAAAGCTCGTCAGGCAAAATCGAAAGCACGTTTGGAAGCCTACGATAAATTGATGTCGGAAGAAAACCGTCAAAAGGAAGATAAATTAGAATTATTTATTCCAGCCGGTCCAAGATTAGGAAATAAAGTGATTGAAGTTCAAGGTGTTACGAAGGCCTACGGTGATAAATTACTGTTTGATAATCTTACATTCTCATTACCTCCTGCGGGAATTGTGGGAATTGTGGGACCCAATGGTGCGGGTAAATCAACCCTTTTCAAACTCATCACGGGACAAGTTCAACCCGATGCGGGAACATTTGAAGTAGGTGAAACCGTACAAATGGCTTACGTTGACCAAGAACATAATCAATTAGCGGCTGAAAAATCGGTCTTTGAATTGGTTTCAGGAGGAACAGAAATGACACTTTTGGGCGGGCGACAAGTAAATGCTCGTGCGTACGTAAGCAAGTTCAATTTCAACGGAGCCGACCAAGAAAAGAAGATTGGAAATCTATCGGGAGGAGAACGAAACCGTGTACATTTGGCAATGATGTTGAAAGAAGGAGCGAATCTTTTGTTATTAGATGAGCCAACTAACGACTTGGATGTCAATACGTTACGGGCTTTGGAAGAAGCCTTAGAGAACTTTGGAGGTTGTGCCGTTGTTATTTCCCATGATAGATGGTTCTTGGATAGAATTGCCACGCATATCTTGGCATTTGAAGGGGATTCTCAGGTTTATTGGTTTGAAGGAAACTTCTCGGATTACGAAGAAAATCGCAAAAAACGTTTGGGTAATGATGCCACACCGAAGCGGATTCGTTATAAGAAATTGGGGGATTAGGGATTTAGTTATTGGTAACCTGTTATTGTTAATTTATCCTAAAAACAAGACTTCCCAAATATGGAATTTTTTATTTATCTTTGAGTTATGAGAGTTTTTACAAAAGGAACATTAAGAAACTTTTGGGAAGAATTCCCAGACTCCGAAAAACCACTAAAAGCGTGGTATGAAGTAATGGAAGAAAGAGAATTTCTTACTCCTAATGAAGTAATAACTCTTTTTAAAAGTGCTGATACTGTCAAAAATGGTAGAATTGTGTTCAATATTTGCCGCAATAAATATAGATTAATTGCAAAATTTGAATACGAAAAACAGTTCGTTTTTGTAAGATTTATTGGTACTCATAAAGAATACGATGAGATAGAAGATATTGAAAATATTTAGATAAGAAGATATGAAAAATATGACTTTTAATTTAGATGAAATTGTCATTAAACCAATTACATCTAAACAAGACTTTGAGGAGGCTAATAAAATGATTGATACTTTAATTGATGCAGATTTGATTGAAGATATTGAAATTAGAAAAAAGGCTTTAGACATTCTGGAAGCAATAACAATGTTGGCAATTGGATATGAAAAAAAACATTTTCCAATTGCTAAACTTGACCCAATCGAGTCCATCAAGCAAAGAATGGAAATGCTAAATTTATCTCAGAAAGATTTAGCAAAATTTATGGGTGGAGAGAATAGAGTGTCGGAGGTTTTGAATAAGAAGCGACCATTAACGCTCAAAATGATTAGAAATTTACATCAGAATTTTGGTATCCCAGCGGAAACATTACTGGGATTTTAATACTTAAAAACAACATGAATATTTTTGAAAGACAACAACAACATTTACAAGAAATAATGAAAAACGAAATCGAAAGAGGAATGGCTTTTTTAGCCGAGAATGCCAAAAGACCAGAGGTTACAGAAACCGCAAGTGGTCTACAATACGAAGTATTAGTGGAAGGAACGGGTGAAAAACCAAGCGGTCCAAGAGCAAATGTACTGACACATTACCATGGAACAACCATTGATGGCGTTGTTTTTGATAGTAGTGTATTGCGTAACGAGCCCATCAGTTTTGGCTTAAACCAAGTGATTACGGGTTGGACGGAAGGCTTACAATTGATGCCCGTTGGTAGCAAATACAAGTTTTTCATTCCTCATCATTTAGCATACGGCGAACGTGGTGCAGGTCGTGATATTCCAGGGGGAGCAACTTTGATTTTTGAAGTTGAACTTTTAAAGACGAAGTAGGTTAGTGATTGGTGATTTGTTACTGGTTATTAGTTATTGGAAATTAGTCAATAGACATTTGCTAATAACTAATTCCAAGTAACCAATAACTAATTCCCAATACCTACACCGCCCATCGCTTCGTCACCTCCAAAGAATAATCCACAAACGCCTTCACGCCATCTTCGTAGATTTTATTACCTACCGAATCTGCATTTTCATCCAAATTTTTATGCGTCTCGTGCGACTCGTATATGCGAGGAGAAACAACCGAATACTGATTACTGAAATTAATGATTTTATTGACCACCGTTGTCAAATCTAAGCACGGATTTTTCCCTCCTCTTCCAGCCGAAACACCCGCAAAAGCAAACACTTTGTTATTGAAAAGATGAGCAAAATCCTTTGAACCTAATTGATGAAGGGCATTTAGTAAATCTCCATTCACGGTAAAATTATATTCTGGCGTTACGAAAAATACTAAATCGGCATTTCCCCAAGCGGTAATTAATTCACTTTGAAAATCCGTTAAAGCCTCTTTGTTCACCGTTCCACGACCTACGGATGGAATATCGAAATGATGGAAATCTACGACTGTAACATCTTCATAACCAGAGGATTTAGCTACTTTTTGAAGATATTTAGAAAATCGTAAGGAATTACTGTTTTTTCTTGGGGATGTGGCAATAATGGCAATGTTCATGTTCTAAGTTTTACTGTTTTATGTTGATTTTATTAAATTCCTAACGAAGCGTTGGTTGATTTTGTTCAATGATGGGTTTTACCTAACAAACGTTTTCCTTCGAAAATTACAAACTAAAGTATGAGTTATTTCCAAAAGAAAACTTATTATTTGGAAATAACTCTGTAAAATGACCAGTTATTTCCAAAAGAAAACTCATTATCTGGAAATAACTTTTTGAAAGTATCAGAAATAGCAGGGTATAAATTTTGAGTTTTGACTAAAACCGTACGAAAAAGGATGATTTTTACTCAACTCTCAATCACAAAAAAAGGAAGCCTTCGTTGATAAAACGAAGGCTTCCTTAATAACTAAAAACAACTAAATGTTAACGATAACCCTGAATTAATACCCAAATACCTCTTCCAAACTCAATTTCTTAACCTCTCCATACTTTTTAAGGTCTTCTAAGTTCACTTTTTTCTCTGAAGCAACAATACACAAACTGTATGGCTTATTCGATAATTGTGTATCTTGAAATTTCTTTAAATCGTCCGTTGACATCTTATCAAGTGACTGGTAAATTGTTTTACGATCATCAGTTGAGATGCCTTTGTCTTGATTGGATAAATACGTAGCAATGATGTTATCTTGCGTGATTCTCTCGGTTTGATAATTCTTTTTCATGCTTGCTTTTGCCGTTTCAAGATTCTTCTCTGATACTGGAAAAGTATTCAATAATTCATTCATACCTGCAATTGACTCATGAATTTTATCAGCTTGCGTTCCCACGTAGGCAATCATGCGATACGTCTCATTTTTCAAGTTTGGAGTCATGTAATACGCATACGTTGAATACGCCAACGCTTTTGATTCACGAATGGTTTGGAATACAATTGATGACATTCCACCGCCAAAATAATTATTGTACAATTCCACGATGGGCGTTTCGGTGTTATTAAACTGAATCGTTGGACGAACCCAGTTTACTTCCGCTTGCACCATGTCATAATCCGTAAATAAAACTTCAGGTTTTGTAGGCGTTTTCGTTTCAAAATTCGCTACAAGTGGCAAATCAGCTTTAAAAGTTGCGGGTGTTTTATGAATATCTCCCACGATTTTCGCCAAACTTTCCATCGTTTGTGGTCCGTAATACGTAACGATGTGTTTGTACGAAACCAAGTTTTGGAGGAATGAAATTAACTCATCGGAAGTTAATGCCTTCAACTCTGCATCCGAAAACTGTAAGGCGTTTCTTGGGTTTTTCGCTCCATAAGCGGCATACGCAGATAAGCCTTGCAAAATTGCTCCTTTGTTCAATTTGGCATCATTTCTTTGCTTCAAAATACGTCCTTTCAACAATTCAAGAGCGACATCGTCTTTCTCGCATTTTGTTAATAAATCTTCAAAAAGATTCACCGTTTTTCCAAAATTTTCATTCAAACCCGATAAACCTAAAGTAATATGGTGGTCGGTATAAGATTGGTTGAAACTACTCGCCAAACGATAAAATTCCGTACTGATTTGCTCGGCATTCATTTTGTCAGTTCCCACAAATTGAAGGTATTGCAAAGCAATTGGCAAGATTTTACTATTCCAAGAACCCATATCAAAACGATATGCCATTCTGAACAAATCATTATCCGTATTTTGAACATAAAGAGCTTCTAAATTGCCAATTTTTCCTTTCTTTAAATCCTTCGAGAAATCCAACCATTTGGGTTCAATGTTTGCCATTGGCGTTGTATTGACCGCCTTCAAAAACTCAGATTGTGCCTCACGATTCACTTCTACGGGCGTTATGGCAGGTTTATCAACCTTTACAATACTTGGATCAGTGCCTTTTCTTTTATATACAACCACGTAACCATCGCCACAATATTTCTTAGCAAAATCCATTACTTCTTGCTTCGTAACATTCCCCAAAGCATCATTCAGTTCAACATAATTATTCCAATTTTGAGCTTTTGCGGTGATAAAAGATTCTAACAATCCATAGGCACGAGCGGTGTTATTCTCCAAGCCTTGAATGGCACTCAATTTTGAATTAGCGGCAATCGCTTTAATGATAGATTCATCAAAATTACCCGACTTCAATTTGTCTAACTCGCCCATCAACAAGGCTTTAACCTCATCAAGGCTTTGGTCTTTTTTGGGTGTTCCCGTCATGCTCCAAATGCTGTAATCCTTATTCCACTCAGGATTTGAACCCGCCCGAAGCACCTTTTGAGCCTTCACCAAATTAAGGTCAATTAAACCTGCCTTTGAGTTCGACATCAACTCATCAACGATTGTACCCACAATTTTTTCACGAGCATTCATAGCACCCGTCCATCGCCAAGCAATCGTAAGGTTATCAGGAGTTGGTCCAAACACCTCACGTATAGTGGGAGCGTTCAAAGGTAATTCAGGAGCAGGTTTATATTCAGGAACGGGCGTTGTGACCATATATTTAAACGAAGCCTCAATTTTCTTGATTAAATCATCTGAATTGAAATCCCCCGCCATGATGATTGCCATGTTATTAGGTACATAATATTTGTTAAAATAATTACGAATCTCAACCAACGAAGGGTTTTTCAAGTGTTCAATCGTTCCGATAGTGGTTTGTTGTCCATAGTTGTGCGTTGGAAAAAGAGCCGCATTTCGGGTTTCATAAACCTTGCGTCCATCGTTATCCAAACCACGATTTTTCTCTTCGTAAACTGCTTCTAATTCCGTATGGAAAATACGCAGAACAGGGCTACGGAAGCGTTCAGCCTGTAATTTCAAGAAACGGTCGATAGCGTTGGCGGGGATGTCTTCCGTATAACAAGTTTGTTCGTAAGACGTAAAAGCATTTGTTCCTTGACCACCCATTGAAGCCATCATTTTGTCGTATTCGTTGGCAATGGCAAACTTAGCGGCTTCACCAGATTTAGCGTCAATTTCTTTGTAAATCGCCTTTCGTTGCGTTGAATCGGTTGTTTTGTTGTATTTTTCATACAAGGCATTCACTTGGTCGAGCAATGGTTTTTCCTTTGCCCAATCCAAAGAACCGTACTTGTCAGTTCCCTTAAAAAGCATATGTTCCAAATAATGAGCGAGTCCCGTATTGGTGCGAGGGTCAGTGTTTGAACCCGCCCGAGTGGGAATCAAAGCCGCAATGCGTGGCTCTTTATGATTTTCGCTCAGAATCACCGTCAAGCCATTGGCGAGGGTATAAAAACGAGCTTTCATAGGGTCGTTGCTCACGAATTTGTAGGTATATCCGCTCGATGTGGCAGTTTTCCATTCATAAGATTTTTGAGCAAAAGTTGAGAATAGGCAACCCAAAAGGGCGATTGCCAAGAGAGTAAAGCGAGTTAGCTTCATAAGAAAAGGTAGATTAAGTTGAGTGATGTTGCAATTACGTGATTATTGGGTAATTACGCTATTGTATTTTTATAAACGGTTGGGATTGGGGAAATGTTATGTTTTGGTAATTGAAGTATATGAATTTGCCGATTACTAATTTCATATAAATATAACTTACTGATTGTCAATGACTTACCCCCCCCCCATTTTCTACTGTTATCATAAAACAACAAAACTTAATTTGGAATTAACTTTATTTTTTGATAATATTATAATGAAAAATCTCTATTAAACTTTAAAATACGCTATTAAACTAAAAGAAAATGACACCAAAAACGCTTACCTGTGTACTCGTAGATGATGAACAGTCTAATTTAGATGTTCTTGTTCATCACGCAAATCAAATCCCTTACTTAGTGCTAAAAGCTACTTTTGTTAAGCCGTTTGAAGCATTGGCTTATCTCTTGAAAACGCCTACTGATTTATTAATTACGGATATTAGTATGCCTCGGTTGTCGGGGATTGATTTGTATGAGAGTTTGCGTTCTCATGGGCATACGCAAGTAATTTTTGTTTCGGGTCATGTAGAGAGAATCATTGAAGCACTACAGTTTAGTGTTGTTGATTATTTGCGAAAACCTGTATCAACGGAGCGTTTTGAACAAGCCACTCAAAAAGCATTTATTCTTAAAATGGGCAATCAAAAAACTTACAGTGATATTCCATATGAAATTTTAGAAGTTGCTTTGGTAAATTATTCAACTTTGAGTGAAGCGGAAAAGAAGATTATGAAATTGATTTCTGAGGGAAATACCATAAATGAAATTTCAGATTTAATATTTATTTCTCCGAGGACAGTAGAATCTCATAGACATACGATTCGTAAGAAACTACAATTACCTCACAAATATAGGCTTGTGGATGTTGCTAAATATTTATTGGACGAATCAAAATAGGTATATACGTTGAAATTTCAGTAGTGATACTTAGAACATTTCAGTATAAGTACTGATTGACATTGTGAAATAAAACTTCATACCTTTGGAATAAATAAACCCCACCGCAGTTTGACGACCTGATGGGGTTTGTGAGTCTTAATCTTTAACAATTTTAACTCATGGCAAAAGTATGAAAAAAAATCATGTTCCTCGCATTATTTTCAACATTATTATTTTACAAAACTCATCTTAATTTTAAAATTTCTAGTTTTAAGTTTTTTTATTGCAACCATAGTAATCTATAAAAATTATTTATGTCTAAATTGTTAAACGTAATTTTATTGGATTGCTTAAAACGTTACTTATTGAGATGACGTTTTGTCGCATTTTTTAGATTTTAAAGTAAATAATTTTCTTAAATCATTACAGATATGAAAAAGAAATCAAAAAAAATAATCTTATTAACATTGGTTGTTTCTGTTTTACTCATTCCTAATTTAAGGGTTTACAGTTCAATAGGTAGCTATTCTGAGAAATCCATGGCTATTGGAGGAAACAAATTAAGTGGACAATCAAATTTAGGAAATAATCAAGTTGTCGGTTGGCAAGCTGCCGCAGTAGCAATTTGTGCTGCCTATTTTGCAGGTTGGGTTGTGGGTACAATTGCACATCATGCCGTAGATAATTTCCTTGTAGTTTCTGATCCAGAATTAAATAAAATGGCAACAAGAAAGTATAATTCTATGGTGTACCCCAAAAGTTGGACATTATAGTTAGTAATCTTATATAAACTATGTTTTAGTTATAATTGTACTATTTTTAGATATAGGTAATCGCTCA
>JAYVIV010000091.1:0-24890 GCA_043769985.1 Arcicella sp.
AAGGAATTTGGTAAGATTATCAAGAGTTCTTTCATTCTCAAATATTATGACGACCTTGCATTACGCCAGTCGATTGAGAAGATGTTGAGCCACATTGAACTAATGAATCGCTTTGCCAAAGCGGTATTTTTTAGCAATAATCAAGAGTTCCAAGTCGCCACCAAAGAAGAGCAAGAAAAGATTATTCAGTGTAGATTATTGTTACAAAACGCCATAGTTTTGTGGAATTATATGTACTTGTCGGAAATGCTCACAAAAGTACAGTCTGAGGAAGAATTGGAGGAGATTATGTCGGTCATAAAGAACTCAACGGCAGTTGTTTGGCATCACGTGAACATGATGGGAGAATATGATTTTACTAAGTTGCTGAATAACAATAACTTACGCTTGGATATTGATAAAATAAGGGCTTGGAAATACCGAAAGGTAGCCTAAAAAAATCACCCTGTAAGTTGCTAATAGTCAGCGACTTACAGGGTGCTATCTTACTTTTGGCCCAATAAGGGACTTGCAACCATAATTTTTCAATTTGCTTCTCAATTTCTTACAAAATAAACCATTCTATAAACCCCCACAATAATCAAACAAATCTCATGGATAAAAACGATACAACTCTTATAAAATAAGTACCTTTATGAGGTTTTTATCTAATCTTATCAAAATGCCCCGAAATATTGCTTATTTACGTGTCTCAACCCTCGAACAAGACAACTCCAAAAACAAAACGGACATTCTTTCCTTAGCCAATGAAAAAGGCTTGGGTAAGGTAGAATTTGTAGAAGATAAAATTTCGGGAAAAGTGTCTTGGAAGGAAAGACAGATTTTTACGGTTCTCAATCAACTCCAAAAAGGTGACGTACTTTTGATAAGTAAGTTTTCGAGGTTGGGTCGGAGTATGTTGGAAATTATGGAAATCATTTTGTTTGCCATTGACAAAGAAATCAAAATGTACACTGTCAAAGGAAACTGGCAATTGGACGACACCATTCAAAGTAAAATCATGGCGATGATTTTTGCAATGGCTGCCGAGATTGAAAGAGATTTAATTTCCCAAAGAACCAAAGAAGCCTTACGGGTGAAGAAAGCGAACGGCATGATATTGGGTCGTCCAAAAGGACCAGGGAAAAGTAAATTGGATATTTACAAAGTGGAGATAGAAGCTCTCCTTCAAAATGGCTCGAAGCAAAGTTTTATTGCCAATCGCTATGGAGCTACTGAGGCAACTTTGAGTAATTGGATTGCTAAGAATAAAATTCAAAGACCTGCAATCAAATCCAAAGGTAAATTATTGAATAATTAAGGTTGAGATTTGTTCACTTGTTAATCCTAAGCCTCCCTCAGATTTTATGGGTAAGTTGTTCTAAATCTCAACGCCTACAAATGAGTCTTGGTACTGTTTTTAAAACGGATGTAAAATTGATTGAATCTGAAAACGTAAACCTTATTTGAAGGCAACTTCCAAGATTTTGGGGCAACTGAGCTTATTTTGAATTACTTGTTTTAAAAAAAATAACGAAATTTTTTGCCATGCTTTATTTATCATTTGTAGCCTAAGTCTTTTAAACTTTTTTTTATGGCACTTTCATTATCATTGTATTTTTTGTCAAGTTTAGTAAATAATTGTGGATATGTATCTCTAAATTTTGTATTAATTAAAGCAATCAATGTAACCCTTTTTAGATTTTCTTCTAAACTGAGATTTATATCATAATGTGGACTCAATTTGATGAATTCCAATAACTGTATTTTTTCTTTCTCGTTGGCTGATAGATACTCGTTGATTATTTGATTTTGTGTTTCGTAGTAAAAAATCTTCAATTTTTCTAATTCATTAATTTTCTCTTTAATATTCTTTTCCTGATTAGTAATTACTTTTTTTGTCTCAATATTTGTTGATCTTTTCTCTTCAAATCCTATAAACAATGTTTCTTGCGACATTAATTTTTGAAGGTATCCCATTGGATTTTTAATTTCTTTCCCTTTGGCAAGTTGTTTCAATAATATGTTTATCCTTTCTACAATATGATCTTGATTATATTTACTGAACCATTCATTTATTGTACCTTGGTTTACCCCAGGGAACCCTTTAACAAGATTGTATATTTCTAAACTCTTCACGTTTTCTTCAAATACTTTTGCAATAATTGGAGTTAGCAACTTTCTTTCCTCAACAATTGATTTATTTGATTTAATTGTGAAAACAATTGAATGTATTGACCGCCCTCTTTTTACTTCCTCAAAAGTAAATCTAATGTCTGTATATGCCTCCAAATCCTCCTGAGCCTTGATAATGATTCTTTGCTTGAAATTCGCATATAATGGGTATTTGTCCATTACCGCAAGTGTCTCTTTCAAATCATCAATACTGAAAGTTCTTTTTCCAATTTTTTCATATTGTTTTAATAATTCATAAATCCTAACTGAATAAGAACTTTGTAATTGCAATATATTTCTGACATCATACATCAAAAATTGCGTTTGCAATTGTAATAAAAATGGCTTCATTTTGGGGTGAAAAGATATATCGACATAACTGCCTTGGGTCTTGCTCGTAAAACTGTCTAAACCAACGGCTATGTGCGTTAAGAACTCCTTTTCACCCTCATCCGTATCACGAATTATCTTAATTTCTTTTTTCATCAATTTTATTGCCCCATCTTTCAACAATTTGTAAGATTGTTTGTCGGCCGAAAGGTTGAAATCATCAATTACTTCTTTCAGATAAATTCTATATTCTTTAAAATCTTCATCACTTGGTAATATCATTGTGAGCATTTTGGTAAAAACTCTCATTTCCCAAATATCAAAACGATATTTTCCTTCAACCAAATTATTTGATTTTCGAACTAATTTTACAGATTGATTTTTTATGACGGTATTCTTTTTATCATTCATTTTCGATGGCACTTTATTGAATCCCTAAATTTGTTATAGTGTACCCTAAATTTGTTATATTAAACCCTAAAAATGGTATAGTTTAGCCCTAATTTCGTTATATTAAACCCTAATTTTGTTATACCTAACCCTAAATACGGTATATTTAGGGTTGTAAGTATTTGATTATTAAGATGTTACAGTATCAGAAAATACATAAAATACTGAAAAATGAATAAAATACAACAACAAGGACGCAAAATTACTAAAAATAATAGTGTTTAAGATAGATGTTGCTAAAGCGATTTACAGTTACAAAATAGACTCCTTTATATAGTTATTAAATTGATATTTATATGGCTGTAACCCTAAATTTGTTATAATTAAACAACTCTTAATCCCTAAATTTGTTATAATTAGGGTAACTATAACAAATTTATCCATGTTTTATGGTATTTTGAGGTAGTTTTCTGATTCATACAAACCATCCCTAAATTTGTTATATTTTATAGTTTTCACATGCACAACTTACTGAAAGTCAATAGTTTATATATAATTCCTATTTATAATTCTTGAATAATTCCCAGACTTACTGTCTGAAAAATTGATATTTTATCAGTAAAATTTTCATCAATTATTACATTTTCTGAAAACCCACGTAATTTTTTCCACACATCAACTAATCCGTTATTTAAGATAAAAGAGCCTTGTATTTCAACCGTTACGTCTGAATCAGACGCATTTTTAATACTCTTTTTTACTTTCTTTAATAAATTTTCTCTTGAATCTTCATTCTTGTAAGTAAATGTTACTGAACCATCATTCTCAATTTTACTGGATTGTTTTGACACATTAACCGAAATCAAATTTGAGATTATATCTAAAGAATCAATTGGCGATTCTGGTTTTTCAATTTGTGTTAATTGTTGTATTTCAGATTTTTTAGCTTTTATTCGACCTGATAGAATATCTTTTTTTAGTTCGGGCGATAATAAATTTAAGCCTTCCGCAAATTCTGCATCTCGCTTTATCGTTTTTTCGCTGACATTATATTGTTTAGAAAGACGTGCAGAAGTTGATTCTTTTTTGGACACAGACCCATAAGGGACATTTTGACCCTTATGAATTTCTTCAAGATTTTCAATCGAAATTTCTCCTTTTGAATCTGCCAAATCATAAGGGACATTTTGACCCTTATGAATTTCCTCAATATTTTCAATCGAATTTTTCTCTTTTGAATCTGCCAAACCATAAGGGACATTTTGACCCTTATGCTCTACACGAGTATATTTTCCCTTTTCTTGTTTCTCAGTATTATATCTTAAACCTCTTAAATATGAGGCTTGTTCTGGAATTAAATTTCTTCTACCTAACTGATTATCAATCATATAGTCCCTAACTTCTTTCAAAGAGTCAAAAGAAATTAGATGAATTTTGAAATTTAATTTATGTTTTAAACAAATGCCATAACGATTGTGTCCATCCACTAAAATGTAAACTGCTGAGGTTTGCGTAGAACTCGTGTCCAATACATTTGTTGTCGTCTGCCAGATTAACAGAGCTTCCCGACATCCTTCTGCAAGAATATTTTTCTCTAATTGATTAGATTCTTCTTCTTGAAGTGGCGGAATAAGGTCACGGAGTTCATCAAGAATAATGATTTGTTGCTTAATTGCTTCATGATTTAAAAGGCTTTGGTCTTTGATAATTGAAGTTCCACCAAAATTACCCATATATTTTTTTTGCATTTTCTTAATTATTTATGGGTTAAATATTTGAACAGAATTCTTTTGCTAAATTCAAATAGTCGGTAGCTCCGTTAGAATTATTATCGTAATCAAAAATGTTGATTTGTGATATTTGAGATTCTTTCAAAGCGACGTTTATTCTGATTTGAGTATTATAAATCTTAAAATTATTCAACGATTGATTTACATAATCAATCATATCACGATGTACTTTTAACCGTTTGTCAACCATCGTCAAAACTATTCCTTCAACCATTAATTCGGGATTGATTCGTTCTCTGACTTGGGAAATTCGTTCAAATAAATTATTCACTCCTTTCATTGCAGATACTTCTGGCTGTAAGGTTACTAAACACCCATTGGAAGCAACCAAGGCAGAATTTGTGAAAATATTAAGAGCGGGTGGACAGTCGATTAAGATATAATCGTATAATTCTTTAAGCGGATTTAACTTATTTTTTAATTGATTCACCCCACCAACCGCTTGTACAAGTTCCAAATCTGCATAAGCTAATTCTAAATCGCTGGGAGATAAATGGTAATTTTCACCAATGACAACAACGGGTAAATCTTCATTTTTTAAGAGAGCATTTACTACTTGTTTTTCAGGATTATCAATGCCAAGCGATTGTGATAAATTTCCCTGAGAATCCATATCCACCAATAATACTTTGAATCCTATTTTAACCAATGCCTTACCGAGATTGATGGTAGTTGTTGTTTTTCCAACACCTCCTTTGTGGTTTACAATTGAGATAACTCTTGCTTTTTTATACTGAGATTCGTTATAACCATACTTTACCAATATCGGGTAAAGAGCGTTAAGGTGTTTTGCATTAAGGATTCTATCTCCGCCAAGAGCTTTTGCCAAGGTACTATTTGGAAGTCCTGCCTCTTTTTCGAGAATAGAAATTGATAATGCTGGATTTCTGCGAAGAAATAAAATGGTTTTATCGTGAGATAGCATAATTATTGGCTTTATTTGCCATAAAATTATGACAAATAATTTATATTGTCAAATATTTTATACAAAATTTTATCTTAATTTTTTATCTGTTTTGCCACTTTTTTAGTTTTCCCTATTTCGATAATTTTCCAATATCCACCCTTATCTGGTCCAATTCGCTCCAATTTTTTCTCTGATTTAAGTTTTTTAATTTGCCATTCAATAGCACTTTTTGATAATTCTAAGGTTTCAGCTAACTGTGGTATTGTTATTTCTGAATTTGATTCGATTAAATTTAGAATTTTCACCGCAGTTTTCACCGTAATTTTCAACGTACTTTTCACCGTAGTTTTCAACGTACTTTTTGAAGTAGTATCGGGAGAAAGTGTGGTGTTTGATTCAAAAATCTTAGGAATAAATCGTGCATCAACGCCACCCATACTCAAATCAAAAGTTGGCTTAGGGACATTTTCTTTTTCACATTCATCTAAAATTTTGGAAATACCTCTACCCCAAGATTCAACCATCCCAGCCCTAAAAAAGGTATTTGAAATATCTGGATTACGGGATTTGGATGCGTGTGTGATTAAAAGTGTTTCAATCGTCCAGTTATTTGGCATTTCACCGTCATTCCAAATGAAGAGACCATCTTTATATACCTTTATTTGAATCGGACTACCACTGCTATAATCTTTGTGAGCAACTGCATTGAGGAGTGCTTCACGGAGAGCAATTTCAGGATATGGATAATTTTCTTCTCGATAAATACCATTGTAACTGATGTATGCACTCATGTATTTAGTCAATAACAAATCCATCGTTCTATCGACTTGCTCGAAAAGTGGACCATGAATTTCATCTTGATAAACAATATCGGAAGGACTTGAAAAGAACCCTATTTTGATATAAGCACCAGTGATAAATCTGTCAGGAATTGGATGAAAAAGTAATAAGGCAGCACGTTTTAGAAATCCGTTTTCATAAAGATTTAGGTGGTGGAGTAAGGAGTCATTTGATTCTTGAAGGACGAAATTTTCTACCCTTTTAGATTTTTCAGCCCTTTTTCTGAATAAATCAAAGGCTTTATCATCTAAATCGTTAATAGTTAGATTAGGCAAAGGAACGGCATCCCAATGATTACCAGTTTTTTCAAGAAGAAATTTATTGAGTGCAAGACCTTTGAGTTCTTGTTTAGTGCTACCACTTCGATAATGATATTGACCTTTATAATTAATTGGGTAAGGATACGATTCAACAATAATTTCTATGTATGATAAATTGTCTTTTTGTAAAAGATTTACAGCGACCATTATACCCAAAATATCTCGAACTTTATTGGGAATTTCTACCAATAATTGAGTTGCATCGTTTAATCCAATAACTTGACCATTATCATTTATACCTATATATAACTGACCACCCACGGCATTTGCAAACCCACAAATCCATTTAAGATATTCATCTCGCCACGATTCTTTCCATTCTACATTTTGTTTTTCTTGGGTCATCTTAGGTAATTAGTGTCTTTTAAAATTTATTTCGCTTAAAATATATGTCCTAAAATTAAGGCAAATATGTTTAAATGTCAATTTTATTAGACAATAAATTATTAAAATTGAAATAGCATAATGTACGAAAAAAACAGGTATAAATATAACAAATTTAGGGATAGATTTACTTGCAGTTTTTAATGATAATTCCATCATTAACGTTTTGAAATTTACTCCTCAGTAATTTTGTTTTACACTTTCAAATTATAATATCTTCCAATTCTTTTCCTACTCGTATGTGGCGTGGAACACCTTTTTCTCTTAAATCACGCCAAGAATAATCAAAATATAATTTTTCAAAGATTATGGTATTTGATTTGTTTCAAATCATGGGACGTTATTTGATAGTATTAAGGTAATTTATAATCCTGTTTTCTTGCTAATATGGTAATTTTAAGAAGTCGGATAAAAGGCTTTTCGCTTTTTCTTCATTATATTTTCCCTCCTGTAAATTAATTGATTTCTTCATTTTGCTTTAAATAAACAGTTAATGTTATTTTTATTTCTCTTTACGGGATAATTAAGAAGACGGGTAATATTCAAACTTGTTTCAATAAATATTATTAATATTATCTCTGATTCAGTATGATCTTCGTCAAATCAATCTTTACAGCATGAGCAAGTATCTAATTTAAGCAGTATTTTTTATTCTAAGTAAGATCAATTTCTTTTTTGTTTATCTCATTCAATCATATTTTTCATAAAAAGAAGTAATACTTTATCTTAAAATATGGTACAGAATAAAAATTTCTATCGAAGACGCATCGAAGACGTATGGACGACAAAAGCACCAAAAAGTAGTAATAATTTATACGATATTAATTTATCGAAGACGCATCGAAGACGTATCGAAGACAAATCTTAAATTGAAGCTGAAACAGGCTCTAAAATCACTAAAAAGTAAAAATTTCATGTAAAAATCAATACATTTTTAGCTTTGAAAAAAAAGCAAGGTATGTTTTGCGAATACAAAAACTATCGTTTTTATATTCGCAAAACCCTCGCCATCCAAAATGGAATACATTCGCAGGCTCATGTTACATGGTTGAATATTTTCTAAAGGTTATGATAGGAAAAATGAAAAACATACAATTAAGAAAAATGATTGCCTAATATTGGATGAGAAAGACAATCAACAGTTGGCTATTGTTACGATAGATGAAAGACGTAAAATTATTGAATTCCAAAAGTAGAGTGCTTTTCTTTGAGCGTGAGAAAGTTCCTTAAACGAAGTTATTTGTAGAACCATATTTTGCATATTGAAAAGATTGAAATTTAGTAAAAATTCTATCTTTTGTAATTAATACGGCAAAATTAGAAAGTCAATTTAAAACGAGAGGTTCACGAAGGATAATTTTTTTGGAACAAAGATTTAAGAGTCGTAAAAGTTTAGATAACACTTCTAACCAGTTATTTAAGGCTACATTCATTTGTACTATTTTGAGACTGGTAAAATACTCACATCATTGCATGGAGCGAATAAATTCAGGATTAAAGCAAGCCCGAATAGGTTGGTTGAATATTGTTGTAGGGTTTGGGGTTTGATAAAATCATAAAAACCAGATTTGAAAGAATCCTATTTTCTCCAATTATTTTATAAGATTAATATCGTTTTTATCCGTGAGTTTCATTTGATTATTATGGTGGTTTATAGGATGGTTAATTTTGTAAGAAATTGGTTACTTAGAAAATTGAAAACCCCTTAAATATGTAGTCATTAAAATTATAATTATGCCACGTATAGGATGTCAAGTTATTTTAGTCGCATTAATATAAATCATTCTTAAAAATTACATTGCCCGATTCCACGATAAATATCTGAAAAAGTTTAATATGAATATGCGGACGAATGACCCAATCAAAATCTTTGCTTCTGGTTGAAATTAATTCAGAAAAAATATAGTCGGAAGTTGAAGAGGCATTTAGTTCGCCATACAATCCATCATAATGTTGGAACTTCATATTTAGGTTTGATTTTTACTCATAATACGTAAAATTGTCTCCTTTTGTTGGTATTGGTATGGATTAATTTTGTAGTCAATAAAATAAAACTATTTTAACGACAAAAATTACCATGAAAAGAATCATTTTTTTATCCCTGACCTTATGTATTTTGGTGTGGGCTTGCAAAACAACAGATACGAGCTTTACGCCAAGTACTGCTACTATTACTGCATTGACTTGTGGCACTGCCAGTTTTTCAACTACTGCCTCAGCCAACACTGCCTACGTTGGTACTGTCACCATTCCCTACACAGGAGGTAATGGAGCGGCTTATGTGGCTGGTAGCTCTATTGCTTCAACGGGCGTAATGGGCTTAACCGCAACGCTTTCCGCAAGTACGCTCACGAGTGGTGCGGGTAATATCATCTATGCCATCACAGGTACACCAAGCAGTGCAGGTACAGCTACTTTTGCTATTAGTTTTGGAGGACAATCTTGTAATATTGCCTTGACTGTTGCCTCTGCCCCAGCAACTGGTGGAACAGGAATAGGTTTAGGCATTACAACAGATGTCTCTAAAATAGTAACCTTAGCCGAAGCCTTCAAGGCAACACTCACCGCAACGCAATTATCTACGATACAATTAGCATATTCAAAAGCTGATGCGACAAAATGGTCTAATTTACCCCAAGCACTTTCTAAAAATAGAGTCGGATTAGCAACAAGTACGCTTTCTGCTACACAATTAACGGCATTCAAGGCACTTTTGAAAGTCGCTATGGGTACGGGAGCTAATGAAGGAAATGACGAAATTTTGGCAATTTTAGCTGCAGATGATTATTTAGGAGCAAATGGTGGTGGGGCTGATTATGGTTCTGGTAATTATTATATCGCCTTTTTGGGAACTCCCAGCACTACGGGACAATGGGAATTTCAATTTGGTGGACATCATGGTACGCTCTCTAATACTTATAATGGCGGTAAACTTTCAGGAGCAACGCCTTCATTTCGTTCGACTGAACCCTTCCCAACTTATACACAAGGGGGCGTAGCGTATAAACCCATCGTACAAGAATTAGATGCCTTGTCAGCCATGCTCACGGGGCTAAGTGCCACCGATTTAGCCACTGCCAAACGTGGAGCTTCAATGAATGACCTTCAATTGGGACCTGGTAAAGATGGGGTTTTTCCTACTACAAAAGTAGGATTGAAAGTGGGTAATCTGTCGGCTACGCAAAAATCCTTAGTATTGGCTGCCATCAAAACCTACACCGATGACCTTGACGATGTGAGTGCTACGGCAATTTTAACTAAATATTCATCGGAATTAGATAATACCTATATCTCTTACACAGGGACGACAGCCTTGACCGAAAAAGGCGATTACGTTTTGATTGATGGACCAAACGTTTGGATTGAGTTTTCGATGCAGGGAGGAATTATCATTAGAAATGCCAATCATCCACACTCCGTTTGGCGAGATAGAACGGGTGATTATGGTGAGAATTAAAATATACTTGAATATTATAATCCTTCTTTTTATAATCAGGCATTGGTAACTTTTCAAAAGGTTGTCGATGCTTTTTTATGTAACCAACTCCATGAAAAAGTTTAAAAAATTAATGTTGCTGCTCTCAATCTGCTCTTTGTGGGCAATGGAAGGCTTGGCACACCCAATGCCCAATTCGGTAGTGGTATTAAATATTCATGAAAACCATTATTCAGGACAAATACAATTGCCTTTGAGTGAATTACAAACGGCAATCGGTATGAATGTAAATGATAATTTAGTACGGTTAATTGAGCGAATAGGCGATACTCTCCGCTCGTATTTGATGCAACATATCCGCCCCAAATCTTTTGAAGGAAAATCGTGGAAAGTGGTTTTGGGAGCCATGAAAGTTGTTGAAACCAAAAGCCGATTGACGGGTGACTATCGGGAACTGGTGATAGATTTTGAAATGTCGCCCCCACAAAATTATGACCTCAGAAATTTCCTTTTTGATTATGATGTAATACTGCACCAAGTGGCGAGCCATAAGGTTTTAGTGGCAGTTAAACAAGATTGGCAACAGGGCATCGTGAGTGAAGACGGTTCGCCGTCCGACAGCACCATGCAACAAGTAGGGGTGATTGCTTGGGATATTGCCTCTAATACGCTCCGCCCTTTCCAAGTTAGTATGCAGACAGGGAGTAATTGGCAAGGTTTCAAAAACATGGTTTCGCTGGGCATTAGTCATATCTGGGGAGGAACAGACCATATCCTTTTTATTTTGACGTTGCTATTACCTGCTATGCTTTTAGCAGAAGGTAAAAAATGGATACGATTTATTGGAATAAAATCAAGTTTGAAGAATTTACTCAAAATCATCACCGCCTTCACCATTGGTCATTCGCTCACCTTACTTTTGGGTTCGGTGCATTGGATAAATCTCCCGACCAAACCAATTGAAATATTGATTGCTGTTACGATACTGATTTCAGCTTTTCATGCCTATCGACCCATTTATCCCAAAAAAGAAGTGCTGATTGCGGGTGGATTTGGCTTAATTCATGGTTTGGCATTTGCCGAAACACTGACCAATTTGCAACTTTCAACCCAGCAAATGGCTTTGAGTATTTTGGGTTTTAATCTTGGTATAGAATTGATGCAAATAGTCATTATTTTGTTGATATTTCCTGTTTTGATTCTTCTCAATAAAACACGTTATTACGCTCAAATCAGGCAAGTTGGGGCAATAATTATGATGATTTTAGCCTTTGCTTGGATGATAGAACGCATACAAGAAAAGCCTAATTTTATTACTGAGTTACTATCATAATTAGTCCCTCAATGGAAGTCGTCGTTCAAAACGACGACTTCCGTAAAACACGTATCAAATAGTTAAACATTACCCTTCACTTCCTATCCTGACTCCGATATTCATTGGGCGACATTCCCACGTATTTTCTGAACAATTTAGAGAAATAATTGGGGTACTCAAATTTGAGTAAATAAGCAATTTCAGAAACTGAATACGAAGTGTGCAACAAATATTTTTGTGCCTCACCGATAACGTTTTGGTTTACCAACTCAATGGCAGATTTGCCCGCAACGGTTCTGCAGATACGATTGAGATGAACGGGCGTAATGCTTAATTCTTCGGCAAATGCTGGAATGCTTTTGGGGTATTCGGAGTTTTTGATACTTTGTTGAAACTTCCGAAAATAGGTCAGTGAAAGACTATCTTTTTGTATCTCCTCGCCCTCCTGACTCAGACGATAAAGGCGTACAAAAAAATTTATCAAATACGCCTTCAACATCGTTGTACGCTCTATGGCTTCGTTAAACAACTCTCTTTCTAAAACTTTAATTAGTGTCAAGATGGCTTCAAATGAATTTGATTCTTCAAAATGGGTTAAAATTTGGGTTTGAAGGAATGTTTTAAAAGTAGCAGAAAATGTTTTAAAAATATCATCCATAATACTCGTTGATACCGTGAGGATATACCCTTTGACATCAGGGGTATAACTGAGACCATGTAAATATGTTGGAGGAACTAAAAATATACAGGGAGCTTGTATTTTATTCTCCTTCGCATTTTCTTGGATGCTAACTTGCCCATTTTCAATGATAAATACTTGAAAAAGGTGAGGGTGGATATGGGGTTTTATGTTCCAATCAAAAGTTTGGCTTCGAGTAGCGATGAGTTCTAAGAAAATATATTCGGAAGAATATTGACCATTTACATCTCCATAGAGACCTTCGTAGTTGATAATATTTTTTTGAGAAATCATATTTCATGTTTGATTTATATCCGTAAATATAATAATAGTTTCATAGTACATATGAAAATAGTGCAGAATTTTGTAAAAAATATTCAATCTCAATTATTTTAATGTACTAAAAATATGAATAACATTTACTTTAAAAAAGTAAGAAATTTTTGTGTTACTTTCTTGCTGGTACTAACCACAATAAATGCCTTTTCTCAGAACACAATTAAAGGAAAAGTTTTAGACCAAAATAAAACACCATTGGTTGGGGCTTCGGTTGTCGTGAATGCCTCACAGGGTGCAACCACTGATAAGGACGGAACTTTTTCTATCAACAACGTAACATTACCAGCGACTCTTAAAGTAAGTTTTATTGGTTATCAGAACAAACAAATAAAAGCTGAAAACGCTGAGGAAAGTTATGAAATAATCTTAGTGGATGATACCCAGAACTTGGAGCAAGTGGTGGTTTCAGCTTCTCGTAAGCCCGAAAAAGTTACGGAATCACCAGCCTCTATCTCTGTGTTGAATGCCCGCACTATAAAATCACAACCAACGCAAGGAGATGCTTTGAATTTATTAAAAAATACGCAAGGTGTTCGATTAATCAATAATGGAATTGCCAAAACCAATATCACCATGCGTGGACAGGCTTTGGTAAATGAAACACTTACTTTGGTTTTGAAAGATTATCGTTCTATTGCTAATCCACATACTACGATTATTGACAATGAGCGAATGGGCGTGAATACGTTAGACATAGATAAAATAGAGGTTATTAGAGGTCCTTCGGGAGCAATGTGGGGACCAGGCGTGAATGCTGGCGTGGTACATTTTCTTACCAAAGACCCATTTGCCCACGCAGGCACGAGTGCCAATTTGGCGTACAGTCTTGAAGGTCAAGACGTTAAAAAATTTAATTTCAGACACGCCGCCAGTAGCGGGAAGTTCGGGTATAAGATTTTATTTTCACACAGAAGTGGTAATGATTTCGTGTATGACCTTAGCAATGCGGAAGATTTTGCCGCATCTCGCCTGTTAATCGAAACGGCTGGACCTCCCCCCTTACGTGATGGAATTGTGTCGCCCGTGGTTCCAGGTACAGATGCCTTAACGCTTCCCAAAGAGATAGCGGCAGACGGAAAACCTGTTTATAACCTGTTTAAACCCTTTCATTCCAACACCATAGAAGCATCTTTTGAGTACAGACCCACAAATGATTTGAAATTTACGCTTGCACCACAATGGGGCGAATCACTCATAAATTTCAGAAATGACGGTGGTAATACTCGTGATTGGGGGACAATCTTTAATATGCAGGGGAGGGTGAATTATAAACAATTTTTTGCTTCTTTAAATTATTTTGAAGCCTTTGAATGGAGTGATGCTCTCCACGGGAATAATACGTTAGGTACAACGTTGAACGGTAATCGCTCGATGTCATATATTTCTACGGGTACTGATAACCGAGGAAACATTAAACATTATGACTTGGTAACACAATTACCGATTACAGTGAACGAAAAATTAGATTTTGTAACGGGTTTTGATGCAAAATTACTCAGATTTAGGGGCGTACCCGTGGGTCTTGAAAACGTGTTGGTTTCACGGCACGGACGAAATGAAAATGATGATGATTTTGATGTATTAGGGGCTTATCTTCAAGGTACTTACAAAATTACCAATAACTTGAAATTTAATGCGGTAGGTCGTTTTGATAATTATTCGGTATATGGTTCTTCATTTTCGCCAAGGTTAGGAATGGTTTTTAATCCAAACGAAAATAAAGACCATGCTTTCAGAGCTTCATATTCACAGTCGTACAGAGCTCCATCGCCACTTGTTACCAACTTTGATTTGGTACTGGCTGGGCAAAATGTATTCGGAGCAAGAAACCCCATGACTTGGGATAATACTTTCGTAAAATATCCCGCAGGTTTAGATAAAAAAACGGCAACACCATCATTAAGTAGTGTTTTAGCGGGTGTATTACCAAATCTGACGGCGACAGATAAGGCGGTTTTGGCGGGAGTTATACCAACTGGAAATTTAACAAATAAGATAGTTGACCCATTGAATGGACGGGTTTTCAACAGTATTTCAGAACAATATATTCCAAAGGCAGGGCTTGAATCAACCACTGCCATTGAGTTAGGTTACAGTGGAAAATCAGCCGACAGAAAATTACAATACAGCCTCGACGGATTTTATCAAATACAAGAAGGAATGATTGTGAATTTTACCAATGTTGGACCAAAAGTGAGTTTTCCGAATATTAAAAGCGAAATCGTAACTTCCCTAACAGCCAAAGGAATAAGTGCCGAAGTTGCCAATCGAGTAGCCACCCAAGCCGCTACACAATACGGAGGAAGTTATAATGCCGTTGCTGACCAACATCAAACAGTTTCGCTTTTTGCCAATAATACCGCTCCCAGTTCAGGATTCAGAAATATTGCGGGAAAAGCAAAATATTTTGGCTTAGAAGGTAGTATTCAATACACCACCGATAACGGAATAAATCCTTTTTTCAACTTTTCGTGGTTGAGCGATGTAGTTTTCGACCCTCAAAAGTTGGGTGAACCTGCGGGTAGTAGCAATTCTTATTATTTGAATACATCACCTACCAGATTGCGTTTTGGGGTTAATAAAATCTCAAAAGGGAAAGGGTTTTACGGAAGTTTAGCAGCGAGTTATGACTCAGGATATGAGAACCTTACGGGCGTATGGGCAGGCACAGTTCCCTCTTATTTTTTGATGGATGCTTCGGTGGGTTATGATTTTGGTAAAGGACTGAGTATAGATATGAGTGCAACTAATCTTACGGATGTCCTTTATCGCCCAATGCCTTATTTCCCAGCCCAACGTAGATTGATTTTTGTAAGTGTAACGTATGATTTGCATCACAACATTTTAGGTAAGAAGAAGTAGAGTCTACCCAAAAATTGTTTTATTTGTAGATGATGTGAAATGCGGATTCAAAAGTTTCATTGAGGCATTATTCTTAATAAAAATATAGCCCCGATGAGACTTTAAATATAAATTTACCCTTAATTTTCATATTTTAAAAAATCAAACGATGAACATTAAAAGCCTTATTCTTTCGCTGTGTTTATGCTTTTTATTTTCAGATTTCTGTCTTGGGCAAAATGTTTCGGGCTATAAAACTGAAAAGAAAATATTGTCCTTTCAAGAAGGTCCACAAAATATTACGATTGATGAAGTCAATAAAAAAATTGTCTTTTCAGTACCCCCATTTGTGGATTTAACCAAAATCAAACCTTCCATCAAAGTTTCAGAAGGAGCTACGCTTACGCCAGCGTCTGACACTGAACAAGATTTTACGAAACCTTTTAATTATACCGTCAAATCTGCCGATGGGAATTCAGTTATTTACACGGTCATTGCTACGAAAAAAGAAGGATTTGGTATGGGTAATCCTCCGTCAAATGGTTTACCTGAACAAGGAAAGCCACAAACAAGAGGCATGAAAACAACTTTTACCCTAACTTTCGATCCTGCAAAATTCACCGTTCAAACCCAAGAATTTCAAGGGAAAACCGTAAAAGTTAGGGCTTTTGAGAAAATAATTTATGTGGCGAACCCCGTTGATACAACAAAGCAAATTTTGAATATTTACGTTCCCGAAGAATACTTCAACGGTGGCACTATCAATGGCTATACGGCAGCATCTGCTCCGATATTTTTTCCGAATAAAGTGGGTGGATATATGCCTGCCCAACCCGCCACTTTTATGAACTCACCCCAAGGAGATAGAGGTCCTGGTGGTCCTCCCAGTCAAGCTGTTGTGATGGCTTTGTCAAAAGGTTTTGTGGTTGCTTCGGCAGGGGCAAGGGGTAAAACTTCGCCCATTGGCAAAGCCCCAGCGGGTATTGTAGATTTGAAGGCTGCCGTCAGATATTTGAAATTTAATGACAAAATCATGGCTGGCGATGCCAACAAAATCATCTCGAACGGTACAAGTGCGGGCGGAGCAATGTCCACTTTATTGGGAGCTACGGGGAATCATCCTGACTATGAACACTATTTGAAAGCCATTGGTGCTGCCATTGCCACGGATGATATTTTTGCGGTATCGGCTTATTGCCCAATTATCAACCTCGAAAATGCCGATATGGCTTATGAGTGGCAGTTTAATAAAATTCAAACCTACAAAGGCAGAGGCGGAGAAGGAACTTTGAACGAGACACAAATCAAAGTCTCTGAGGACTTGAAAAAGGCTTTTCCAGCTTACCTCAATTCTTTGAATTTGAAGGATAATTTAGGCAAAAAGTTAAGTTTAGATGCTAATGGAGAAGGAAATTTCAAGGAATTAATAAAATCGTATATCGTTGCTTCGGCTCAAAAAGCCTTAGAATCGGGTTTGGATTTATCAAAATATAGTTTCCTAAAAATGGAAAATGGAAAATTCACTTCGGTAGATTTCGATGCGTATCTTGTTTATATGGAACGTATGAAAACGCCCCCTGCTTTCGATGCTTTGGATAATAAATCATTTGAAAATAATCTTTTTGGATCTGCAACCATTGAAAATCAACACTTTACAGTTTTCTCGATGCAACATTCAACGGCTAAAAATGCTTCAATGGCGAACAAGCAACAAATAAAAATGATGAATCCGATGAATTATATTGGAGACAAAACTGCCAAAACTTCAAAGCATTGGCGAGTACGCCAAGGAGCGAAAGATAGAGATACAGGCTTTGCCGTTCCAGTAATTTTAGCTACTACTTTACAGAATGAAGGATTCGAAATAGACTTCGCCTTGCCTTGGGACAAACCCCACAGCGGTGATTATGACCTTGAAGAATTGTTTGCTTGGATTAAAGACTTGAAATAAAACATGAAAATAAATAATCAACAAATCAGTACTGTCCTCATCTGTTTTTTGATGAATATGCTCGATGGCATGGACGTTATGGTGGTTTCGTATGCCTCTCCTAATATTTCCAAGGACTGGTCAATTAGTCCACAATCATTGGGAATTGTTTTCAGTGCAGGACTATTGGGGATGTCTATCGGTGCTATGTTTTTAGCTCCCAGAGCCGATAAAATTGGTAGAAAGACCATGATTTTGATTTGTAATTTATTGATGGGAATAAGCGTATTTGCTACATCATGGTCAAATTCAGTTGAAATACTTACTTTCTTTCGGGTAATTAGCGGCATCGGCATTGGGGGAATGTTGGCAAGTACCGCCACTTTAACCGCTGAAAATGCCCCTACAAAAACGAAAGATTTTTGGGTAAGTTTCGTGATGTCAGGCTATCCGATTGGAGCAGTAATTTCGGGTTTGGTAAGTGCCAATATTATTCCAAAATATGGATGGCAGACGATGTTTCAAGTGGCAGGAATTACCTCATTTATTACGCTTCCGATCGTGTTTTTATTTTTGAAAGAATCCACAGAATTTTTAGATAAATCAGTAGTAAAGAGAAGTCCATCCGTGGGAGTATTATTAACAGAGAGATATAAAAAATCTACATTCATGCTTTGGATTGCTATTTTTATGGCTTTTGCGAGTTTATATTTTTTGACGACTTGGATACCAAAATTAGCATCGGCAACGGGGCTTTCAGTTGAATTAGCCATTTATGCAGGAACGGTTTTTAATCTTGGAGCATTCCTCGGAATCATCTCACAAGGGTATTTCTCTGGAAAATTTGGTTTACAAAAGACCATCTTTTCGTACCTGATTTTGACCGCTTTACTGATGCTTATTTTCGGGTTTTTCAAAGGTTCCATATTAGTGTTAATTCTCTTTGGATTGATTGGCTTTGGTATTCAAGGCGGGTTTGTGGGAATGTACAGTTTAGCCGCTCGATTATATCCAACCGAAATCAGAGCAACGGGCGTTGGTTGGGCTGTTGGGGCAGGAAGAATTGGAGCAATCTTTGGACCTCTTTTAGGTGGATTTCTCATCGGTGCGGGTTTTTCGATGACGACTAATTTTATGGTTTTTGCCATTCCAACGTTGATTGGTGGGGTAGCAACTTTATATATCTCGGTGAAGGAATAATATTGTAGGGGCGTATCGAATAACCCAGTTTCAACGCTGGTTCAAAACCCTACCAGCGTTAGGCGAACAAATTTCTTAAATTGACAGCATTGGTATGAGATATGCCCTTACCACAAAAACATCAAAAAATAAATGAATAATATTACTTGGGACATCGCCCATCTTGCTCATGTTGAGCTACTTACGCCAAAATTAGAAGAAAGTACAAAATTTTTTACCGATATTTTGGGAATGTCTATTTCCGAAATCAAAGGTGATTCGGTCTATCTACGTGCCTATGATGACTACGAACATCATACGCTGAAACTAACGGCTCATAAACATTCAGGCATTGGGCATTTTGCATGGCGAACTCGCAGTCAAGAAGCACTTGAAGCCAGAGTAAAAGCCATCGAAGCTACGGGTTTGGGCATTGGTTGGGAATACCATGAATGTGGCTATGGCAAAGCCTATAAGTTTCGCTACCCTGATGGGCATAGTTGTGAGATTTATTTTGAATCCCATAAATACAAACCCACACCCGAAACGCAATCGGCACTCAAAAATACCAATAGCAAATTCCCAGGTCGAGGAGCAAATGTACGCAGGATTGACCATTTGAACCTGTTGGCAAAGGATATTGTCGCATTTAGCGATTTCCAGTTTGGAGTGGTAGGTGGAAGAATGACCGAAACCATTATTTTTGATGACCAACCAAAAGGCGTTTGGGTCTCGGTTAATAATAAGTCATACGATTTGGCAATTACCGAAGATCACTCAGGCATGAACGGGCGATTTCATCATCTTACCTACGTGGTAAACAGTCGTGAAGAAGTGCTTTTGGCAGCAGATATTGCCCTCGAAAATGGCATTTTTATTGAAACAGGACCCCACAAACACGCCATTCAGCAGACCTTTTTCTTGTATCTCTACGAACCAGGAGGAAACCGAATTGAAGTTGCCAACCCAACCGCAAGACTTATCTTAGACCCAGATTATGAGACCATCGTTTGGAACAAAGAAGAACGAATGAAAGGACAGGCTTGGGGACTGAAAACGGTAGAGAGTTTTCATACAAGAGGGAATCCAATGCCAGAAGAGTTTTTATAATGTTGAATGCGTAGCGAGAAATGCGTAATATTTTATACATTTCTCACTACGCATTTGTCATTTCACATTAATCATTACGCATTTGTCATTTCACATTAATCATTACGCATTAATTATTATGAATAAATTATTAGTTATATCCGCCCATTCAGCCGATTTCGTTTGGAGAGCAGGAGGCACAATAGCAAAATCAGTAGAAGAAGGAGCTGAAACCTTAGTGGTTTGCCTTTCTTTTGGAGAACGTGGCGAATCAGGAGAACTTTGGAAAGAAGACCCAAATCGTAGTGAAGAAAGTGTAAAAATCATTCGCAGAGCACAAGCACAGCAAGCCGCTGATATTTTTGGAACACCCATTATATTCCTAAATTGGGGCGATTATCCGATGTTGATTTCAGATGAAAGAATAGCACAATTGACAAAAATAATTGGTGATTTTGAGCCAACGGTTATCTTAACGCATACCGCCAAAGACCCTTTCAATCCCGACCATCCTTTGGCATATCAAGCAACAGAACGTGCAAGATTGCTTTCGTGCGGTGCAGGTGTTGAGAGTGCATTCAAGAATATTGACCCACCGATGTGGTATTCATTTGAGCCACATCAGCCCGAAATTTGTGACTTTAAACCCGATACTTTCATTGATATTTCTTCGGTTTTTGATAAAAAAATAGCCGCCATGAACTGCATGGGAGCTCAAAAATATCTTGTAGATTATTACACCGAATTGGGAGGAAGAAGGGCAAATCATGCCCGTAGAATTTCTGGGCAGAAAGAGATTAAATACGCAGAGGCATTTCAAAGCCATTTACCGAGGGTTACGGGTAGTATTTTTTAGTGATAAGTGATGAGTTTTTAAATTAATGTAAAATAAAATGGAAGAATTAAGTGAAAATCAAGTTAATCATAAAGAGGATAGTATGCAAAACTCGTCACTCATCACTCATCACTTATCACTAACAACCCAACTTTCAAAATTCAGTGCCGCAACCTTATGCGAAGCACTCGGCAATAAAGGAAATTTACCATCAGGGATAAAACCAATTGCTGCCAATATGAAGATTTGTGGACCTGCTTATACCGTACAAACCATGCCCCGAGACAATGTTTTATTGCATCGTGCGTATGCGTATGCCAAAGCGGGTGATGTGTTAATTGCCAATTGCTCAGGCTTTTACGAAGCTGGATATTGGGGAGATTTAATGAGTCTGGGAGCAAAAAACAAAGGCATCAATGGCTTAGTAATAGATGCTTGCGTCCGAGATGCCGATGATATTGAAGCTATGGGTTTCCCAGTTTTTTCGAGGGGTTTGTGCATTCGTGGTACATCAAATCATGGCGACGGTACACTCAATGAGCCTATCATTATTGGTGATGTACTGATAAATCCAGGAGATTATATCGTGGGTGACCGTGACGGTGTGGTGGTAATTCCACAAAAGAAAATCGAAGAAGTTATCGAAAAAGCTATTGCCCGTGAAGCCAAAGAAGAACGAACTCGGGAGGAACTGAGAAAAGGGAGAACTTCTTTGCAAATCTATGGATGGGATGAAAAATTTGGATATTAGTTTTAATGTTTAAAAAATATAATGATTAATAATAGAATAACTATTGCAATCCTTGGTCTTGGCGAAGCAGGTTCTCATTTTGCTAATGACTTAGCAAATATGGGCGTAAATGTTATCGGATTCGACCCAAATCCAGTTCGTTTTTTGCATGAAAATGTTGTTTTGGCACCTAATAATTTGGAGGCAGCCCGAAATGCGGATATTATTTTTAGCGTAAATCTTTCCTCCGTTTCCGAAGAAATTGCTCGTGAAGTAATGCCCGTTTTGGATGAGTTTAAGGTTTATTTAGAAATGAATACTTCATCGCCCGATAAGAAAATTACGATTTATGAAATCCTAAAATCAACGGGAGTGCAATACGTGGATTTAGCCATTATGGCTCCTGTGCCACCCAAAGGCATACAAACTCCATTTTTGGCTTCTGGAAATGGAGCTAAAATTTTTCAAGAAAAAGTAAAAAATCTAAACATAAACGTTTCTGTTTTAAGTGATGCGGTGGGTGAAGCCTCTACTCGCAAACTCTTGCGTTCCATTGTCTATAAAGGTGTAGCTGCTGTAATTTGTGAAGCTATGGAAGCAGGGCATAAATTTGGCTTAGAAAACTACATCCGTGAACAAATAAGTTCGGTTATTGGAAGCGATGATGACCTGATTGACCGTTTCGTTGAAGGTAGTCGTAAGCACGCTCTCAGACGTATGCACGAAATGGAAGCGGTCGTTGATATGCTAAAAGACAAAGATTTAGAGCCAATTATGAGTGAAGCAACAAGGGAGAATTTAGAAAAGTTATTGAATAATTGAGATTTTGAATTACCCTTCACAAAAGTTCAAAACTCTTGTGAGGGGTCTTGACGTTTAATGAAAATTAATAGAAATGCAAAAATCTATTCCATATATGATATTCAGAGGTGGAAGTTCCAAAGGACTTTTCTTCAAAGCCGATGATTTGCCAAAGGATGAAACTTCTCGAAACCAAACTGTTATCTTGGCAATGGAAGGCACTTTGCAAGGCGACCCCCGACAAATTGACGGTTTGGGAGGAGCAAATTCTTTAACCAGTAAAGTTGCCATCGTAAGCCCTTCTACTAATCCCGATTGGGATTTAGACTATCTTTTTTTGCAAGTAGTCGTTGGAAAAGGCAAAGTCTCAACCACCCAAACCTGCGGAAATATCTTGGCGGGTGTATTGCCTTTTGCCATAGAATCTGGGATGATTAAAGCTCAAAACCCTACGACTTCGGCAAAAATTAACATCGTAAATACAGGCGGAATTTGTGAATGTGTAGTACAAACGCCCAATGGAAAAGTCGAGTATTCGGGCAGTACAAAAATTGATGGAGTTGTCGGAACGGCTGCCCCAATTATCTGCAATTATTTAGATACAGAAGGCTCAACTTGTGGTTCATTATTACCCACAGGCAATATTATTGATGTTTTCGATGGCATAGAAACGACCTGTATCGACAATGGAATGCCCCTCGTAATCATGCGTGCAAGCGATTTTGAGCTTTCGGGAAATGAAAATAAAGAAGATTTGGACGCTAATGAAAACTTGAAAAACAAAATAGAAAGCATCCGTTTACAAGCAGGGTTGATGATGAATTTGGGCGATGTTTCTGAACAAACTATTCCTAAAATGTGCTTAATCTCACCCGCCCAAAATGGAGAAACGATTAACACCCGAATGTTTATCCCCCACGTTGTCCACGAAGCCATTGGTGTTTTGGCGGCGGTTTCAGTGGCAACGGCTTGTTTAGTTCAGAATAGCATCGCAAAGGGAATTATAACAAACTTACAACTCACAAGGTTACGAACCCCGCTCAACTCACAGCTAAGTATTGAGCATCCTTCGGGGGAATTTACTGTAAATCTTGAATATGAATTCAATGATAATCAAATAGTTATTCAAAATTCAGGAGTAATCAGGACGGCTCGATTGTTAAGTAAAGGTGAGGTTTATATTCCTTGATGAGAATAATTTTTGAACTCAGGAATAATAGAGACGTATGCTACCAACGAAAAATTTTAGAATTTCCTATCATAAGACTGGATAGCATTTTTGAGTAAATATGATTCACTATCAGTTGCTTTTCAAGTCGCTTATAATTTTTACATTTGGTTTTCATTTTTAAAAATATAATGTTATAATTTTATTTAAGCCATTTGTGTACTATTTTATTCATTAATAAAAGTTTTATAATTGAAGTTATGTTAATTAGAATCTTTAAAAATAATGATTGTTTTATCCTGCTAAGCTATGAGTGGATCAAAAAGTGTGGGGTAATCTAAATAATATCTTAATTTAAGTACTCAGAACTATTCAATTGAACTGTTAAATATTTTGAAAGATTTTACTAAAACAATTTGCCCCACTCTTTTTGATGCACTCCGTTATGCAAGGCATATTCAATTACATTTTTGGCGTTCTGGTTGAGTTGGGGTGCAAGCAACTCTTTTTAACAGAAATAATGAGATTTTTAAGCAAAATTTGCTTGTTTACAAAAGGTACACTTTTTTCTGTAAAGGCTTGTAAACGGCTGTTTACAGACTTGTTTACAAGGCTGTTTACATTTGCAAACGCTTGTAGACCAGATAGTTGAGTGTTGTTTACAAGATTTTGTCCGAGAGACACCTGTGTAAACAAATTAGGGGTGTCTTGTTGGCTGATAAATTCACCTATCAATTCCTTAATCAAATCTGATATTTCAATAGATTTTAGACTACAATATGCCTCTAAAAAATCAACATTTTGTTCGGAAAGATCTTTAATCATGAGGGCATTTGAAGCCTTCATTTATGCCAAAACGTGCCTATTTTCAAATAAATCTGTCAATAAGGCTCCTCTTTCTACACTGTTTTGTTGGCATTCTATTTCAAATTCCTGCTTTTTTGAGCAATAGTTGGAGTGCATCAAAAAGTGTGGGGCAAGTAGGCTTATGTTTTAAAGAATCATTATAAGTTGACCAATGAGGTTCTTCTTCCAAATCTGCTAAAAAATCACTTTTTAAACTAAATATTTCGTTTGGTATGTTTTTTTAACCTTTGTGTAATGGGGAGTCACTTAAATTTGGGGCAAACTTCCTTTACTACTGGACATACAGGATGAAAATGGTTTAAAAACTGAATAGACTTCCGTAACTTGTTTGCTACCAAACAAAAACCAAGTTACCGTGAAGTCCAATTTTACTACTGGACATACAGGAGTTTTCCTTGGACAGCATTTTTAAAAATATCGTTTAGTACGCCAATAAACATTCTCAAAGACCAAACTTTCGCTTTGATTATCGAAAGCCCTTGCCTAAAATATGAAATTGCTAATCGAGAGGGTTTATTTTTATATATTTTCTTTTTTTCAACCTTATTTTCAAGTCCGTGTTGAAT
>JAYVIV010000092.1:0-8561 GCA_043769985.1 Arcicella sp.
CGTTGATGATACTGCAATCACATGCGGGAAAGTAAATAAACCCCAAATACTTTAAATCCAAATCCCTAATTTAGTCATGAATTAGGGATTTTTGCGTTAATGGGACTTGATGATGATAGTATAGTGTATCCCGAATTTAAGACAACCTTTCAATAGGAGACATAAGTATTACTAAATATGGTAGTGTTAACAAGAACAGTAAGCGTAAATTCACTTCTGAGTTTAAATTTAAAGTTATTTTGAAGCACTCCAAGAGAAACAAACATTGGTAGAAATTGCCAGTAAATATAAGCTTCATGCAAGTCAGATTAGAGAGTGGAAACAGTAATTTTTGACCACCTGTGGTGGTTTGTTTGAGTCTGATAAATCGGTAAAAGTATCATCGGTAAAAGGCTGAAAATTCTGACAAACTATACGAGCAAACAGGTCGTTTGCAAGTCATGAATACAGTAGTTTACTGTAATTATAGTGATAGATTAGTAAAAAGTAATGGGGCTGTTTATTGGTTTTCGTCAATTTTGGTGAAAAGTATTTGATAAAGCAGTTTTGAAAATATATTTTACCAACCTACCACCAATTCAGAAATAAAAGGTGGGTATAAGAATTTAAGTATCTATGATTTTAAAGGAGAAATAATCTTTTACCAAAATTCATAAATAATCTGTTTATTTTTGTTAATTATTGCCAAAATAACCATTTATCATGTGTAATACAACATCAAGATGTCCCCGGTGCTTGGGCGATCGACGCTCGGTACAAATATAAAAAAGAATGGCTCTACTAACTATCTTAAACCATGCCATAAATGCAAAGATTACAAATATAAATTTGTTGATAAAGGGCAAGACTGGTTTCTCTCCTGATAAAAAAAACATCATCAAGTGTCTATTATTAGAACGAATATCACTTCATAGTATCTGCTGGGTAATGGATATATCAATGACTTGTTTATTGTAGTTTATCAAATCAGACCGCCGAAGGGGAAATATACTGTGAATTACTTGATGATTTGAACTGTAAAATCAACTTAGAAAAAGTAAAGAATAATAATCATTTTTATATTAAATTGGTTATAAATGAGGCTGATAAGTTATGGTCGTGGGTAAAAGTGATAATGTTCATTATGTCTGGTTAGTTATGCACAAAGAATCTCAAGAAAGTATATCTTTTCACGTATGCGGTAGGAGTGAAGAATCAGCAAAGGCATTATGAAAAAATACCTAAATAAATCAGAAAATATGGACTATTCCATACCAATGATTGGAACAGTTATAAGTCTATTATTCCAGAGGGGAAACATCTTTATTGCAAACAAAAGAATACACAAATCATATTGAAAGATTCAATAATACTTCATTTAAAAGGGGAATTCGATTAGTTGGAGAAACACTTTCATTTTCTAAAATACCTGTAAATCATATTGGTGCAATCAAGTACTATATATGATACCATAACCTAAATCATCCTATGGGTTTGATAGTATCACAATTACAGCACTGCCGAGAATACTTTTATAAAAAAAATTATTGTGACCTTTAATACGACCCAATGTTTAGAAATGACTAAAGAAAACACGAAGATTTGTATGTCATTCGTCAATGTAAAATTTTTAATAAGTCGTTTAAGGGTCTATTACAAGCCTGTCGAACGTAACAATAACTCGGTAGTTGCCTTGATGAAAGCCATTGATAAAAAACATTTAAAATGCCATTTTATGGTTTCAGACGAATAACCGCATATTTACAATCATTAGGCTATACTATTAATCGTAAACGAATCAGGCGATTGATTAAGCTAATGTTTACTCTCATTCTAACACATCTAATTCAGATTCAGACCATCATAAGTACGCATACATGCTCAGAGGTGTTGTCATAAACAAAGCTAATTAAGTCTGGTCAACGGACATTATTGATAATCCGATGGAGAAAGGTTTTATGCACTATATGGCTATCATAGACTGGCACACAAGAAGTATTTTATATTGGTTAGTATCCAATACAATAGAAGCCACTTGGTGTACTCAGGTATTTATATATTTTCTTTCCAAGCACGGTAAACTTGAAATATTTAATCGCAGCGACAAATCGTACTGACCAGAATAGCCAATTTGCTGCTAATATGTTCCTTGAAGTTCTCCTTGAAAAGCATATAAGAATATTAATGTACAGTAAGGATGGCTGGCCGTTGCCGTAGATGCTTAGATAATGTATTCATAGAAAGATTTTGGCGAAGTTTAATACAAGAAAAATTCTATCTGTATGCTTATAAAATGGATGGCAATTAGAACAGTGAATCACCGTATATATGGTGTTTTACAATATCTAAAGACCTCATCAATTGCTGGATTATAAATTCCCCATGTCCCAATACGCATTGGCAGCCTAAAGTTTATCCACATATTCACACAATTAACAAAAGAGAAAAAAAGAGTCAGCAATGGAATTGGGGAAAAGAAAAATCACAACAACTAATAGTTTCGTTTTAATTAATTACTGTTTTAATAAAGGGTACATTTTACTTTGAGCTTCACTATCTTTTTTGTACGACCATCGTTGATCTTTTTTTATGTTCAGGGGAATACAGATAAATCCAGCGATAAACTACGGGAGATGTTACGTCCCACAATTTGCAAACGGGTGGCGAACCATAAGAATTGATATTGTAAAGTCCAGCATTTAATTCCTGAACTTTCCCTCGTTTGACCTCCTCACAAAAACCAGTCTTTGACGAATATTTAGTTTTGTACTTTTCTAAGATTTTAATTCTAATTTTCTCATATATGAGTTGGTTTTGATGTCAACCTATTTTAGGCAAGCACAAAGCACAATAATTAAAAAATAAAGTATAACTTTACAAATAAAACCACAATAAATAGTATTTCACTATGTTCAAATCCTGTGCTTTATCAATTGGTATTTATATTGTTTCTGTGTCAATAGTATTTTCACAGCGAAGTTTTAAGCAAGAAAATCAAGTAGATGGTATTTCCATTACTCCTTCAATTGGTGTAGGGAGTGTTGTGGGAGAATTAGGAAATATATTCTCTATTAGACCTGTGTATGGTATTAATATTGATAAAGGGATTTCTGAAAAAGTAAATATAGGGATTGATATTGTGGGCGGAAATTTGCGAGGAAATGAGAATAAACCTTATTTTTCTGAATTTAAGAGTGATTATTTTCAAGTCCAAAGTTTAGGAGTTCTTAATATTTCACGATATTTTATCACTTCATACAATAAGAACGTTTTTGAATTAAAGTTCTACGGAGGCTTTGGAATGATATGGTTTCATACAGATGTATTTGACATAAAAAGTGGTCTATTTTTACGAGCAACTTCCGAAAATGCTTCTAAACATACAACTTTATTTCAACCTACTGGAACTGGTATTGGAAAGGCGGGAATTTACTATACTCGTGAATTAGTAATACCTTTAGGTATTAAAGTAGATTACAAATTAAGTAAAGATTTGCTGTTGAATCTTAATATAGGGTACAATTGGATTAACAACGATAAATTAGATGGTACAACGCCTTATAATATATTAAATACTTCTGTAATTGCAGGCGTAAATTCTTATAGTGATACTATGAATGATGGATGGATTAATTTGTCGGTTGGTTTAAAATATATTTTTTCATTTGAAAGAACTAAGAATCAAAGGGGAGTATGATAAAATCAAAAAAGCCTTTAATTTTAAAATTAAAGGCTTTTTTGATTTTATGATTATTAGTCTCTGCGGGCGTAACGTTTTCCTTTGGCAGTTCTAATTTGCCTCATTCTTTCTTCTAATTCAGCAATAACACGAGTTGAATTCTCTTTACTTGCTTCATAAGTTTCATTTAAAGATTTATACGATGATTGAAGTTTATTATAATCATCCAATAAACGATTGTATTTTATACTCAAAGATTCAAACGTCTCTTTACTATCCTCTTGACATTTAACGTAATCCTCACTTTTCTTTTTGAATTGACTTTCTAAACTGAAACGAAAGCTACTTAATTCAGCGTTCTCTTGACGCTCTTTAAGTACTTGACTTTCTAAGCGACGAACTTGGTCTTGAATTTCGGTTACTTTTTTAGTGTCTGTGCAACCCGATAATATTAAAGATACGGTCGATGCGAGGATAAATAAACTTTTTTTCATGAGATTTTGTGGGTTGATAGATAACTCTGGTGAATCAAAAATTATACCAAAAGTTGCTATTTCTTTAAAAGTACAATCATTAGCGGCGAAAAAAGATACTGTAAATGTAATAATGATTCAATAACAAACAAATTTAGTTATATTTTTCATTTAGTAAAAGAATACTAAACTTTTTTATCAAAAACATTGATTGAATAGATTTCTTACTTAATTTTACTTTAAATCTATAAGTCTAATAGAGTAAACTAAATCATTAAGTTTTAAGTTAATAGGTTGTTGAGATGTAGTCTCTTATAACAACTTAAAAATTAGTAAATTAATAAATTTTACAAAGAAAGCCATGCAAAGTTTCAGAACTGAACTTGAAAACCCTCTTGTCGAGAAAGACATTGTTGATTTAGCCCGTAAAATTGAAATGTTTCGTGAAGGAAAAATTCATGAGGAGAAATTTCGTAGCCTTCGTTTGGCTCGTGGTGTGTATGGGCAACGTCAGCAGGGTGTACAGATGGTTAGGATTAAATTGCCTTACGGAAAGATGACATTCAAGCAATGGAAACGAATGGCAGACATTTCGGATGAATATTCTACGGGAAATCTTCATTTAACTACTCGTCAAGATATTCAGATTCACTTTGTTTCTTTGGATAGAACGCCTGAATTATGGGCAAAATTAGAAGAAGATGATATTACGCTTCGTGAGGCTTGTGGGAATACTGTACGTAACGTTACGGCTTCTCCTTCGACAGGCATTGAACCAAATGAGCCTTTCGATATTGCTCCTTATGCAGATGCAACTTTTCGTTATTTTCTGAGAAATCCGATTTGTCAAGAGATGGGGCGGAAGTTCAAGATTGCGTTCTCAAACACTGATGAAGACACAGCTTTGACTTATATGCACGACATGGGTTTTATTCCTAAAATTCAAGATGGCAAACGTGGTTTTAAGGTTGTTGTTGGTGGTGGATTGGGAGCTCAACCTTTGTTAGCACAGGTTGCGTATGAGTTTTTAGAGGAAGACCAAATTATTCCATATTTAGAGGCTACTTTGCGGGTTTTTGATCGTCACGGAGAGCGTAATTCACGTCATAAAGCACGTATTAAATATTTAATTCAAAAAATTGGTTTTGAGTCACTTACCAAATTAATTGAAGAAGAGAGAACGGCTTTGAAAAACCAGTCGGTTCAGATTGATATTACTTCTGGAAAGTGGTCGGTTTTAGAGGAAGAAATGCCTTCAAAAATTGATAAAAATGTGGTTGAAACAACTACTGCATTTGAATTATGGAAGGCTACGAATACTTTTGAACAAAAGCAAAAAGGATTTTACGGTGTTTATGTGAGAATTCTTAATGGAAACATTCATTCAACGACTTCTCGTTCTTTGATTGAACAATTGGAGGGATATATTGGGGACGATGTGCGGGTTACAATTAACCAAGGTTTGATGTTGAAATTTGTTCCAGAGGCAAATTTGCAATACGTTTATGCTGTTTTGGCAGCACACGATTTGGCAGCAGCTGGGGCAAATTCAATGGCAAATATTACGGCTTGTCCAGGAACGGATACTTGTAATTTAGCGATTTCTGATAGTACAAATATTACTTCAAAATTAGAATCCGTTATTACAGAAGATTTCCCTGAATTAATCCATAATAACGAAATAAAAATTAAGATTTCGGGTTGTATGAATTCATGTGGACAACATGGTATGGCGAATATTGGTTTTCATGGCTCTTCCTTGAAAGCGGCTGATAAACGTGTTCTACCTGCATTACAAGTACTTTTAGGTGGCGGTACTCTTGGAGATGGTTTAGGTCGTGTGGCAGATAAAGTAATTAAAGTTCCTTCAAAAAGAGGTCCAGATGTGTTAAGAGTAGTTTTGAATAATTACGAAGAAAATGCTAATGAAGGGGAATATTTTAATGATTATTATGACCGTCAGGGAGAGAAATATTTTTACACTTTGTTGAAACCAGTAGCGGATTTAACGACTTTGAAAGATGATGATTTTATTGATTGGGGCGGAACTGAACAATTCAAAACTGAGATTGGCGTGGGTGAATGTGCCAGTGTGATTATTGATTTGGTGGCAACTTTGTTGATGGAATCGGAGGAGAAATTTGATTGGACGAAGGCTGCTTATGAAGAAAATAGATTTGCGGATTCAATTTATCATGCTTACAGTGTTTTTGTAAGTGCAGCGAAGGCTTTGCTTTTAGATAAGTCAGTAAGTGCTTCAACGCAAAGTGGTGTGATTGATAAATTTCAAGAGAACTTTGTGGTAACAGGTGATATTTCTTTGGGTGATAAAACATTTCAAGAAATGGTTTTACAAATTAATCAAAATGAACCGTCACAAGAATTTGCAAAATCATATATTGCTGAGGCTCAGGCGTTTTTAGGTTTGGCAAAGGCATTTCGTGAGGAGTTGGTTACTGTTTAGTGGCTCGTGATTCGATGTCCGATGTTTGGTTTCATTCCCAAACATCGAATATCGAACCTCAAACATCGAATTATGAATAATTTAGAACATTTTAATACCTTAGATCCAAGACCTAAACTGACCGTTGTGGGTGCAGGTCCTGGTGATCCAGATTTAATTACGGTTAAAGCGATTAAGGCTTTAAAAAGTGCTGATGTGGTGCTTTATGATGCTTTGATTGCGGATGAATTACTGGATTATTGTCAATCAGATTGTGAGAAAATATACGTGGGAAAACGCCCAGGCGAGAGTCATTCGCAGGATGCTATCAATTTTATGATTGTTGAGAAGGCGTATATGTATGGACATGTTGTACGCTTGAAAGGTGGCGACCCATTTATCTTTGGGCGTGGGATGGAAGAGATTGAATATGCCAAGAACTTTGGTTTAGAAACGGCTTATATTCCTGGGATTTCATCATCGGTTGCGGCGGCTGGTTATGCAGGTATTCCCTTGACCACCAGAGGAGTAAGTGAAAGTTTTTGGGTGATAACGGGTACAAAAATAGATAGCTCACTTTCGGATGATTTGGCTGGTGCGTTACAGACAACTGCTACAATTGTGGTTTTGATGGGCATGAGTAAATTATCTCAAATTTCAGAGATTTGTGAGTCATTAGGAAAGGGAGAGTTGCCAGTTGCGATTATTCAAAATGGAACAACCGAAAATCAAAAAGTGGGAGTGGGGTTTGCGAAAGATTTGAAAATGATTGCAGAAGAAAATGACTTATCAAATCCTGCGATAATTGTTTTGGGAGAGGTTGTGAAATATGCTACTTTGGATGATATTGGTAGTAAAATAGAGATTTATAAATCTTGAAATATAGAATATTAATAAATGTGAAAAAGGCTGATGAAATAATTTTTCGTCAGCCTTTTTATTGAAATTATAACCTTTTTAAAATCTCCTCCCCAATCGCATTCGTTCCCAAAATCATGTCTTTTGGGGTGCCTTTTGTGGCAATATCTCCTGTGCGGAAACCTGCTTTCAAGACTGAATCAATGGCGGAAATAACGGCTTCTGATTCTGCTTTCATGCCAAAAGCAATGTCTAATAACAAGGCTGCTGACAATACTGATGCCATTGGATTGGCGATGCCTTTTCCTGCAATATCATGTCCAGAACCGTGTATTGGCTCATAAACACCCGTTCCATCACCGATAGAAGCAGAGGCTAACATTCCCATCGAACCTGCAATTTGACTGGCTTCGTCCGTTAGAATATCGCCAAAAAGATTACCCGTAACCACTACATCAAACTGTTTTGGGTCTTTGATTAACATCATCGCACATGAATCCACAAACTGGTGTGTAACTTGTACTTCTGGATAATCTTTAGCAACTTCCAAAACGGTTTCTCTCCATAAACGGCTTGATTCCAGCACGTTAGCTTTATCAACTGACATTAATTTCTTCCCACGGGTCATGGCGGCATCGAAGGCTTTGCGGGCAATACGTTCTACTTCGTATTTGCTGTAAATCATGGTGTCATAAGCCGTATTTCCCTCGTCGATTCTTTCTCTTTTTCCGAAATAAACATCGCCCGTTAATTCACGGAAGAATAGAATGTCTGCACCTTTCAAAATTTCTGGTTTGATAGAAGAGGCTTCTAACAATTCATCAAATAATTTGATTGGGCGAAGGTTGGCGTATAGCCCCAACTCTTTACGCATTTTCAAAAGTCCTTGTTCTGGACGTACTTTGGCGTGTGGGTCGTTGTCATATTTGATATGCCCAACCGCTCCGAAAAGGATAGCATCTGAAGCACGCATTTTTATGAGTGTTTCTTCTGGAAGAGGATCGCCCGTTGCTTCAATGGCAACGTGACCGATGAGGGCTTCGTCATACGTAAATTCATGACCGAATTTCTCAGCGATTTTCTCTAAAACTTTTCTACCGACGGCAGTAACTTCTTGCCCAATTCCGTC